>DASWVC010000039.1:0-18649 GCA_036401335.1 Chthoniobacterales bacterium
TGACCAGTTCTGGCGTAAAGATTTTGAACTCGCTGCGACTGTCCTCAAATGTCATTGGCTTCGTTACTCCGTTCCTTGGCAAACCATTCAACCCCAGCCCGACACCTGGGATTGGTCCTGGTGCGACGAGCATTTTGACGCGGCCTCTGCCGCCGGCATTCACCTGATCATCGATCTTGTGCATTTTGGTGTGCCCACGTGGCTCCCCGACGCATTCGGCGACGTGGGGTTTCCCGAAGCTTTGGAAACGTTCGCCCGGGCGTTCGGGGCGCGTTACCGCGGGCACCCGGCCGTGGCGAGCGTCTGTCCGATCAATGAGCCGTTAACGACGGCGTACTTTGGGGGGGACGCCGGACTATGGCCGCCGCACGGGGTGGGGTTGCGGACGTACATGCTGGTGTTGTCGCGACTGGCGCAGGCGCTCTCGCGTTCCATCCGAGCCCTTCGTGACTCCATGGGGGAAGTAGAGATCATCATTTGTGATTCCCTGGAGGTGGCCATGACCGATGAGCCGGATTCGGATGAAACCACGAGCCCGCATCTGGTGGAATCGTTGGGGGCGGACGTGGCACGCCGGATGGAACGCCGGCACGTGGTGTTGGATCTGGTTCTCGGCCGGGTGGACCAGAAGCACGCCCTCCACCACTGGCTGGTTCACCACGGCTTTCCCTCCTACGACCTGCATTGGCTGCAACGCCACGCGCAGACGGTCGATGTGATCGGGCTCGATTACTACTTCCACACGGAAGTGGAGGTCTACACGAACCCGGAAGGCTATTACCGCCAACGGGCCGCAACCAAACCCTGGGGACTTTACCGTGCCGCCCAAGATTACTGGCGCCGGTACCACCTCCCTTTCATGGTGACCGAAACCAGTGCGGCCGGAACCGACGAGGAAAGGCATGATTGGCTCAACCGGTGCATCGGCGACATCCGCCATTTGCGCGCGGACGGGTTCCCGTGCATCGGTTTCACGTGGTGGCCCTTGATCGACCACCTGGACTGGGACGGGGCCATGCTGCATCAGACCGGGCACATTCATCCCGTGGGCGTGTTCGGGTTAAGCAGGGCGGAATCTGGCGAACTGATCCGGCGGCCTACTGGCCTTACCACAACTTACCGGCACCTTATCGAAAAGGGAGATGAAGCGGTCGGGAGCGTGTCCGACCGGCTGCTGAACGCCGTTTCGGTGGCTGGACCGGAAACCGTGGCCCGCAGGCACGTGGAACCGAAGGAACGGCCGGTTATCGTGTGCGCCCACCAGCCGTGGGGAATGGTGCGCACCCGCCTTCACCACCTGGCCCGGGAATGGGCCAAAGATCGGCAGGTATGGTTTGTCGATCCCGTGAAACGGGTTTTTTCACCGAGTCAGGCAGAGCACCGGACGGAGGCCCTGCCCGATGCGCCGTTTCTGTACCGCTTCCAGTTTAGCACGCCGCAATCGTATGACGTTGAAGGTGCCGCGGCGGCGTTGCTGGGCCGGGTCGAGGCCGAATTTGCGGGGTCATCCCTCGGACTCGAAAGTTCGATTTACTGGGTGGAAGACGCGGCGGTCGTTGTGTTGTTGAAAGCCAGGCCGTTGCCTCCAACCGTTGTGTTCGATCCGCCGGCCCGGTACGATCACCAGGAAACGGGGTGGACGAAAGCGGCGTTGCAGCAGGCGGATGCGGTTGTTTTTCGCACGCCCCGGCAGCAGGCCCATTTTGGTTCATGGTGCCGCGGCCGGCAGCACCTTTTAGAGGACGGTGTCGACCCCAGGCATTTTCTGAAAGCGATGCGGACGGACACGCCCGTGCCGTACGACAGCCGTTTCATTGTCAGGCCGAACCTCCTTTATTTCGGCGTCATTGACGAACGGTTGGACCTTGGGTTGCTGGACAGGGTAGCTGAAGCGACCTTTGGACTAAACATGATCATGGTCGGCCCGGTGATCCGGGTCGCCCCGGAAAGCCTGCCACGGCGAGAAAACCTTTTCTGGCTGGGGCCGCGTCCCTACGAGCAACTGCCGAATTACCTTCGCGGCGTGGAGGCTTGCATTCTCCCGTTTCGGCAACTGCCGTCGATGGAGCATTGCCTTCCCGTTCAGGTGCAGGAATACCTCTGCGCAGGCCGTCCGGTGGTGGCCACCCCGGTTGGCAGCCTGCCTGACCGGGCCTGGCACGGCCTCACGTTGTGCAAGTCGGCGGAGGATTTTGCGCGGGCCTGCCATCAGGCGGCCGAACCGATCGAGGGCAATGTCCGCCGGGAATTTATCCGCCAGGTGGCCGGCCGCAGCTGGCACAGGGCGGCGCGGGCCGGGGCGGCGCTGATGGGCGGGCTGGGGCGCTGAAACCAGCGTCTGCATTTCCTTTCGCTCCAAGGCAGATTTTCGTTGCGGGATGGACCAATTTCCTAAGAATGAAGGGTCATGGCGGAACCTGTAAGAGAGCCGTATGCAGACGTTGCCGAGCAACAATCGGTCCCGCCGGAACAGCTGGACAACCAGGTGCAGCGTGCCCAGGAGCAGCTGCTGCACCTGAAACGCCAACAGGAAACGATTGAACGCCAAAAGCGTGAACTGGAGGAGTTAAGCCGCCGCCAGGAAGAGCTGGAGCGGGGCCGGGCGGAAATGATCGAAAAACTCAGCCGGTCAATCGTGGTGATCGAACGGGAGACCTATGAGGCTGAGAAAAAAGTGGAACAACTGCGGGGCACGAACACCGCCTTCATGCAGCACCTGGAATTTCTTGAGCGCATCAATCCGAAGAACTGGAACAACGCGGACCTTCATAAAGAGTTGAGCAAAAGCCTCAGCGCGGTCGACGATGCGCGGGCAGAGTTCAACAAATCCATCACAAAAATCAACGCCAAGTCGGATGGAGAAATCATTGAACCGGCGACGGCTTCGGACTACGGCGGTTACGGCGTGGGCACCGAAGCGAGCTTTGTGACGTGGCTGAAGCGTGGATTTGCGTTCACGTTGCCGTTGGTGGTGTTTGGGATGATCGCCCTGGTGATCTTCCTGGTGGTGCACGGCGGCTAGGAGCAGAGATGGCAAAGATGGCACGAAAACGGTTTTCCGGGTCGCCGATCACCTCCAGGCAACAGGAATTGTCGCAGCAGGAGCAGGCGGTGCGGCGGGAGATGGCGGACCTGGAACGACTGATCTCGGAAGCGCCCCAACTCGCGGAACAGGCACTGGAACGCCAACGGGAACAACGCTGGCTGCTGGCGAACACCCGGCGAAGTGCTTTTGATTCACCGGACGTGTTGCACGATGGGCGTCACAACGAAGATCCGTCGGTTACTCGCCCGCGCCGGCCTCGTCGGGCGCAGCGCCGGGCTGCCCGGATGCGGCTGGCCGTGATGCTGATGGCGGTGATGGTGGCGGGTGCCGTCGTGTTATTCCTGGTGATGCACCTGATCAAACACCTATGAACCAGCACCGTTGAATGAGTTCAGAAAAGTTTGATGTCCATTACCTGAGTGACCTTGCCCGCATTCAGTTGACCACGGAAGAGACGGCCACCTTTCAAGCGCAGCTCGGCCATGTGCTGGAGCATGTGGAACGTCTTAACCAGCTTGACGTCAACGGTGTTGAACCGACTGCCCACAGCTTTCCTTTGTTCAACATTTTCCGATCGGATGAGGTCCGACCGAGCTTGGCGAAGGCGGACGCCCTGGCCAACGCACCCCGCCAGGCACAAGGGTTATTTGTTGTAACCAAAGTCCTGGAATAACCGTGGACGACCTTTTCCGCTTTGACGTGCATGAGCTTCGGGCTCGACTGGTAAGCAGGGAAGTGAGCCCGGTAGAAGCGGTGCGCGCGTTGGCCGAGCGCATCGACGAAGTGGATGCAAAGATCCACGGTTACCTGTCGCATGACCTGGACCAGGCGGTTCGCGATGCTGAACAGGCCGACCTGAGCCAACCGCTTGGCGGGGTGCCGATCGCGATCAAGGACGTGATCAGCGTGAAGGGTCAACCCTGCAGTTGCGGCTCCAAAATCCTCTCTGGTTACCGTGCGCCTTATGACGCAACGGTGATTGCAAGGTTGCGCACAGCGGGCGCCGTGCCTTTCGGGCGTACCAACATGGACGAGTTTGCGATGGGCTCATCCACGGAGAACTCGGCCTTCGGGCCGAGCCGGAACCCATACGACCTTACCCGCACGCCCGGTGGTTCGAGCGGCGGTTCAGCGGCGGTGGTGGCCGCCGATGCAAGTTTCGCCGCGCTCGGCTCAGACACCGGCGGTTCCATCCGGCAACCCGCAGCGCTTTGCGGTTGCGTCGGCTTCAAACCGACGTACGGCCGGGTGTCGCGTTACGGTTTGGTGGCCTTTGCATCGTCCCTCGACCAGGTCGGTCCGCTGACCAAGACCGTACGCGACAGTGCCCTGCTTCTTAACGCATTTTGCGGCGTTGATGCACAAGACTCCACGTCACTGGATGAACCCGTGCCGGATTTCACGGCGGACCTGGGCAAGGGGGTCAAAGGGTTGCGGCTGGGGTTGCCACGGGAATATTTTATCGAGGGGCTGGACCCGCAGGTTGAAGCGGCGGTGCGGGGCGCCGTCGACCATTATGCCGGGCTCGGCGCAGAGATCGTCGACCTTTCACTGCCGCACACCGAGCATGCCCTGAGCACCTATTACATCATTGCTCCAGCTGAGGCATCGGCTAACCTTGCCCGCTTCGACGGAGTCCGCTACGGCTACCGTGCCGATCATCCGTCCGGGTTGCTCGACCACTACGGCCGGACCCGGGAGGAGGGTTTCGGGCCCGAGGTGAAAAGGCGCATCATTTTAGGGACGTACGTCCTCAGCTCCGGGTACTACGATGCGTTTTACTTGCGCGCCCAGAAGGTTCGGACCTTGATCCGGAACGATTTCCGCAAGGCGTTCAGCCAAGTGGACGCGATCCTCTGCCCGACTTCGCCGACCCCCGCGTTCAAACTGGGCGAGCGGACCAACGATCCGCTAAGCATGTACCTGGCCGATGTCTTCACCTTGGCCGCAAACATGGCTGGCATCTGCGGAATCAGCATCCCGTGCGGCTTTGCGACGGTGGACGGAGTTTCCCTGCCGATCGGCCTGCAGATTCTGGGCGATGCGCTGGCGGAACGTCTGGTGTTGCAGGTGGCAAACGCTTTCGAGCAGAGCACACCCTGGCACAAGCAGCGGCCGGACTTGGGCGGGGTGAAGAAGGTGTCGGGGTGACGGGGTATCGGCGTGATGGAGTGGAAGAACGAAGCGGTTGCGCCGGCCCGGTAGGGGGGAGCTTGCCCTCAAGCGCCCCTACCTACTCCTTCTTCCACCAGTCGGCGGGGTCTTCCTCGCTGTCTTGCTCAGGGCGTGGCGCGTCCGTTTCCCCTGGCGTCTCGCGGCAGAGAAGCAGCGGGTAATTGAATGGGACAGGTGCCGAGCAGGTGACGAACACTTGGCGGGAGCGTAAGCCCGGCTGGCTGCGCCCGGGCCGGCTGAGGTAAAGGCTGATCAGGAGGGGCGTGGTAGCCAACGCCGCCAGGACCAGGCCGATACCGAGGCTCATCAAAGCAGAAGTCATGTCCATCTGGTCATTGTCGCCCACCAGGCGATGCCCTTTAGCGGCAGTTTCCTGTTTCCAAAGCCAGTTTACTCTTCTTTGGCATCCCCTTTCAGGCGCAGAAGCACATTGAAGTCTTCCAACGTGGTAACGTCACCGGTGATCTGGCCGCCGCCAGCGATCTCTTTAAGGAGCCGCCGCATGATTTTGCCGCTCCGCGTTTTTGGCAGTCCCTCAGTGAAACGAACATCGTCGGGCCGGGCGATTGCTCCGATGGCCGTGGCAACGTGTTGACGGATACGTTCCCGAAGGTCGGGTCCGGGATGTTCACCCTCCTTTAAAGTTACGAAGGCAACCACGCTTTGCCCTTTCAGCTCGTCCGGGCGGCCCACCACGGCGGCCTCTGCCACTGAGGGGTGGCTGACCAGGGCGCTTTCAATTTCGGAGGTCCCGAGACGATGGCCGGCGACGTTAAGAACGTCGTCGATTCGTCCCACGATCCAGAAGTAACCGTCCTTGTCCCTCCGGGCGCCATCCCCCGAGAAGTACATTCCCTTGACTTCGGTCCAGTACTGTTTGCGGTACCGTTTTTTGTCACCCCAAATGGAGCGCAGCATCGACGGCCAGGGTTTGCGAATCACCAGCTTGCCGCCCACTCCCGGGGGTACCTCGTTGCCTTCATGGTCGACAACGGCGGCGTCCACGCCAAAAAACGGCAAAGTGGCGGTCCCTGGTTTGGCCGGCGTCGCGCCAGGCAGGGGTGTGATCATGATCGCGCCGGTTTCCGTTTGCCACCAGGTGTCAACGATTGGGCAGCGGCCGCCGCCAATGACGGTGTTAAACCACATCCAGACTTCCGGGTTGATCGGCTCGCCAACCGTCCCCAGCAGCCGCAAAGAAGAAAGGTCATGCCGGTTGGGAAACTCGTCACCCCACCGGATAAAAGCGCGAATGGCGGTCGGCGCGGTGTAAAACACGGAAACGCGGTACTCCTCGATCAACCTCCAGAACCGGTCCGGTTCGGGCCAGTTCGGCGCACCCTCATACATCAGGACAGTGGCGCCGTTGCTAAGGGGCCCATACACCACATAACTGTGGCCGGTGATCCAGCCGATGTCAGCCGTGCACCAGTATACGTCTTCTTCTTTCAGGTCGAAAACGTATTTCGTGGTAATGGCGGCCCCGAGCAGGTAACCGGCCGAGGTGTGCAGTATGCCTTTGGGTTTACCGGTCGAACCGCTGGTGTACAGGATAAACAGCGGGTCCTCGGCATCCATTGGTTCGGCCGGGCAAAGGGCGTTGACGTAATCCATCTCCCGATGCCACCAGACGTCACGACCTTCCTTGATGGAAATCTCGCTGTGGGTGCGCCGGAACACGATCACCGTCTGGATCTGCAAATTGTCGTCTTTCAGGGCTTCATCGACGTTGCGTTTGA
This sequence comes from Chthoniobacterales bacterium, assembly GCA_036401335.1. Taxonomy (GTDB): domain Bacteria; phylum Verrucomicrobiota; class Verrucomicrobiia; order Chthoniobacterales; family JAFAMB01; genus DASWVC01. The sequence continues at coordinate 6,961 of DASWVC010000039.1, forward strand.
GCGGCACGATGGTGCCCCGCCGGTAACCGCCGTCCGCGGTGATGACCATCTTGGCCTCGCAGTCGTTGATGCGGTCCTTGATGGATTCCGCGCTAAACCCGCCGAAAACCACCGAATGCACCGCACCCAGGCGCGCGCACGCCAACATGGCAATGGCGGCTTCGGGGCACATCGGCATGTAGATGATGACACGGTCGCCTTTCTCGATCCGGTGCCGTTTCAGGACGTTGGTGAATTTGCACACCTCACGGTGCAACTGCTGGTAAGTCAACGTGCGCTTTTCACCCGGTTCACCTTCCCAGATCAGCGCGGCTTTGTTGCGCCGCGGCCCTAGAAGGTGCCGGTCCAGGCAATTCTCGGCCACATTGAGCTTCCCGCCCACAAACCAGCGCGCAAAAGGCTCGTTCCAATGAAGCACCTGTTTCCATTTCTTCTGCCAGAGCAGAAGTTCGGCTGCTTGCTGCGCCCAGAATTTTTCCGGGTTCTTGATCGACTTGCGGTAAAGCTCCTTGTAGACCTCCATGCTGGAGACGAGCGCGGTTTTGGCAAAGGACTTTGAAGGTTTAAACACCCGGTTCTCAACCAGGTGAGATTCGATGTTCTGGCTCATGGGGAAACGATCGGGGTACGCCGGGAATTTACAGACGAGATGGGGCCGGCTCAATCTTCACCACGGCGAGCGGGTAACGAAGGACGAGCTCGTCATCCAATAGAATTTCAACGTGGTGGAGCCCAAACTGCTTGAACTGAAGGCCGGTAAACAGGTTGACGTTGGTGACGTTGCCGTCGACGTGTTGAAGCTGGAATTCGAGTTCCGATTCGGCAATCACCTGCGTCTCGTCGGCGCCCAGGATTCGGGATTTCTGTTTAAACGTCCCTACGCCGCCGCACCAGCGGGTCCAGATGCACAGCTTCAGGAGGCCAACCGGCAAGGCTCGAGCCGGCACCACGTTGATGACTCCGACCAGGGTGTGAAGCCCGTTAACTTCTTGCCGGACATCCTCGCAAAGCAGCGAGGCTTGAATGTCGGGGGGGATCTGGGAGGTTCTCATACACTAACTAAAACGACGCGTTCTCGGCTCGGGGCATGGTCAGAGGCATCGTGAACCCAAGCGTGCAGGCCTGCCTTGAGGGCGCCCACAGGATTGGGCTTGTCAAAAATCCAGCCTGCCTTCAGATGGCCGCTTCGCCCCGTTCTTCGGTCCGAATCCGGATTGCTTCTTCAATCGGGATTACAAAAACCTTGCCGTCCCCGATTTTGCCAGTGCGCGCAGCCTCGACGATCGTTTCGACGGCTTTGGCCACGCGATCGTCGGGAACCACGATCTCAAATTTTACCTTGGGAAGAAAATCGACGGTGTACTCGCTTCCTCGATAGATCTCGGTGTGGCCTTTCTGCCGGCCAAACCCCTTCACCTCACTCACGGTCATTCCTTCAATCCCAATTTCCGTCAAGGCCTCCTTCACGTCTTCCATTTTGAAAGGCTTTATGATTGCCTCGATCTTCTTCATAGCGCAGCACCTTGGTTGACGCCTAAGCAAAACGCAAGGCGAAGCATCGCGCCGGGCACCGAAGGAGGGCGCTTGGGGAGGTCGCGTAGGGACACGCGACTCTACCGGAAGTTGGCAAGGGATTGCCGACCCTACCGGGCGGGCGATTCGGCCAGCTCTGCCAGAACCTCCGGCAGTAAGTCGTGCTCAGCCTTCTGGATGCGCGCGTGCAAGGCGTCCGGCGTGTCGTCTGCGCGGATCGGCACCTCCCGCTGGGCGATGATGTCTCCGGTGTCCATGCCGCGGTCCACGTAGTGAACGGTGCAGCCGGTCGCCTGTTCCCCTGCCTCCAGGGCCTGTTTCCACGCGCTCAGGCCAGGGTATTTGGGCAGGAGCGACGGATGCACGTTGATCACGCGGCGCGGAAACGCATCGAGCAGCGGCGCTTTGACCAGGCGCATGAACCCGGCCAGCACCACCCACTCCACGGCAGCCTGCTTCAACGCCTGGACGGCCTCCGCTTCGACTTCCGGATCGAGTTTGGTGCGGAAACGACTCGGCCGCAGCGTCAACGCTGGGACCTCGAAAGCACGCGCCAACCCCAGAATCCCGGCGTCCGGAACGTCTGAGATGACGAGCCTCACCTCGGCATGAAGCTTGCCCGCACGGATCCGGTCCATGATTGCCCGAAAGTTGGAACCTTTCCCGGACCCTAAAACGCCAAGAAACAGCGGGGATTTCATTGGGTGGCCATCCGTTGCAGAAGGGTGGTGGTGGAAAACCCGGGAACCATCGGCAACAACTCAATCCGGGTGCCGAGTTGACGAAGGGTGTTAACTTCTTCGCGGTCCAGCGTGTCCAAAGTGTAATCACCGCCTTTTACGTAAACGTCGGGTCGGACCTCCCGGAGCAGCGGGATGGCCCGAAGCTCTGCAAACGTGATCACATGATCCACCGCCGCAAGGGCGGCAAGCACTTCGGCCCGTACAGACTCGGAGTTGACCGGCCGGGTCGGCCCTTTGAGAGCGCGCACGGAAGCGTCCCCGTTCAAGCCGACCACCAAAACGTCCCCCAAACGCCGCGCCCCCTGCAAGTAACGGACGTGCCCAACGTGGAGCACGTCAAAACAGCCATTCGTGAACACGAGGACCCTTCCCGCGTAGGCCTTGCGTACTTGCGCCGTTTGGTCTCGCGAAACGATTTTTGGGAGTGGCGTAATGGCCATCAATAAGGGTTGCGGTGGCCGTTTATCAACTTAACTCTTAACTCTGCATGACCGATCCCCGCTTTGACGCCCTCGCCGAAGTTCTCACCGGCTTCTCAACTTCCCTGCAGAAAGACGAACACGTGCTGATCGAGGCGTTTGACGTCCCACCGGAAATGGTGATTGCGCTGGTGCGGAGGGCACGGCAGAAGAATGCCATTCCCCACGTCCAGCTGCAATCCAACCTGATCCGGCGCGAGTTGTTACGGGACGCACGCGTGGAGCAATACGAGGTTCTGGCCGATTACGAAATGCGCCGGATGGAGTCGATGGACGCCTACATTGCCCTTCGGGGAAGTCATAACATCACCGAAGACTCCGATGTAGCCACCGATCGTCTGCAGCTTGCCATGAAGTTGCTGAAGCCGGTGCTGGAACGACGGATCAATGAAACCAAATGGGTGGTGCTGCGCTGGCCAACCCCGTCCATGGCCCAGATGGCGGGGATGAGCACCGAGGCCTTTGAAGACTTTTACTTTCAAGTTTGCACTCTGGATTATGCGCGGATGCAACCCGGCATGGAAGCGCTTAAAGGCTTGATGGACGGCACCGACGAGGTTCGAATCCTCGGACCCGGGACGGACCTGACGTTCAGCATCAAAGGAATTCCGACCATCACCTGCGGCGGATCCCACAACATTCCAGACGGGGAGGTCTTTACCGCTCCGGTTCGCGATTCCGTCCGTGGCACGATCCAGTACAACGCGCCCACCGTTTATCAAGGCATTGCGTTTGACGCGGTGAAACTCACGTTCAAGGACGGAAAAATCAGCGATGCGACAGCCAACAATTCCCCGCGGCTTAACGCGATCCTGGACTCGGACGAGGGCGCCCGCTACATCGGCGAATTCGCCTTGGGATTTAACCCGTATGTCCTGCAACCGATGCGGGACATTCTGTTCGACGAGAAGATTGCGGGCTCCTTTCACTTTACCCCGGGCCAGGCTTACGAACGGGCGGACAACGGCAACCGGAGCCAGGTGCACTGGGATCTGGTTTGCATCCAACGGCCTGAATTCGGCGGCGGCGAAATTTATTTCGATGGCCGGGTTGTCCGGAAGGACGGGCGCTTCACGCTTCCGGAACTTGCCGCCTTGAACCCTGAAAACCTGGGTTGAGAGATCCCCGGAGGGAGCGGGTCGGCACGCCGGGGTCGGTGGCGCTGGCGATCCCTCGCCGGTCGGGGTATCCGACCGCACCCCGCCCGGGAGGGTCGCGTGTCCCTGCGCGACCTCCTCAAATGCCTTTTGTGAACCACCTATCCACTCGCCTGCCAGAGCTGATTGAAAACCGCGTGGTGTGCCAGGCCGGGCTGCCTTTCCACAAGGTCATGGCGCAAGCCGTGCTCAAAAGCTTGCAACTGCTCAGCGAACGCCGGTAGCGAACACTTGATTTCCCCTTCGGCGTAACTGGCCCGGAGGAAAAGGTCGACGCCCTGCCGCGTGAACGACAGAGTTGCTTCAGATTCGGTGAATTCGAATTCGGCATGGATCTGGTGTTGTTCCAAAAGGCCGACGATCCCGCGTGCACCAATCACGAAATCGATCAGGGGCACCCACCCCCACCGGGCGCTCAGGTCAACCGGGCCGGATTCCAGGATTAAGTCTCCCAGCGCAAAGCGAAACCGGAAGTCAACGTCGGTCAGCCCCGCTAATTCTTCTTCGTCCGCCAGGCCGTTGCGACCCGGTGCGAGCTGGTAACTTACCTTTAACATAACCTAGAAAGGGAAAGCCGTGATTACGGTATGGTTGGGCGCAACGACCACGCGCAAACGGGAAGCGGGCAACCCCTGAATGTTCACCCCGATCGGCCGGTGAAAGTCGTATTCGAAAGTTTGCCCGGGCCGTCCGTGCGTGTTCGGCTTCACCGTTCCGTTGGTCACCGCCTCGTTCACCAGGGCGCTCAGCACATCGACGGTGATGCCCTCCGCAAATTTGCCGGCCCCGGGTGCGTCACTGGTCGGCCAATGCCGTTCTTCGATGTGGCGAATGCTGCGCTCGGTGAGGATGGCTGTACGATCTTCGACCCAAAACCCCCGGGCCAGGGCCGTTCCCGGCAGGAGGGCCTGCCCCGTCAGCCCCGCCAGGCAGCAGAGCCAGAAACAGAAGCCGGCCCGAAAGCGCCGTTGGTCGCAGGAAAAAGCAGGCATAATGGGCACCTGGTTCCGTCTAGCCCCGGAGCTGCCGGACGACCTCGGCCGGTTCGACCGCTCGGAAAAGACCGGTGCCTACCACAAACACGTTAGCCCCGTGTTGCCGGGCCACCGCCGCGGTATCGGGATGAATGCCCCCGTCGACTTCAATGTGAAAGCTGAGGTTGCGTTCCACGCGAAACTTCGCGGCCTTCTCGACTTTCTCCATGGTCGCAGGCAGGAACGATTGACCGCCGAACCCTGGATTTACCGTCATCACCAGCAACAAATCGATTTGGTCCAGGAACGGTTCGACCTTGGCAAAGTCCGTTGGCGGACTGATCGCAAGCCCGGCCGTACAACCTTCGGCCCGAATCGCACGGAGCGTCCCTGCGATGTCGTACGCGGGTTCCACATGAATGGTAACGTTCGTGACATGGGGCGTGAAGCGTTTGTAAAAATGGTCGGGACGCTCAATCATTAGGTGGGCATCCAGCGGGACCTTGGCAATCCGGGAAATGGCCTCAATCACCGGCGGGCCAAACGAGATGTTGTCAACGAAGTGTCCATCCATCACGTCGAGGTGCAGCCAGTCTGCACCGGCGGCTTCCATGCGCGTGCACTCGTCGCCGATCTTCAAAAAATCGCAGGCCAGCACCGACGGGGCGATGATCGTCTGTTTGCTACTCATGTTTCGTTTTTAGGTTATACCCTGCTGCGATGGACGCATTACTCGATTTTTCAAGCGACACTTACTTTATGGGCGAAGCTTTGCGTCAGGCCCGCCGGGCGGCCGCACAAGCAGAAGTGCCCATCGGGGCTGTTCTGGTGCAGCATGGGGAGATCATCGCGCGGGCGTGGAACCAAGTCGAGCTCCTCAAAGATGCGACCGCCCATGCGGAGATGCTGGCGATCACGCAGGCCGAAAACGCTCTCGGCGACTGGCGGCTCGCCGGCTGTGACCTGTACGTCACCAAAGAGCCTTGTCCGATGTGCGCGGGTGCCCTGGTTCATGCCCGGGTGCGCCGCGTGGTGTTCGGCTGTGGTGATCCCAAAAGCGGTGCGGCCGGCGGTTTATTAAACCTGCTGCAAATGCCGCAGTTGAATCACCGGTGCGAGATCACCGCTGGCGTCCGGGAAAGCGAGTGTCGGGAGCTGCTCCAGCGGTTTTTTCGCACCCGGCGGGCCCGGGACGACGGATGACGAATGGCGTGGTCGACCAGGGACGAGGGCCACGTTTTCCCGGGCGCTTGAGGAAAAGCATCCCTTCCGGAGGGGGTACGAACCAGCCTGGTAGCGTTGGCGGTCCCTCGCCGACCGCGGGTCTGGCAGGCCCGGCTGCTCCCGCCTGCCGAAACGGGACCGCGGCCACCCCCGGGACGCTCGATCAAAGGATCAACATGCAGTCGCCGTAGGAGAAAAAACGGTACCGTTCCCGGACCGCTTCCCGGTAAGCCTCCATGGTCAGTTCCCGACCGGCAAACGCGGCCACCAGCATCAGCAGGGTTGATTTGGGTAGATGAAAGTTGGTCAACAGTTTATTGACGCGCTGGAACCTGAACGGCGGCCGGATAAAAAGGCTGGTCTCACCTCGACCGGGCTGGATTTTGGCATGCCGCGCCATGAGGGTTTCCAGGACGCGCACCGAAGTGGTGCCGACGGCAAGCACCGAGGCGGCCTCATTGATGGCGGCCGCTGCATTCGGTGTGACGTGGAAAGGCTCCACGTGCATCTCGTGCGCATCCAATGCCTCGGTCTTAACCGGCTGGAACGTGCCGGGCCCGACGTGGAGCGTGACGAAAACATGCCGCAACCCGGCCAGCGCTTCATGGGTGAAATGCAAGCCGGCGGTTGGCGCGGCCACCGCTCCATCGACGCTGGCGTAAACGGTCTGGTAACGCTCCCGGTCGGTCAAAGAAGCCTTACGCCGGATGTAGGGCGGCAACGGCATCTCGCCTGTTGCCGCCAAATCCACCGGCTCATCAAAATCGATGAGACGCTCGCCATTGGTTAAAACAGCGATAACTTCTCCGGCAACCCCCGGCAGTTCGAACCTGCGTCCAACCGAAAACCAGCGGCCGGGCCGGACCAGGCAGCGCCACCGATGGGTGGATTGTCGTTCGAGCAAAAATATTTCGGCATTGCGATCCGGCAACCGGAGGCGCGCCGGAATAACCCTGGTGTTATTGAGCACGAGCAAGTCTTCCGGCGTGAGAAAACGGCCGAACTCAGCGAACGCATGGTGATGGAGCGTCCCGTCCCGTCGGTCAACCACGAGCAGGCGCGACGCCCCGCGTTCGGCCGGAGGGTATTGTGCAACGAGGTTCTCCGGCAACTCATACTCGTAATCTGCAAGGCTCATATCAGGTGAAAGGTGACGACGGCCCGCGGCTTGTCTTAGCGGCCCGTCGTTGACCTTCGGCCCCTGCCTGTCCGTAACATTCCCAGAGCGGGACCCATAGCCTGGATGGAAACCGGCCTCCACCAGCAGCCCCTCGAAACCCACCGATCAAGGAATGACGGGAGCCGGGCTGAGGCGCCGGCCAAACTTCTTGTCGAGAATGGGATTCCATTTGGCCAGCCGTTCCTTCTGGCTGGTGAATACCTCGTCGGCAGAATCGAGGATCTCAACGGAGGTTATCCGGTCGCCCTTCTGGATTTTCTGGGCCACCTCGAGGCCTTTGGTGACCACGCCGAACATGGTGTAACCTTCGTCCAACATCTCGACCTGACCCCGGTGCAGGGCATCGATGGTGATGTAAAATTGTGAGCCGTTGGTATTGGGACCGGCATTTGCCATTGCGATCACGCCGACTTGCTGATGGCTCAGCGAGGCATTGGTTTCATTCTCGAACCGGTACCCTGGATCACCGCCCCCGGTGCCCATAGGGTCGCCGCCCTGGATGACGAATCGCGGTACCACCCGGTGAAAAACCAGCCCGTCATAAAACTTGCGGCGGGCCAGGTTCAGGAAGTTGGCAACGGTGATTGGAGCTTTGGACGGTTGGAGCGTTCCTTCAATATCGCCTTTGTCGGTGTGGATGATGATCCGAACATCTGCAAGCATGGGTGATTCTCGGCGCGACCGGGCCGGTTGCCAACTGGGTTCTGGGCGAGAGCAAGGCTTTGTCCGGAACGTAAATGTCACAAATCCCCCTTTGCCGGGACCATCGTTCGCACCTACATCATGGCATGCTGAAGGTTGGCCTGGTGCAGATGGCATGCACCCTTGATCCGGCAGAAAATGTGGCGAAAGCCGTGGCGCACATCCGCGAGGCTGCCAGGCAAGGCGCCCGCATCGTGTGCCTGCAAGAGCTCTTTTCCAGCGTGTACTTCTGCCAGGTTGAAGATCACAAATACTTTCAACTGGCCGAACCGGTTCCAGGGCCCACCACGGAGCGGTTGTCGGCGGTTGCGCGGGAACTGGGGATTGTCCTGGTAGCGTCACTGTTCGAGAGGCGGGCGGCCGGGCTCTACCACAACACAGCCGCCATCATCGACGCGGACGGCCTTTACCTGGGCAAATACCGAAAGATGCACATTCCGGATGACCCGCTTTTCTACGAAAAATTTTATTTCACCCCGGGCGACCTGGGGTTCGGCGCCTGGCAGACAAAATATGCCAGGATCGGTGTGCTGGTCTGCTGGGACCAATGGTACCCGGAAGCAGCCCGTCTGACGGCCCTCAACGGGGCGGAAATTTTGTTCTACCCGACCGCGATCGGCTGGCACCCTTCTGAGAAGGCGGAATTCGGGCGCCGCCAGCATGCGTCGTGGGAAACCATCCAACGCGGACACGCCATTGCGAATGGTTGTTACGTGGTGGTGCCAAACCGGGTCGGGCATGAAGCACCGGATGGAGGTAAGGGCATTGAGTTTTGGGGCCAGAGTTTTATTGCTGACCCGTCCGGCGAGATCCTCGCCAAAGCTTCGGTTGACCAGGAAGAAGTGTTGGTGGTGGAAATGAACCTGGCCGAACTCGACCGTCAGCGGACGCACTGGCCGTTCCTGCGTGACCGCCGCATCGACGCCTACGGCCCGCTGACGCAACGGTACCTCGACTGAACGGGGGAAAACACCAAGTCCGATGGAAGCGAAGCGATTCAGTCCGGGGTCGCCGGCTGCCGCCGGCTACCGAATGCCGGCTGAATGGGAACCGCACGCGGCCACGTGGCTTTCCTGGCCACGCCGCGAAGGCATCAGCTTTCCGGATGGGTACGACGCGGCGATGCCGGCGTTCCGCGGGATGGTGGACGCCTTGCGCGGGTCGGAACCCGTGCACATCAATGTAAGCGACTCAGCCCATGAAGCCGACGTGCGCTCGATCCTTCAAGGCATCGACCTTGCCCATGTGCGGTTTTTCCACATCCCAACAAACGAACCGTGGTGCCGCGACCATGGGCCCTTGTTTATCAAACGCGAGACGGACAGGCATCTGGCCGTGGTGGATTGGAACTATAACGCCTGGGGCGGCAAATACCCGCCCTTCGACCTGGACGAAGTCGTGCCAACCCGCGTGGCTGAATACCTGCACCTTGAAGTCTTTTACCCGAAGTTGGTGATGGAAGGCGGTTCCATCGACCTCAATGGCACCGGCTCTTTGCTGACCACGTCCGCCTGCCTGCTGAACCCGAACCGCAATCCGTCAAAGACCAAAGCCGAAATCGAACAGGCCCTGAGCGATTACCTCGGGGTCCGCCATTTCCTTTGGCTGGGCGAAGGCATTGAGGGCGACGACACGGACGGTCACATCGACGACATCACCCGGTTCGTCGGCCCCCATCGCGTGGTCACGGCGGTGGAACCGGACCGGGACGACCCGAATCATGAGCCGCTCCGGGAAAATTTGAAGATTCTGCGCACCCTCAGGAACGAAGCGGACGTCCCGCTTGAGGTCCTCGAGGTGCCGATGCCGGCGCGAGTGGTGAAACAGCAACAACGGCTGCCGGCCAGTCACCTGAATTTTTACATCGCCAATACCGTCGTGCTGATGCCGGCCTTCGGCGGCCCGTCGGACCAGGCAGCAGCCCGGATTCTGGAACGCTGTTTTCCAACGAGGCGGCTGGTGGCGATCGATTGCCGCGAGTTGGTTTGGGGGCTGGGAGCCTTCCATTGCCTCACGCAGCAGCAGCCGGCGTGAAGAGGGTGTGGGGGTAACGGAGTGTCGGGGTATCGGGGTGGGAGAAGGCAACGGAGCCTCGGAGCGGTCCGGGAGGGTTGGCGGTCCCTCCCCGACCGCGCCGGGCGGTGTGGCCACTTGTCGCGTAAGGACACGCTACCGATTCGCACGCCCCGGTAGGGGAGCTTGTCACCAAGCGCCCCTTCCATCCGGCGCCCTGGGATAATGGAGACACCGGGGTAGGAAAGGGCAGTGGCGCGTCGGAATTGGTCAAGTTCTGAGGACGAACAATGCCAGTTATTGCTGCAACGGAAACTCAACCGGCCTGCCCGGTATGGGATTTAATGCAAAGGATGCTGATCCTGCCGGTCCGGCTCAGAATCGGCATCCTTAAACGGCTTTTGCTCACGGGTCATGAAAAGCGCCTGCGAGCGCCCTTCTACGTGCGCCCGCAAATCATCAACGGTTCCGCGCAACCCGACCGCATCTACCTCGAAACCCGGAGGCAGGTCATCGTATCGGTAAGGCACGGCATAATCGTTAAGTCCGTGGAGCGGCAACGGGAACACGGGCAGTGGGCGATCATGCAGTTCAATCAACTCCCCCGGGGCCCCAAGGTTGTGAGTCCGCGGGTAATCGCATCCGAGTTCCGCCAAGAGAGCCTTGACCAATTTTTCGCGGGCCTGCTGGGCGTGAACACCCAGGATAGTCGGCGGCAATGGATGATCCAGCACCGCGCGGTCATCCGCTGACTTGCGCAATAGCAACTCGGCGTGCGGTTCCATTGGAGTAAAGTGTGACCCCTTCCCGATCGGCGTCCCAGTACAAGGTATTGCCGGCGCCGCGCAACCGCTCACAGCGAGTTTCCTCGATGACCACGAGGTCCACACCCAGCAGCAGGCCCTTAAGCTGCGCCTGAATCACGCCGGAAACACCCGCGGGACCGCGTTGTTGATTCTCAGCTGACCTCAACCTGCGGCCATCTCCACTGGCAGCTAAAAGGCGCCTCTTGATCACCCCGTTATCCACGGCGCTGAAGGATCAAGTCCCCGACGCCCCGACGCCCCGGATACCTTTCCCCCGGGCGCTTGAGGACAAGCTCCCCTGCCGGACCCCGCCAGCTTCCTCCCGTTACCTCTTGGCCAGCCGGACGAAAAGGACGGTTCCCAACGTCAGGTACAGGATGTTCGGCAGCCAGATCAGGACCTCCGGATGCAGGCGCGGGTTATTCTTCACGTTATCGGTGATGATGATGAAGATGAAGTAGGTTGAAGCTACCACCAAGCTCATGAGGATGCCGATGGAGGTCTCCCGGCGCTGGGCGGTGATGGCCAGGGGGATGCCCACCAGCACGAACGTAATCACGGCCATGGCGTTGGAGAAACGTTTGCTCACTTCCGTGCGCAAACCGACCGTTTGCTCGCCCGCTTGTTCAATCGCGTCGCGCAACTGACCCAACGTGAGCTGATTAGGCCGCTGGTTGGCGGTGGCTTTCTGGATCATTTCCTGCAAGGAAATGGGAAGTACGCCCTCCCGCATGGTGATGCCGTAACGCATCCGCTTCAGGTCGTTCGGGGCGGCGGGATCGCGTTCTTCATAACGTGCGTCATAGATGTGCAACAGGATGCGCTCATGCTCTTTGTCGACCTCAAGCTGACCGCGGCGCGCATACACAACGCGAATC
>DASWVC010000040.1:0-52532 GCA_036401335.1 Chthoniobacterales bacterium
GAAACTGAAGCGGAAGTGGAGTGTCCGCGGCCTTTTTCAAGGGTCAGGACGGTCCACAGCGGTTGCGGCACCGGCGTCATCCCGACGCCTGAGGCGGCCACACGTCCTCGCTCAAGCCACCATAAAAACATGAGAAGTAAAAAGTCTTCGCCGAACGGGCTCGAAGTCGTCCAGAACGTCGATCGGCCGCTTCCTACGCTGGAAACAGCACCCAAACCGGCCCCCGTGGACGATGCTGCCGCAGCGCTCCCGGAGCCGAAGGACCTGATGCTGCAAGCGGTTTCGATTGATACCCTGGTGGAACGGGTCAACCTGATCAAGGACGCCATGCGCCGGTGCATGGTCGAAGGCCAGCATTTTGGCACGATCCCGGGCACGAAAAAACCTTCCTTGTGGAAACCGGGTGCCGAACTGATTTGCACCTTGTTCCAGCTGGGAACGCGGTACCCGAATCACACGAACCAGGTGGGGCGTGAGCAGGGCCATTTCGTCTTTACCCTGACCTGCGAACTGTTTCACATTCCGAGCGGCCGGGTCATCGGTGAGGGGGTGGGCGCAGGCACGACGATGGAATACCGGTACCGGATTCAGACTGAAGACCGGCACACGGACCATGGTCAGCTCATCAAAGCCAAGTACACCCCGTACGACTTCTACAACACGGTCTTAAAGATCGCTAAAAAGCGGGCGATGGTGGATGCGGTGCTCACGGTGACGGGCGCAAGCGAGATCTTCACCCAGGACACGGAAGACAACCCGGATTTGTTCAAGGGCGACGCCACTGAGGCGGCGCGACTTGCCCTGCCGCGGCGGCATCAAGGTGCAGTCAAACCGGCGGTGGAACGCAAGGCTGCGGCGGTACAACCACTGGTAAAGACGGAAACCCTGACGGGGGTGGTGGAACGGGCGTGGCCGAACGATTACCAGGGCAAGCGGTATTACTTTGCCAGGATCAACGGGCAGCAGTTGCAAACCACCGATCAGGCGCAGGGTGAAGAACTGGTGCATGCCATTGGACAGGAAATCCGGGCCGTTGTCGAACCCTCGCCGAAACCTGGCAAGTTCTACGTGAAAAGCTTCAGTTTCGTTGAGGCGGCGGATTCCGTTGACCTCCAAGACGCCGGGCTTAACCCGGAAGCGGCAGCGTAACCAACGCGGCTGATGGGCGCCCGCCGGATCGCTCCGGCGGGCGCATGCCGCCAACAAGGCAGCGACTGAACGTCGCAGCCCATTGCAAACGTGAAAGAAACGTCTCTGCGAGACCAGGGCTTCCGCCCATCCAATTTTCCCAAGCTGGAGGAATGCCTACATTTTGTGGGCCGTTCTTTTCCCGAAGGAGAGACCACCCGCGGACTTCACTGGCATGAACTTCTGGAACAGGTGTTAAAGGAGCAGCTGCGGGTGGACCAGATCGACGACGGCGAGGCCCGGGAAGCCGTTGCCTGGGCCGTTGGTGAGATCAACCAAAGGGGCATTGTCATCCGGGGTGTCGAAGAAACCGTGTTGGTGACTGGCGAAGACGGGGTGGAAATTACCCGGGGCGTGGTTGATGCGTGGGGCAACGGCCCGGAAAACCTTTGGGGCATCGATTTCAAGACCGGTGACCAGCGGGACTACAGCGCCCAGTTCGCGGCTTACAGTGGCGCATTGATGGCGCGGGAAAACGTTGGGCATTGCGCGTGGCTGGAGCTGTACCTGGATCTCCGGGTCGCCTCCGAGTACGAGGTTGACGCCGGAAGTGCTCAGGAACGGATCAATGAACTGCAGGCCCGCTTTGAGCGGCGGGCAGAAGAAGCGCCGCTGGCTAACCCTTATTGTGACTGGTGTGCAGTCCGGGGAACTTGCCCGGTCTGGCTTGAGGCCGCGTCGGACGCGCTCGCGGTTGGCGCGCCAGCGGTTCCCGACGAAGCGCCGGTGAACCGGTTGGTCTACGAGATCGAGCGTTTAAAACAGGATCCGGTCGAACTCGGCCATTTTTACACCGCTTACCGCCGGCTGGAAAAGTTGGTGGAAGACGATTGGCAGCTCAAAGACAAGATTGCTGAGTACCTGGAACAGGGTCGGGAAGTTCCCGGATTTTGCCTGAGGCGGAGCCCGACCCAGGAAAGCGTTGAGGTTGAAGAGGTCGTTCTGAAATGCGTGCTGCCCATGGGGTCGGTTCGAGCGAGGGAGTTTCTCAGCGTCAGCGTGCCCAGGCTCCGCCAGGAGTGGGCGCGGTTCTCGTCGGACCCATTCCCGGTCACCGTGGAGCAATCGCCGCCAGCGTACCACGTTCGTCAGGATGCCCCGAAAGGACGTGGCCGCGCCGCTGCGGCCAGGGCCAGACGGGGCAAAGCCATGGCCTTAAAAGGAGCGTCCGATGCCGTTTGAAGTAACTTCCAGCGACGCTTTTATGGCTACCTTACGCAGCTGGCGGGAACGCTACCCATTGCCGGCCCGGCAGACGGCAAAACTTCTTGGCGTGTCGCTGCTGAGGCTGCACTTGTACGAGACCGGCTGCTTTAGGTTCGATTCCGCCCGTGAGAACGCGGTGCTTCACCGAATGCTCCAGGGTGCCGCCGCACTGACGGCGGCTGAACGGATCTATTCGCGGGCGAACACGTAGGCGCAAGGGCGCAGCCGGTCAGGGACAATCCCCGCGTTCCCTGCTGTTCATTGATTTCTCCCTGATGTACCTTGCCTTTCTCCATGGCAGAACCTTTCGTTCATCTCCACCTGCACACCGAATATTCGTTGCTCGACGGTGCGATCCGCATCCCCGACCTGGTCAAGAAAGCGGCGGCAGCCGGGATGCCGGCTGTGGCCATGACCGATCACGGCAACATGTACGGGGCAGTGGAATTTTATCAGGCGGCAACCAAGGCCGGTGTGAAGCCAATCATCGGCTGTGAGGTTTACATGGCGCCGGGATCGATGACCGACAAGAGCGCCACCTCCGCCCGGGATGCCGCGTACCATTTCACGCTGCTGGCGAAGGACGCCGAAGGCTACCGGAATCTGGTCAAACTGGTATCCGCCGCCCACCTGGACGGGCAGCACTACAAGCCGCGCATTGACAAGGATATTCTGGCGCGCCACAGCGTTGGCCTTATCGGCATGAGTGCCTGCCTGAAAGGTGAGATCAACGTTGCCATCGTTCAGGGTGACCTCCGGAAGGCTGAGCACGTTGCAGGAGAGTTCCGGGATATCTTTGGTCCGGAGAATTTCTTTTTGGAGCTGCATGACCATGGCATTGAGGCCCAGCAGACTTGCAACCGTGCCCTGGTCGGCCTTGGTCGGAAACTGGGGTTGGGGTTAGTGGCAGCCAACGACGTCCACTTTCTTGAGCGCAGCCACCATGAAGCGCACGACGTGATGATTTGCATCGGCACGGGCGCGATGGTTCACGACGAACGCCGGATGCATTACTCGACGGAGGTTTACTTCAAGTCGCGTGACGAAATGGCAGCGTTGTTTGGAGAGATTCCCGACGCCTTGGCCAACACGTTGCGGATCGCTGAGGCGTGCGACCTGAAGCTGGATTTTGGCGTCTCGAAATACCCGGCTTACCCGCCGCCCCGAGGCAAAAGCCGCGAGCAGTACCTCCGTGAACTGTGCGAGGCAGGCTTGCGGGAACGGTACGGTGAACGCGCCGCGGTCGACGAGGACCTGAAAAGGCGCCTGGAATACGAGGTGTCGGTTCTGGAGAAAACCGGTTTTGTCAGTTATTTCCTCATTGTTTGGGACTTCATCCATTTCGCCAGACAGAACGGCATTCCCGTTGGTCCAGGGCGCGGGTCGGCAGCCGGCTCCCTGGTGGCTTATGTCCTGGGCATCACGGATCTCGATCCGCTGCGCTTCGGCCTGATTTTCGAACGTTTTCTGAATCCGGAACGGGTCAGTCCGCCGGATATCGACGTTGATTTCTGCCAGATCCGCCGCGGCGAGGTGATTGAGTACGTCCGCAACAAATACGGGGCCCGCTCCGTCTCCCAAATTGTCACGTTCGGCACGCTCGGGGCCAAGAGTGTGGTCCGGGACGTTGGCCGGGTAATGGGCTTGAGCTACGGGGATGCCGATCGCATCGCGAAGATGATTCCGAACGAACTCGGGATTACGCTGAAAAGTGCGGCCGAGAAAAACCCTGAGCTGAAGCAAGCCACGCAGACCGAACCGGCCACGCAACAGCTTTGGAGTTACGCCACGGTTCTGGAAGGATTGACGCGCAACACCGGCATTCACGCGGCTGGCGTGGTCATCGGCGACCGCGCCCTGGACGAGTACGTTCCTCTCTGCCGCGGCAACGACGAGGAAGTCGTCACTCAGTACGCCATGGGTCCCCTGACCGACCTGGGAATGCTGAAGATGGATTTCCTTGGCCTGAAAACGCTGACGGTTATCCAGGACACGGTGAATCTGGTCCGTCAAACCGAACCGGACTTTGCCCTTAAGAACATTCCTTTGGAGGACGCCGCGACTTTCGAGTTGTTGAACCGCGGTGAGACGATCGGCGTGTTCCAGCTGGAATCGGGGGGCATGGTAAGCCTTTGCAAGCAGTTTGATGTCAACAGCATCGACGACATCATCGCGTTGATCGCGCTTTACCGGCCGGGACCGATGGAGCTCATTCCCGACTACATCCGACGGAAGAAGGGGCTGACGAAAATCAAGTACGAACACCCCCTTCTGCGGGAGGTCTGTGCCGACACCTACGGCATCATGATTTACCAGGAGCAGGTGCAACGCGCCGCCAACGTCCTGGCCGGTTACTCGCTTGGCCAAGCCGACCTTCTCCGTCGGGCGATGGGTAAGAAAGACCGGGAGAAAATGGCCAAGGAACGTGTCAATTTTATCGCCGGTTGCAAGCGGGTGAACGACATTGACGAGAAGAAGGCAAACACCATCTTCGACCTCTTGGAGAAGTTTGCCGGGTACGGCTTCAACAAAAGCCACAGTGCTGCCTACGGCTTGATCAGTTACCAAACCGCTTACCTGAAGGCGAATTACCCGGTCGAATTCATGGCGGGACTGTTGAGCAACGAGGTCAACAACACCGAAAAAATCGCGGTGTTTGTGGCTGAGTGCCAGCGGCTCGGCATCCAGATCCGGCCACCCGACGTCAACCGCAGCCAGCTTAGTTTCGTGCCTGAGTCAAGGAACGCTCCCCGGGCCATTCGGTATGGACTCGCCGCGATCAAGAACATCGGCGAGGCCGCCATGGAATCCGCCCTGCGCGAGCGCGGGCAGAATGGGGATTTCAAATCCCTGGAGGATTACTGTGGCCGGCTGGACTCACGGTCGGTGAATCGCAAAGCCCTCGAAAACCTGATCCGGGCCGGCGCCTTCGACTTTACGGGCAAAGACCGCGCCGAACTGTTTGCGCGCATTGACCAGGCGCTCGCGGCGGGTGCGTCGCTTCAGCGGGACCGGGTCAGTGGCCAGGTGTCGTTGTTTGGCGATTTCGACCTGGCTCCGGCGCCCCAGCAGAAAGGCGAGTCGATCAACTACACCCCTTGGACCCCGGCGGAAAAGTTGAGTTACGAAAAGGAACTGCTTGGCTTCTACGTCACGGGCCATCCGCTCGACGCTTACCGCGACCTGCTGGAAGGGGGCAAATACGTGCCTTTGGGCGAGTTGCTGCAACAGGAAGACCGCAGCACGGTGCAAGTTGCGGGCACGATTTCTTCGGTTGAAAAGAAGTACACCAAAAAGGACGGAAAACCGTTTGCGATCCTTTGCCTGGAGGATTTCACCGGCCAGGTTGAGGTGATGGTTTGGGGCGAGACGTTTTCCCGGGCTGCCAAGTACATTGAGCAGGGAAAAATTGTGTCCCTCTCGGCCAAGGTTGACAAGCGGGAAGAGCACGTCCGCCTGGTCGCCCAGGAAATGGGTGCGCTCGGTCGCGGGCAGAAGGTTCACGCCATGACGATCGATCTGCCCCACGAAAAGGCGACGGAAGAACGGCTCCTGGCGTTGCGTCAACTCGTGCAGCAGTACCCTGGTGCGCAGCCCCTGTTTCTCCGGATTCGAAACGTGGACGGCCGTGAACTCCGGCTTAAGGCCGACCATGGCTTCGCCGTGCGCGACGACGCCGGTTTCCGCGAGAAACTGGCCGAACTGCTCGCCTGACGGAAGAAGGTAACGGGGTGTCGGGGCAATGGCACTAAGGTAAGCGGATCGAGCGGCGGCCTGGTAGGGCGGCGAGTCCCTTCGCCGCCGGGGTATCGGGGTGGAAACGCCGCGGCCGTCCCACCCGTCCCGGCCGGGGCGATGGCCCTTACCCGGCCTTCCTTTCCGGTCGGCAGGGAGAACTGGCCCACACCCGTTGCCTGAAAGCGAAGGGGCGGCCTCCGGTCGCGGTGGTCCGAAGGCCCTTCCGAGAAACCCCGCTTCAAAGGAGGGACCGGACGGAGGTGCGGCCGTCCCCCGGCGGCGAAGGGACTCGCCGCCCTACCGGACCGCCGGTCAGGCGCACGGCCCAAGGCAAAGGCTGCTTCTCCGCCCCAAAATGCCTTAGCTTAGTTCCATTGCCCCGTTACCCCGATACCCCGTTACCTTCTTCCACCCCGACACCTTCTTCGTCCCGCTGCCTTGCAAACGGGCATTTTCCCATTATTCTCCAGGTTCCCCTTGCCTGGCTATGACCCTATTCAACCGAGAAATGAAGATTTTTACGGGCACGGCTCACCCTGAGCTGGCCCGAAAAATCTGCCAAGCGGTCGGCGTGCCCCTCGGTGACGCCATGGTGAGCTCCTTCCCCGACGGGGAGACACGGGTTAAAATCAACGAGAATATCCGGGGCCGGGACATTTTCATTGTGCAGCCCACGTGCCCGCCGACGAATCAGAACTTGATGGAGCTGCTGATCCTGATTGATGCAGCCCGCCGTGCCAGTGCTTACCGCATTACAGCGGTCATCCCGTATTTCGGCTACGCCCGCCAGGACCGGAAGGATCAACCACGGGTGCCGATCACGGCGAAACTTGTAGCCAACCTTCTGCATGCGGCCGGCGCCAATCGCATCCTGGCGCTTGATTTGCATGCCCAGCAGATCCAAGGGTTTTTTGACATCCCGGTTGATCACCTTTACGCGGCACCGGTCCTGATCCGGTACATCCGGCAGAAGCGGATTGGCAACCTGGTGGTGGTTTCGCCGGACGTCGGCGGCCTTAAGCTGGCTTCCGCTTACTCGGAGGCGCTTAACGCAACGCTGGCCATCGTCGGCAAACGGCGGAAAAGCCCGACGGAAACGGAGGCGCAGCAAGTCATTGGTGACGTGGAGGGAAAAAACGTGATCATGGTCGATGACCTGACGGAGACCGCTGGCACCCTGACCGCCGCCGCGAAGCTGCTCAAGAAGCTCGGTGCGAACGAAATCTACGCCGGCGTTTCCCACGCGGTGTTCACCGAGATCGCGGACGAACGGCTCCGCCAATCGGAGATTGCGGAACTGATCACCACCGACAGCACGCCGGTCCGATTCTCGCCGGGAAACCGCATCACGGTGCTTTCCATCGCCGAAGTTCTCGCCGAAGGGATTCAACGCATTTACACCAACGAGTCAGTCAGTTCATTGTTCGAAATCAACGCTCCCCAGGCATAAGCATTATGGCGCAACAAGTAAAATTAACGGTGCAAAAGCGGGTCGAAGTCGGCCGTAATGCAGTCAAGAAAGTGAAGGCGGCCGGCTACGTTCCAGGCGTACTTTACGGGGCGAAACAAGAACCGGTGAACCTGAAGGTAAGCGGCCGGGAACTGTCGGCCGTGCTGGCGCACGCCGCGAGTGAAAACATCCTGGTGGAACTCCAGATTCAGGACGACGGCGCCGGGACGAGCGCCCTGGCCATGATCCAGGAGGTGCAGCACCATCCGCTCAAGCGGGGTTTGTTGCACGTCGATTTCCATGCCGTTTCCGCCACGGAAAAGGTAACGGCGGAAGTGCCGATCGAGGCGGTTGGTGAACCGCTGGGGGTCCGAACCTACGGTGGACTCCTGGAGTTCACCCTGCGCAGCCTTGAAGTCGAATGCCTGCCGAGAGACCTGCCGGAAATCATTCAAGTCGACGTTTCCGCGCTCAACGTCGGCCAGTCTTTGCACGTACGGGATCTGCCTTTGCCGAACGGCGTGGAGGCCGTGACCGATCAGGAACTGACGGTGCTGGCCGTGGTTGAGCCAAAGGTCGAGGCGGAACCGCAAACCGGCGCGGAAACTCCGGCTGCCCCGGAGGTTATTACGGCCAAACGCGACGACGCCAACGCCGGGGACGCCGCGTCTTAGCCGGTGGCCATGGGCGGAGTTCGGCTGGTTGCTGGCTTAGGAAATCCGGGGCGCGAATACGACCAGACCCGTCACAACATTGGCTTTACGGTGCTCGACGCGCTGGCGGGCCGGCATGGGTTGAGCTATGCGCGCTCGTCAAGCTGGGCGTGTCATTGGTGCCGCTGGGAAGATGTATTGCTGGTGAAACCGTTAAATTACATGAACCGGAGCGGCGAGTGCCTGGGTCCTTTTAGCCGATTCCATAAGATCCTGGCTCCGGAGATCCTGGTTGTGGTTGACGACGTGGCCCTGCCCCTGGGGCGGTTGCGCCTGCGCACTCAAGGCAGCGATGGCGGCCATAATGGATTGCGCTCGATCATTGACCACCTCGGTGCAAGTTTCGGGCGATTGCGCATCGGGGTTGGCGCGGCTGATCCCGGCCGTCTGGTCGACCACGTCCTCGGCAAGTTTCACCCGGACGAACGTGGCTCCGTGAACGAAGCCGTGACCCGCGCCTGCAATGCCATCGAAACCGTTTGCCGGGACGGCATCCCGGCTGCCATGAACCTTTTCAACCGAGCAGCAGAAGGAAAGTGATCATACCATACCATGAAAAATCGTTATGAATGCCTGATGGCCCTCGACACCCGAGGCCAGGAAGACAGCGTGAAAGACCTTGTTGAGCGCCTTGAAGCTGACCTCACAAAGGAAGGTGCCCAGGTCGAGCAGGTCCAGAAAATGGACAAACGCACCCTGAGCTACGCGCCGCACAACGTCGATTCGGCGTACTACGTCAACTTTGTCTTTGCGGCGGAACCGGATCTGATCAACAAACTGCAAAACAAGTTTAAGCTCGATCCGGTCGTTTTTTTGCAGCATTATCAGAAACTGACGCGGAAAGCGGTCCCTGTTTCCGCGGAAGAATAAGGACCCATGTTATGGCCAACCTGAACCGTGTTCTGCTCATCGGGAACCTCACGCGCGATCCGGAGGTTCGTTACACCCCGAAAGGCACGGCAGTGGCCGACATCGGCATGGCCATCAATCGCGTCATTGGGGGATCAGACGACACGGAGCGCCGCGAAGAAGTCACTTACGTTGACGTGACCTTGTGGGGGCGTCAGGCGGAAATTGCGCAGCAGTACCTGACCAAGGGGCGTGGCGTGTTTATTGAGGGGCGCTTGCAGTTGGATTCCTGGGATGACAAGCAGACCGGCCAAAAGCGTTCCAAGCTCAAGGTCGTTGCTGAAAACATGCAACTCCTTGGGGGCCGTTCCGGTCCTGGCGGTGAAGGCGAACCCAGCGCGGGCGGTGAGCGCGCCAACCCGCCCCGCCGCGGATCCGCGTCCGGCGGTGGAGCCCCGGCACCCCGGCCTGCCCGCGACCCGGATCTCGACGCCGAGCCGGATGACATCCCGTTTTGACCCGGGGATGCGTTTTGGTGTGCGGTGTGGACCGGGCCGGAACGGTTTGTCAGAAGGGCGGGCTGCTCCTGAAGGCCGCCAGCGATGAGGCGGCCGAGGCTTTCCGCACGCCGCCCGGGTGCGGCTCATCCCCTTCGCGCCTGCTCGAATCAAGGCTGACCGCAGTTCGTCAGGCCGAAGGATTTAGCAAGTTTTCCGGCCACCCTTCCCGTGACCTGGCGCAATTCCCCTGGGCTTGGCATTCGTTGGAGGGTTTTGCGGGCTTGCACGCTCGCCTCCAGCCAACAGATGGAAGGCTCCGCTGTTGCCGGGTGTTCCAATTCGATAAGGCAGTGCACCGGTCCGCCCACTCCCTTGGCACAAAGTTCATAAAAGGTTCTCTGCAGGGTCGCGATCGCCACGTTCGTCGTACGCAGGGCACGCCCTCTTTGCGTCTAATTCTTTTCTATTTCAGCACTAGCACCATCACCACGCCCCAGACCGTCAGCAGGGTGTTGCCCACCGCGAAACAGACGGTGTAGCCAAGTGTGGGCACCCGGCTCTGCGCGGCGTCCTGAACCGCTGACAAGGCTGCCGATGTTGCCCGTGCGCCCGCGCACGCACCCAGCAAGATCCCAGGATGCATCTTGAAAAGGTGTTTCCCGACCAGCAAACCGAGCCAAAGCGGGACAATGGTCACCACGACGCCGGCGAAAAACAAGGCCGGGCCCGCTTCCCGTAGTCCCTCGAGAAAACGGGGCCCAGCTTGCAGTCCGATCACGGCCACAAACATGCTTAAGCCCACGTTATTGAACACCCAGAGGGCAGGTCCGGGAATCTGGCCAAACGTCGGGTGAACCGACCGAAGCCAGCCGAAAAGCAATCCTGCCAGCAACGTTCCCCCGCTCGTGCTCAAGCTGATCGGGATGTCGCCCACCCGAATACCAAGCGATCCTACCAAGGCGCCCAAAAACACCGCCGTCCCAACCAGGGCCATGTCGCTGACGTTCGTAGGACGGATGGCGTAACCGATAAAGTCTACGGCCCGTTCGACGTCCCGTTGGGTGCCGCTGATTTTCAAGACGTCTCCTCGGGCAATGCGAGTCCCGCTGTTGAACGGCAACTCATGCCCGCCCCGCGACAATGCGCGAACAAAAATCCCGCGGCTGCACTGATCGCGGTCCCAGGCCGCAAAGTGGCCCAACCGCATCCCCACCAGTTTTTTGTTCGTGACCATCACGTCCAACGTTTCGTCCGGGTAGTCCAAGAGTTCCGGGTCCGGCACTTCCACCCCGAAACGTGCCCCGTCCGTGATCAGCGTTTCCGTACGTGACGCAATGGCCAGAACGTCACCGGACGCAATCATGGTCTCGGGCGAGCTTTCGATGACCTTTTTGCCTTTGCGCAGGCGCTCGATGAACAGGCGTTCGTTGGGAAAGCGGGCCTCAAAGGCCGCAACCGTCTGGTCGGCAAAGGCCTCGTCCGTTACCCGATAAGCCCGGACGTCGATCAGGTGGTAGGCGGAGTGCACGGCTGGATCCGGCTCCTCCCCACCCATCATCCCTTCCAGCTTTTTGCATTCGGCCGCAAGGTCAACGCCGAGAATCCGGGGTCCGATGGCCGCCAGAAACCACGATGCCCCAGCGGTCCCGAAGATGTACGTCACGGCGAAAGCAATCGACATTTGGTCAATCGCCCGCTGCTTCGCTTCGCTCAAACCAGGCATCTGATTGATCGCATCGGTGGCCACTCCAAGGACCGAGGAAACGGTGCACGCCCCTCCAAAAATCCCGGCGCCGTAACCCGGCCCAAGTCCGAACGTCTTGGCGGCGACGAGGGCCGTCACCAGGCAGGTGGTGCCGATGATAACGGCAAACAGCGCCTGCTGTAAGCCGCCGCTTTTCAAACCCCGAAAAAACTGGGGACCCACGGCATACCCGGTCGCGAAAAGAAACAGAAGGAAAAAGACGGATTTGAGCGCGGGCGAGACGGGCACCCTGAATTGGCCGATGATCAAACCGGCAAGCAACACCCCGGTCACGGTTCCGAGGCTGAAGGTGCCGACCCTCAACCGGCCGACGTAAAAGCCCGCGCCGAGGGTCAGGTAAAGGGTGAGCTCCGGATTTTCCCGAAGGCTGTGGATGATCCATTGCATAAGGAAGGAATGCGCGCCGGCCCGGTCATGAGCAGGTTGCTTGCAGGCACCGTTCCAGCGCCATCATCTCGAGCCGGTCCACGTCGAGCAACCGGTAAACCAGGTGCCAATGCTCCGCGGGAATCGCGGCCTCAACTGACCATAACTCCTGGACGGTGCCCTCTGCCAGGGCGCGTGCGCAGACGTACCGGGGCAGGAGCGAGCAACCCAACCCTTGCACGACGGCCTGAAGGACCGTCCGCAGGTCGGGCATCACGAGACGCAGGTCAGCGGAAAACCGTTGCCCTAACGTTTGCTGCCAGAAGCGCCGGGTGATCGGCAAGTCCTCGCTGTAGCTGATCCAGGACTGCTCTGCAAGGAATGCACCCAAGGCGACCGGACGTTTGACCGCATCCGGGAGGACCAGTGACTTGGGTCCGACCAGCACGTAGTGGTCCGTGCAAAGGGCGGTGCACGCGAGGAGACGGCCCCCGGGCCGCTGGTTTGTAATGGCGGCGTCGACGTCGCCCCGTTCCACAGCCGGCGCGTGCTCGCCGGCGTCGAACAAGGAAACGACCAGTTCCGGCGCCTCCCTTCCTAACCTCGGCAAGACCCAGCAGGCGAAAAAATCCACCGGAACGGATAAACGAACCGGAGCAGCTCGGGTGTTCGGGGCGGCAAACCGGTAAGCCGAACGTTCGAGACGGGCCACGGCTTCAAACACCTCCCGGTACAAAGCGGCCCCGGCAGCCGTCGGCGTCACCCCGCGAGAACTTCGGATGAACACAGGACGGCCCAAGGCAGCCTCCAGCGCCGCCAGGTGCTGGCTTACCGCCGGCTGGGTAAGTGAACGGACGGCGGCAGCGCTGGTGATGTTTCGTGCCTGGTAAACGGCCACGAAGCTCCGGAACCACTCCAGGTTGACCATAAAAAGATTTATAGGCGACCTCTGTTTCTTTCATTTTGTAATGGGTAAATACCAGCGGAAACTGGGAAAACTTTTCTGACTGACGCCATGAATACCGAACCGGCCGATCACAGTAACCAAAGCACCATCTTCAACCGTTTCGCCCACCATTATGCAGTGAGCCCGGTGCATCGGTCCGGACCGGATTTGGCTGTGCTGCTGAAACTTGCGGCCCCCAATCCCGCCGATGTGGCCCTCGATGTTGCTACAGGCACCGGGCATACCGCGCTTGCGGTCGGGGCGACGGCCGCCGAAGTCGTGGGCGTTGACCTGTCCCCCGAAATGCTGGCTGAGGCGCGCCGCCTGGCGGCGGAGGAAAGCCGCACCAACGTCCGTTTTGTCCAGGCTTCGGCCGAATCTTTGCCCTTTGCCGCCGGGACTTTTTCCCTGGTGACGGCCCGGCACGCGCCGCACCATTTCACCTCGGTGGAAGCGTTTTTGTCGGAAGTGGCCCGGGTGCTGCGGCCAACGGGACGCTTCGTGCTGGCGGACCAGGTCTCACCAGCCATTGAGGACCAACCGTGGATCGATCAATACGAAACGATCCGCGACCCGTCGCACCACCGGCAGCGCCCCCCGGCAGCCTGGCGGCAGTTGGCGCAGGCAGCGGGGCTTGTACTGGCCGAGGAGCAACTTGTCTCGTACGACCTGGATTTTGCCTGGTGGACGAAGCAGGCTGGGTGCACGCCGCAGCAGGTCCAGCACCTGGAAAAGTTGGCCCAGGAGGCGCCCACGGCAACCAAGGCCCGGATGGATCTGAAATTTGACCCGTCAGGCCATCTGCAAAGCCATCGAATGCAGGTGCTGGTGGCAAGGTACGAACGGCGCGACGGCGTGACGGCCTGACGGCGTGACGGCCGGTAGGGCGGCGAGTCCCTTCGCCGCCGGGGTACCGGGGCGGAAACACAGCCCCCCCATCGCACCCGCCCGGCCGTGGCGAAACAGGCTCTTGGCCCGGCGGCCCTGGCGCCTGTTGAAACGAGGCGCTTGGACGTGTTCGGCCACACACTGGCCGGTGCGGTGGGCCCAGGTAAAGGCCGAGGCCAACAGGCCCGGGAGCCGTTATTCCGGGGGGCTTGAGGAGGTCGCGAAGGGACTCGCGACCGTACCACGGGCTAAGCGCCACCCCCCGTCACCCCCACGTTCCGATACCCCGTTACCTCCTCTCCGGCTGCGCCTTGACTTCCTCCCAGAGCGCATCCAGTGCGGCCAGGGAAAGTTCCTCCAGCTTGACTCCACGCTCAGCCGCCAACGCCTCCATGGCCGAAAACCGGACCGCGAATTTCCGGGTCGCGCCAAGCAATGCCTGCTCGGCATCGACCTTGCGCTTGCGCGCGTAATTCACAACCGAAAACAGAAGGTCGCCAAGTTCTTCTGCGACGTCTTCTGGGTCTGCTGCCTGCACCTCGGCTGTTTCTTCGTGCACCTTGGCCCAGGCGCCCTGCGGGTCCGTCCAGTCAAAACCAACCCGGGCGGCCTTGCCCTGGACCTTTTGGGCGCGGGCCAGGGCCGGCAACGGACCCGGCACGCCGTCGAGCACCGACCGGCGTTCCGCCTTTTCGGTCCGTTTCAGCTGATCCCATTGTTTCAGGACGGCATCGCTGTCCGGCAACCGTTGCGCGCCGAAGACGTGGGGATGGCGTCGCACGAGCTTGTCGGCAATGCCGACCGCCACGTCGTCGAGTGTGAAACGGCCATCCTCGGAAGCAATCTGGGAATGGAGCACCACCTGCAGGAGTAAGTCCCCAAGTTCCTCCTTCAACAGCACGGCATCGCCAAGGTCGACCGCTTCGAGCAATTCGTAACACTCCTCCAGAAGGTAAGGTTTCAAGGAGGCGTGCGTTTGCTCCCGGTCCCAGGGGCAGCCGTCGGGAGCGCGCAGGCGGTGGACGATTTCCTGCAGACGCGCTAGCGGACTCATCTTAGAATGGGGCAACCACCGGCCTGCAATGCTGCCCGGCGGCACAACGGCCAAAAATTTGGAAACACGGACGCCAGCCTATTTCCGGTCGTTTTCCAACAGTTTTTCCCGGGCCCGTTCCAGGGCGGCGCGCTCCTGCGCCGTCAGGCTGCCTAGCCCTTTTTTGGAAATTTTCTCAAGCAACTCATCGATTTCAACCGGCATCTGTTCCACCGGCTTCGCCAAGACCACCGGGCGAGGGGCAACCGGCTGCTTGCTTACCACCCTCAACTTCGGCTTTGGGCGCCGGGCAAAAGGGCGCGGCAGACGCGGCAGCGTCCATCCTCCCTGCAAAGCGCGGATGTAGCCCCAGGAAGTGCCGCTGACGAAGCAGAGAAGCGCCATGGCGGCCCACTGGCTTTTGCTCAGGTAAACCAGCAAGGCCAGCGCGAAGCAGCCCACCCCCACCCATTTCAACGGCAGGACGCCCCACCATTGAACGTTCGGGTAAAGGGTGCAGAAAGCGAGAAAGAACCCGATGCCGACCTCCGTGTTCCCAAAGTAGGGATAGCTTGGCCCAAAAAAGAGCATCCAGGCGGTCAACGTCAGCAGCGGCACCACGAGAAGAAGGCCGAAAAGGGTGAGGAAGCGCCGGGTGCCCAAGTATTTCTCGACCTCGACGGCGGCGACGTACAAGAAAAGGAGGCCGAAGATGCTGAAAAATCCCGGTTCATTAATGAACGTGCACGTGAGCGCCTGCCAGACCTGGCCGCCGAAGAACGATCGGTGCGGCATGAACACGAAAGGTTCCAACGAGAATCCAGCGGCCTGCAACACAGCGGTCAACACCACCCCGAGCGCGTACGCCACCGTCAGCAGAGTCGCCCAATAAATCGGGTAACCGCGAAAGTACGACACGGGCCGGTCCTCGTTAAAACTGGAGATCAAGGCCATAGCTAAAATTCTCTACGGGG
Source organism: Chthoniobacterales bacterium (assembly GCA_036401335.1). GTDB lineage: Bacteria > Verrucomicrobiota > Verrucomicrobiia > Chthoniobacterales > JAFAMB01 > DASWVC01. The sequence continues at coordinate 15,617 of DASWVC010000040.1, forward strand.
TAAGCTTAAGAGGAATTTGGTTAACCATCAAGAAAAGCTCGAGCTAGTTGCTTCTCCACCCGGTGGAAGTTAACCTCGAAACCGTCATGTCTCAAACCCTGGATTTATCAGGTGATACAAAAAACACGCTGGTACGGCAAGCCCGGCAACTGGCAGCCACGACGGTAAGGCGGATGCTGGGCCGGCCACGGAGCCCGCAGGAGGGCCGGAATCTGCTGCCGCTGCTCATTCAGGTGCTGGCGGGATTTTCCAAGGTGGACGGGCGGATTCTGGAGGAGGAGATTGACTCGTCGCTGGGCTTCCTTCGTTACGACTACCCGGAAGCGGTCTACTCCGAGTTGCGCGGCCTGTTTCAAAAGGCGCTGAACGAACCGCAAGATCTGGCCGGCATGGCGCGGCGTCTGGCCGAAGAGCTGGCCCAGGACCGGAAAATCATGCTCGGCGTGCAGCTCTACGACCTGATTGCCAAGGCCGGCATGCAGCAGGAGCAGGTCATCGCGTACTACTCCTTCATGTCGCAATTGGGGATGGCGGCGCAGGCCATCGACATCGTTTATCAGCTTAACTCTGCGGACATGGCCGACGCCTCCGTGTACCAGCGGGGGACGTCGCCCCTGGAATCGCTGGTTTTCGGCGCGCTGGCCACGGCCGAGGTGCAGGTGAAGGAGCTGGGGCAGGACGAACGCCTCATGGCCTACCGTTACCACGAGTTGATCCTGTGCAAGAACCTTTGTGCCCGGTCGGTGGTGGTGCGAGGCCGTGCCCTGGCGCCCGGCGAGTTCTGCCGGCTTTACCCCGGGCAACGGATCATCATCGGCGAGCACGTGATCAGCCACCAGGACCTGGTGCTGTATTTCAACGCGAAGAAGAACGTTTCCCTGCCCCACATTTTCGTGACCGTCACACCGAGTGACGAAGTGCAACTGGAGCGTTCGCGGACCCGGGAAAGCTGCCTGGAAGTGCAGTTCGGCCTTAAAGTGAAGGTGACTGCGCTTAAGCCGGTGGACGCCACCATGAACGGCGTCAAGCTGCGTGCGGGCACCGTCGTGGAGGGCAGCCTGGAAGATCGCCTCATCTTTGACAACTCGGCGGAACTGACCCTGCTCGACCTACGGCGCCGGGCCCGGGCCTTCGGCGGCCGCTTCCAGCTCAAGGCATCCAAGTCGCAGTACCTGGTTTCCAACAACCCCGGCCTGCTGCAGGAAGATGACATTCTCCTCAGCCCCGGCACGAGTGGCGACGTGTTGCTGAGGATTTCATGCGATTACGAGCGGCGGTCGGGGCTGCTGGAAGTGCTGGAAGCGGACCGCCCGATCATGGTCGGCGAAGTGGTGGTCCGGAGTACGGCCACCCTCAGCGACGGCGACGTCATCCGCATTGACACCGGCCAAGTGCTGCGCTGCGATTTTTCGGAGCGCATCATTCAGGAAGAACGCAACATCATCAGCCAGCTGGAGGTGCGTGACCTGACCTTGCGTTTCAGCAACGGGGAAACGGCCCTGGACGGCATTTCGTTCGGCATGAACCGGGGCGAGATGGTCTGCGTGATGGGCGCCAGTGGGTCCGGCAAGAGCACGCTCCTGAAAGCGCTGTGCGGCCAGAACACCCCGACCGGTGGTTCCGTGCTTCTCAATGGACGGTCGCTTTACGACGAACTGGAAAACCTTCGCGAGTACGTGGCCTACGTTCCGCAGGACGATGCGTTCGATGAACACCTGACGATCCTGGAAAACCTGCAATACGCGGCTGCGATCCGCTCGCCCCACCTCTCGACCAAGGACCGGATGCGGCGCATCGACAGCAAGCTGATTGAACTCGGCCTTTCCGAGCGCCGCGATGCGCTGGTTGGCAGTTCGGTAAAAAAGTATTTAAGCGGCGGCGAGCGCAAACGCCTTAACATCGGGCTGGACATGATCAGTTCGGCCGACGTCTACCTCTTTGACGAGCCCACCTCCGGGCTGTCCTCGAAAGACTCCGAGCACGTGGTGGAGATCATCCGCAGCCTGGCGCACAACAAAATCGTCCTGGTGACGATCCACACGCCCACCTCCAAAATCTTTCACATGTTCAGCAAGGCCGCTTTGCTCGACAAGGGCGGCCGGCTCGTTTTCTTCGGCACGCCCCAGGAGATGCTGGAATATTTCGCCACCGCCGAGCACCAGCAACTCTTCGGCACCGACCTGGGAGGTTGTCCCTCCTGCGGCACCACCCGGCCGGAGTTTATTTTTGACGTGCTCGAAACGCCGCTTCGCGACCTGAGCGGCGACATCATTTACGAAGAGAACAGCCGGGGTCAACTTACCCCGGCCCGCCGGTACTCACCGGATTACTGGCGCGACAAATATGAGTCGTTCCGTCTGATCCAGGAAATGCGCCAGGTCGCGGTCCGTCCGCAGACTGCCAACCTGCCGCCGCCCCCCTCGGCTCGACAGGAGCCCACCCGCTGGCGCGACGAATGGATTCGGTTCTCGACCATTCTCCGCCGGGCTTTTGTGAGCAAACTGCGGAACCGGGCCAATGTCTGGACCACGATTTTCGAAGCGCCGCTGCTCGCCGCCCTCATCGGCTTCGTCCTCCGGTACGCGGAAACCAACCAGTACGATTTCGCGGCGGCGTTCCACATTCCGACCTACCTTTTTCTGGCGCTGGTGGTCGCGTTGTTCTTAGGGCTGACCAACAGTGCCGACGACATCATCCGGGATCGGACCATCCTGCAGCGTGAGCGGAACCTCAACATTCACCTGCCTTACTACGTGTTGTCGAAATTTTTGTCGCTGTCCCTCTTTGCCGTTGTCCAGAGCATTCTCTTCATTCTCATCGGCAACAGCATCCTGGAGATCCGCGGAATGTTCTGGCCGTACCTCTGGTTTATCGGGATCACGGCCATCAGCGGAGTTGCCGGTGGCCTGTTGATCTCGTCCCTGGCCAACGACGCCAAAACCGCGGCCAATGTTGTGCCACTGGTTCTGATTCCCCAAATCATTCTTGGGGGCGCGCTGATCAAGTACGACGAGATGAATCGGAACCTGGATTTTCTCTATTATTTCAACCGTGACCAGGCAGCCAAGGTGCAGCAGGCCAGCAGCCTCGGCATGAAGCCCCAAGGGGTCGAGGTACCCTTCATTTGCCAGTTGATCCCGATGCGCTGGTCTTATGAGGCCTTGATTGTGGCCCAGGCCAAACTGAACCCCTTCAGCCGCCGTCAGGAGATCCTCACGGGAAAGATCGAAGCCATGGCCCACCAGAATCACCTCGACCCGAAGCAGCAGGACCGGTTGGACGACCTCAAAGAGACCCTGGCCATCCTTTCCGGTCTGGGTGGAAGGGACAACGTGCAGGTCGCACAGCGCCTCGGCGAAATCGACCGGATCGTGGCCGGGGCTCCCCTTGACGAGGAGCGGTTCAGCCGGGAAAACAATCAGGTGACGGCGGAACAACTGTACCAGAACCGCAAAATCACTGACCTGCTGACCGATGCGCAGATGAAGCAGCGCGATTACACCACCTCGCCGCGCAACGTTTTCTTTGGGCCGGAGAAGCATTTTTTCGGACAGACCTACAGCCTGTTCTGGTTTAACTCCGCGGTGATCAACGGTTTTACGGTGGCTTTCCTGCTGCTCCTGCTGGGGAGCCTGCACCGGCAGTTGCGCGGAAAGTGAGGACGATGGTGGAGCGCAACGAGCGTGGAGCATGGGCTGCCAAACGCCGTGGCTTTTGCCAGGGGTTCAGGCTGCTCTCTGCACGCATCCTTCTCACGGCATACCTTGGGTTGTGCGGGTTGGGGGCAGGTCCAGCCCGGGCCGAGACCGACCGGCTCGATCCGTCGGTGCAGCAGTTGATCGTTGGCCTCGCCCCGACGTGGAACAGCCTGCACGGCCGCCTTTGGCGCCTCGAAAAACAGCAGGGTACCTGGAGCCAGGCAGGAGGGCCGGTGCCGGTGCTTTTCGGCAAACATGGCCTTGCGTGGGGACGGGGTGAACTCGTGGGTGGAGGCGGGGCTTCGACGAAAGTGGAGCGGGACGGCCGGGCTCCGGCCGGCGTTTTCCGGTTGGGCACGATCTACACCTATGACGGCGCGCTGCCGGCCGGGGCCACCTACCCGTTCCATACGGTCGGCCCGGGCGACGCCTGGGTGGATGACGTCAACAACCCCGACTACAACCGCCACGTTGTCGTCAACCCCGCCCAGCCCCCTCCCTGGTTTGCCCGGCAGCGGATGCGTCAGGGTGACTTCGCCTACCGGTGGCTCCTGGAAATTCGTCACAACGCCGATCCGCCGGTGCCCGGCTTCGGCAGCGCGATCTTTTTTCACATCCGGCGCGGGCCGGACCGTCCGTCGGCGGGCTGCACGACCATGGCGGAGAAAGACCTGATCTCCCTTATCTGCTGGCTGCGGGCAGAAGCAAATCCCCGGTACGCCTGCCTGCCAGAGGAAGCGTACCGCCATTATTGGCGGACCTGGGGGTTGCCCGACCCGGCGGTGTTGGGCTTCTCCGCGGCAAATCGAAAAAAGATTGCGGTTGTGGGTTCCTGACCCGGCGTACAGTTTACGCGATGGCCAACCTTAAACCGAACAACAGTGCGTTGATCATTGTTGGTCACGGATCAACGCAGAACCCGGATTCCAGCGCCCCGACGTACGCGCACCAGGAAGAAATTCGGCGGCGACGGCTTTTTTCCGAAGTGCATTGCGCCTTCTGGAAAGAAGAACCGAGCTTGCGCGAGGTCCTGCAAATGGTGGAAGCTGAGGAGGTCTACATCGTTCCTAACTTCATCAGCGAAGGTTATTTTACTGAGAAGGTGATTCCCCGCGAATTGGAACTTACGGGCCGGGTTACGCGCCGGAACGGGAAAGTCCTGAAATATTGTGAACCGGTGGGAAACGACCCACGGATGGTCGAGCTGTTGTTGCTCCGGGCCCGGGAGGTCGCTCCAGGGGTGCCGGCGAAGGAGACGTCGCTGATCATCGTCGGTCATGGCACGGGGCTGAACGAAAATTCGGCCGTGGCCGTGAAGCGGCAAGTGGCCCTGCTGCGTCGAGAGGGACAGTACGCGGAAGTTTTGGCCGCTTACATGGAAGAGGAGCCTCTGGTCTCGAACTGGCGTGTGCTCACCGGCCAGCGGCACGTGGTGGTGGTGCCGTTCTTCATCTCTGACGGCCTGCACAGCTACCAGGACATTCCCGTTCTGCTCGGGCTCGAGGGTGAGCCAACGGCGGCGGCCAGCCAACTAGAAGTTTTCCGGCGGAATCCCTACACCTGCGGCGACCGTCTGCTGTATTACGCAAGTGCGATCGGCACGGAACCTGCCTTTGCTGACATTATCCTCGACACCGCAGCCCGGTTTGAGGCGCCGCCACCGGTGGCGGCTACGGCGGCATGATCTCGGATTTGCTCGAAAGATTGTGCCGGCAAGGAGCGTGGCGGCTGGGCGAGGTCGTGGTGGTGCCGGTAACAAGCGGGCAAGTGGAACTGCGCCACCATTCCGACGAAAACACGGCCCCGGGCTCCGGGCTCCGGCCGTTGGAGCGTCCGGAAGAATTGCGCGACCTGGTCCGGTACGACGAAGCGGGCCGTTACCGGCCTTTGAAAGGGGCGCCGACGCTGCCGCGCGGCTGGATTTTCACGGCCGGCGATGCGCGGGCGCTCCAACAGGCGCTGGATTTTGTTTACCCCGGCGCAACGGCAAGCTGGGCGGCTCAGCAACACGGAGAACTGCGCGTCGTCGATTTGCGGGTCACGCTCAACCGCCAGACCGGCATGTACCGGGTCACTCAGAAGATCACGAACGAACAGGCCGATCGGCTGGTGGGCCGCTTCTGCCGCTCGGACGAGGGCTGCTTGCGCACGATCTTGTGGCGCCTGGACCGCGACCGGCCCGTGACGTCGCTCCCGGCAGCAAAGTTCGACCCGGCCGCCGATCAACTCGGGCGGGCCGGTCGACACCTCCCGATTTTCTGCGCGGAAGCTTGCAACCTGCTGGTGGCAGAGGCCCGGGCTGTCGTGAAACAAAAACCGGCGTAAGACGCATGCCAGCAGCCCTTTTCGACACCGGGCGAAACCGGGCCGGTCTTGCCAGCGGGAAAGCGTTTCCGGTAGGGGAGCTTGTCCTCAAGCGCCCGTTATACCGTTTGTCAAAAATCTTTTCCAGAACCAGCCAAGGTGGCTTCGCAGGGTCGCGTCTCCCCACGGGATGTCCGGGCGGGTCGGCCGTTCCTCGCCGACGGCGCCGTTTAAGGTGGTTCTACCGACCGGTGCTTGAGGAGGTCACGTGGGGACACACGACCTTGCCGGAGGTCACGACGGGACTCATGGCCCGAGCATTCAGAGTCCACACCGATACCCCGGTCACGAAGGAACTCGTGACCCTACCGGACGACGGTGCGCTCACCCGTGGTCGGCCAAGGATCGCCAGCCCTGCCGCACCCACCGGCGGCTGCCGGCGCTGCGCTTCATGACACGCTACCGCTGCCGCACCCTCATCACGATGAAAGGCGAACCGATTACGGACGCAGCTTTCGTGATCGACGGTGAGCGGTTCCTTGAGGTCGGCCCTGCGGCGGAAATTTTGCGCAACCCGGCAGGGCCGGTTCAGGACCTGGGCGAAGTGGTGGTCCTGCCCGGTCTGGTGAACGCCCATTGCCACCTCGATTACACCCTGATGCGTGGCGCGATCCTGCCGTCGCACAACTTTTCCCAATGGGTCAGCCGGATTAATTCACTGAAGCGGGTGTTTTCGGATGATGATTACCTCCGGGCGCACCAGGAAGGGTTGGACGAACTGCGCCGCTTCGGAACCACCACCGTGCTGGACATCGCGGCGATCCCGCAAATCCTGCCCCGACGGCCAAACCCGGTTCTTCGCAGTTACACATTCCTGGAACTGATCGACGTCCGACCCCGCCCGTGGGAAGATCTCTATGCCTTCGGTTCCTGGTGCATTTTTGAACCCGGCCAGGCAAACGGAAAGCTTAACGGTTCAGGGCTGAGCCCGCACGCTCCTTACACCGCTTCACCGGAACTCTACCGCCTCGCGCGCCTTGGGCGCACGCAGCTTGGCCTGCCGACGACAACCCACGTCGCGGAGTCTGAAGAGGAGTTTCGCATGTTCAGCACCGGGGAGGGGCCGTTGTTTGACTTCCTGAAGAAATTAGGCCGTCCAATGACGGACTGCGGCTGGACCAGCCCGCTCCAGCATTTGCTCCGCAACGGGCTGGTTTGTCCGGACGCCATTCTCGTGCATCTGAATTACCTGGACGGTGAGGATTTCGCGGTGCTCTCCTGGCCGGAGTGGCGCGGCTTGACCGTGGTGCACTGCCCGAAAAGCCACCGTTTCCTGCACCACGGACCGTTTCCACTGGAGCGCCTGCAAGCCGCCGGCCTGAACGTTGCGCTCGGCACGGACAGCCTGGCCAGCAATGACCGGCTCGATCTCTTTGCCGAGATGCGCATGGTCCGGCGCGGTCACCCCGACCTTACCGCTGCCCAGGCTTTGCGCATGGCAACGGTGAACGGCGCACGCGCCCTGAGGCGTGAACATGAACTGGGTTGCATTGCACCAGGTTTTCTGGCCGATGCCATCGCGGTCCCCTGTGCAGAAAAGCTGGATTGCCCCTATGAGGTTGTTCTACAAAACCGGTGCGCTGTTGAATGGATGCTTGTAAATGGTCGAGTATTGCCTGTTTCCTGATTTTAACCCTGTGGCCGGGGCTGACCGGCCGGGGCGTCGAGCCGACGTTCATTCTGGCCGCGAAAAGCGCCGCGTTGCTGGATACCTATTCGGGTGAATTTTTATTCCTGAAAAATGAAAACGACCGCCAGTTTCCCGCAAGCGCGACAAAGATCTTTACGGCGCTGCTGGTGATTGAGGCCGGCGATCTTGACCGGCCGGTGACCGTCGACCTTAACGATACGAAGGTTGAACCAAGCAGCCTGGGCCTTAAGCCGGGCGAGCAGTACACCCGGCGCCAGTTGTTGTTCGGCCTCATGCTGAAAAGCGCCAACGACGTCGCCATGGCACTTGCCCGGGACAACGCGGGATCTGTAGCGGCCTTCGCCGACCGGATGAACCAACGGGCCGCCGAACTCGGGGCTGCGTCCAGTCATTTTACCAACCCCCACGGGCTGCACGAACCTAACCATTACACCACGGCCCATGACATGGCGCTCATTGCCCGGACGGCCATGCAGCAGCCTTTTTTTCGCCAGCTTGTCTCCACCGTCTATTATACCTGGCGGTCCCCCTCTGGCGTGACGTTCCAGTTGCGCAACCACAATCGCCTGCTGCGCCATTTTGCCGGGTGCAACGGGTTAAAGACCGGTTACACCCGGGCAGCCCAACAGGTTCTGGTCAGCTCGGCGCTGCGCGAAGCCCACGAGGTCATCTCCGTCGTGCTGCACACCGACAAACCGGGCATTTGGGTGGACAGCAAAAACCTGCTGACCTTCGGCCTCCTCAAGCTTGGCTGCTCCCCGGAGGCAATCGTCGACACCACCGACCGGCCCGATGAGGCCGGTGAAACGGACGAGGTTAATCACCAGTAGGGGGCGCCGGCCAGCCGCCCGGAAACGCCCGCTCGACGCGCAAAAACATCCCGCACCCGGGATTTTCCGCCCATTGCGGACAGACGTGCCGGAGATTTATGGGGTGCGAAACTTTCATTTTCTTGAAAATTGTTCTCACCTGGACCAACTGTTGCCACGGGATATAGATCTTATACTGTTCGCACGTTATGGCGCGCATTTTAATCGCCGACGATGAACCTGCAATTGTGGAGGTGATTTCTAACCTTTGCCGAGATCGTGGTCATCAACCGCTGCCTTACAGTTCGCCGGAGGCTGCACTCCAGGCGTTGGGCAAGTTTCATCCCCACCTGGTGATCGTGGACGTCAAGATGGAGAAGGTCGGAGGATTTGACATTCTGCGTGAATGCCGGGAAAAACACCCTCAGACCGCGGTCATCATGATCACCGCCTATGCATCCGTGGAAACGGCGGTGGAGTCGATGAAGATGGGGGCCTACGACTACGTAACAAAGCCGTTCAAGGTCGACGAGTTGCAACTCTGTATCCAGCGCGCCCTCGATTACCAGGCCGCCCTGCGAGAAAATTCGTACCTGAAAAAGGAGCTTCGGGACCGCTACAAATTCGAGAACCTGATCGGCACCAGCGACCGGATGCAGGAAATTTACCGGTTGATTGGAAAGATTGCGGACACCGACAGCACGGTCCTCCTTCAAGGCGAAAGCGGCACGGGCAAAGAGTTGGTGGCACGCGCGCTGCACTACAACAGCGCGCGCCAGCACCATCCGTTTCTGACGGTTAATTGCAGCGCCCTTCCCGAGAACCTGCTCGAGTCCGAGCTCTTCGGTCACCGGAAAGGCGCGTTTGCGGGGGCGATCGTCGACAAAATCGGGTTGTTTGAGGAGGCGCACAACGGCAGCCTTTTTCTGGACGAGATCAATTCGATGTCGCCCCAGTTGCAAACGAAACTGCTCTGGGTTTTGCAGGAACGCCAGATCCGACGGGTTGGCGACACCCGCAACGTGCCGGTCGATGTCCGGGTGATTGCCGCTTCCAATGAACCGCTCAAGGCAAAGATCAAGTCCGGCGGCTTCCGGGAAGACCTTTTTTACCGACTGGCGGTCATTCCGATCGAGATTCCGCCTTTGCGGGAACGGTTAGAGGACGTTCCTTTGCTGGTAAACCATTGCCTGCAAAAATACGCTGCCCAAACCGCGACCGAGCTGAAAAAGGTCGATTCGAAAAGCATGGAGCGTTTTGTCCGTTACACTTGGCCGGGCAACGTGCGCGAACTTGAAAACGCCGTTGAACGGGCCTGCGCATTGTGCGAAAATGGGGTGATTAAGACGGTGGACCTGCCGCCGCACGTGTTGCAGGAGTCACACGGGTTCGAGCCTCAGCGGGAGCTCGAGTGGCAAGTGGGGCAGCGGCTGGATGAGTTTGTCCGCAACCACGAACGCAAGTACATCGAGCTGACGCTGCGGTTCAACCAGGGGTCGAGAGAAAAGACCGCCAGCATGCTGGGCGTCAGCATCGCAACGTTGTACCGTAAACTGGACCTTAAGCACCACCGTGCGGCCTGAGGCAGGGCGGGTGCAGTCGTGGGCCGCAAGGAGGCAGCCGGGAAACGGGTGCTCTATCCCGGGAAGGTTGGCCTGAAAAAAGGCCGCACGCAGTAAATTTTGGTGAGCCGCGCGGCTTGGCGGGTAGCGGCTTGCGATGGGTAGATGGCTTCTTTACTGTAGAGATCGACGTGGTTCCGTGCCTATGCCTGGTCCCAGCATGCAACAATTTCAGCACCTCGGCCTGCAGCAGGTCCTTGCCCCGCAGCTGCAGCAGAGCCTGCACATCCTGCAGGCGGCCACGCTGGAGCTGCGCAACATTGTGCAGCAGGAGCTGCAGACCAACCCGGTGCTGGAGGAAGATGTCGCCGACCAGGGCACCCAGGAACGCAGCGAGGATGATGCGGATTTCGAACAGGAATTCGAACGCTTGGCCCGACTCGATGAAGAATGGCGGGATTACATGGCGCAGAACGTCAGCTACTCGGCCCGGAGCCAGGAGGAGGAAGAGCGCCGACAATTTTTTTTCGATTCCATTGCCACCCAGGAAACGCTGCAGCAGCACTTGCTAGATCAGCTCAACACGGCCGATGTCAACCGTTCACAGCGGGAGGCAGCCGAGCTCATCATCGGCAACCTTGATGACGCCGGTTTCCTACCCACGTCCTTAGACGAAATCGCGAACGCCCCGAACCGGGAGCTGTCGGCTTTGCAGAGCGCGCTGGAGCTGGTGCAAACGTTTGATCCCGTCGGCGTGGGTGCGCAGGACCTGCGGGAGTGCTTGTTGATCCAGCTGCGGCGCCTGGGCAAAGAGGACAGCCTGGAGTACACGATCGTTGACCAATTCCTCGATGACCTCGGCAAAAAGCGCTACCCCGAGATCGCACGGAAGCTCGGGGTAACGGTGACCCTGGTCCAACGGGCCGCCAATTTCATTTCGACCCTGGACCCGAAACCCGGCCACATCTTCTCAGCCGATCCGAATAGTTACGTTCTGCCTGACGTCACCGTAGAACGCGTCGGAGACGACTTTGTGGCTGCTCTCACGGGCGATCAGATCCCCCACCTGCGCATCAGTAAAACCTACAAGGACCTGATGACCCAGGGCAACAATGGTTCGGAAGTCCGGGATTACATCCGGGAAAAGATTCGGAGCGGCAAGTTCTTGATTAAGAGCATTCACCAACGCCAGCAAACCATCTTGAACATCGCGAACGAGATCGTGCAGCGGCAGCGGGCGTTCCTGGAACACGGAACGGCCTTCCTGAAACCGATGACCATGGTCCAGATCGCGGAAACGGTGGGCGTTCACGAGACCACGGTAAGCCGGGCCATCTCCGGCAAATACATGGCCACCCCTCAAGGAGTGTTCGAGATGAAGTATTTTTTCACGCCCGGCTACCAGACGGCTGAAGGTGCCTCGATGAGCAACACGAGCGTGAAAGAATCCATCAATGACTTGGTGCGGAACGAAGACACCCGCAACCCTTTGAGCGACCGTGAAATCGTGACGATCCTTTCCGAACGCGGCATTCCGATTGCCCGAAGAACCGTAGCCAAGTACCGATCCGAGTTGAACCTTTTGCCGAGCAACCTTCGCAAGCAGTTCTGAAGTGCGTCTTTTTTTCTCGCTGTGGTCTTTAGCAGCCGTGACCACTGGAGTTGCCGCTCCACCCGCGCTCGACCCGCAAAAGGACGTGCTCGCCTTTTCGAACGAGACTTTCTATGAGTACCAGGTCGACGCCGGCGGGCACCTCAGCTTTCATCAGCGAACTCATCGGGAAGATGACCTGTATTCGCGCCATTGTTTCGTCATGGTGCGTATGGTGCTTCAGTTTCACCGGTTCGCGCAGTTCCGTCCCGATTTGCCCAAGGTGAGCGGGGCGGAATACCGGGACCGGATTCTCCGCCTCGCCCGGATCCCCGCATGGAGCGACGGTACCCGCCCAAGAGTTCAGTTCCCGGGTTATGCCGACCTCCGCTCGTTCTCGTCCGACCACCCGCTGTTGTTGCAGAAGAACATGGGGTTATGGTGGCCGTCGTTCTGGCGGATCGGAAACTGGCGGATCGTGTTCCCGGTGCCGCGCTCGGGCCAGGATCGGCTGGCCCGGTTCCTGAAGCACCAAGTGGATTCAGGACACGCAAAGGCGGTCTACATCACGCGCTTCCGGCCCATCAACCATTGCCTCATCGTGTACGACTACAAGGGGGAGCGAAATGGTGATGTGACCTATTCCGTCTACGATTGCAATCAGCCGAATGCCCGGCCGGTGCTGCGCTACCATGCAGCCGAACGCAGCTTCGATTTCCCGAGGACGTGGTATTGGCCTGGGGGCCGGGTAAATGCCCTGAAACTCTACGTGTCACCCCTGATGTGACGCGGCGGCCGAGAAATGCCAAGAGTCAAAAAGCCGAAGGATGCCAAAAATGAAAGGCAGGGCCGATGCCGCTGCATTTTCCTATTCTTTGACTCGTGGCATTCTTTAATTCTTCAATTGCTGCTGTGTGGCATTCAACCGCGAGCCAAACCATGCCAATCATCAACTATGCCCGCAGGGAAGTTCAGTTTAAGATCGTTTATTATGGGCCGGCGCTCGGGGGGAAAACCACCAACCTTGCGTACATTCATTCCCGGATCCCGGAACCGCACCGCGGCGACCTTGTTTCTCTCGCCACGGCCGCGGACCGAACCCTTTTTTTCGACTTCATGCCGGTAACTGCCGCGGTGCTCCAGGGTTTCCGGACGAAGTTCCAGCTGTACACGGTGCCCGGGCAGGTAATTTACAATGCCACCCGTCAACTGGTGCTCCGCAACGTCGACGGGGTGGTTTTCGTGGCCGATTCGCAGTGGGAGAAGGTCGAAGAAAACGTCGACAGTCTTCGTAACCTGGCGGAGAACCTGGAGAAGCAAAATCTGGTGCTGGACGATCTGCCGCATGTGCTGCAGCTGAATAAACGCGACCTGCCCGACGCGGCGCCATTCTCTTACCTCGAGTACATCCTGAACCACCGGAAGCGACGCGTGCCAAGTTTTGCGGCTGTCGCCAGCACCGGCCGCAACGTTTTCGCAGCCCTGGATGCCGTGACGCAACTGCTTTTGCACCGGTTTAACCAAGACCACCAATGGCAGGACCAGGGAAGAAGGGCCGATCGTGCCCCTTGAGCCATGCATGGCATGGTTCGGTTCTTCGGTTTGTGGCATTTGCTTTACAGCATCCGGCTTCCACGCCGATACCCCGACACCTTCTTCCCTCCCCGGCCGGTGCAACGGGCATCTCCTTGCACCCTCCGGGCGCCTCCCTTATAAATGCCCCATGCTTGACTACATGCAAAGGGGTGGACCACTGATGTGGCTCATCCTGCTGTGTAGCGTTGTCTCGGCGGCAGTTTTCGTCGAACGGCTGCTTTTTTACCACCGCTCGTCCATTGACGTCGGCGAGTTCCTGCAAGGACTTTCCAACCTGCTGCGAAGCCGAAAATACGCGGAAGCGCGCGTGGAATGTCAGGCTGTGGGGGTGCCGGTAACCCGCGTGCTTCAGGCCGCGATCTCGCGCCATCACCTTTCCCGTTCGGAGCTTCGCGAAATCGTGCAGGAAGCCGGTCAACTGGAGGTGCCGAAGCTGGAGCGGCATTTGGCATTGCTCGTGGCAATCGGGTACATCGCGCCGTTGATCGGGCTGCTCGGGACCGTGACGGGCCTGATGCAGGCGTTTGTGGAACTCTCTGCCAACAATGGGTACGCCACGCTGGCGGAGGTGTCCGGAGGAATTTACCAAAGCCTGCTGACCACGGCTGGCGGGCTCGTCGTCACCATTCCGACCATTCTGGCTTACTGCCACCTTTCCGCCCGGTTGAATGCCTTGCTTCACGAAATGGAACGGGCCGGAATCGAAGTGGTCAATCTCCTGAGCGACGTCCCTTCCGACGCCGCCATCATCTCTTTTGATCCCGTCGGCACGACGGCGTTGGAGCGCCGATGAAGCTTGCGCGATCGGTCCGGCTTGAGCCGCACCTGATTTTTCTTGTCGCGCTGATGGACGTCGTCTTTTTGCTCGGGCTGCTTTTCGTGGTCAGCGCGACCTTTCTGCTGCATTCGGGGGTGAGCGTACGGTTGCCGTATTCGAGCTTTATCCTGGCTCCGGAAAAGCATGCTTTGATCCTGACCGTCACCGCCGGCCCCTACCCCACGATCTTTTACCGCGACCAGAAGGTTGCTTTGAAAGACCTCGGCGAGAAACTCGCCCGGGACGCCGGGGAGCGCGCGACGGTCATCATCCGGGCGGACCGCGAGACCCCGCAGGGCGTGGTCGTGCAAATCTCCAACCTCTGCCTTGAGCGCGGGCTTAACGTGATGCTCGCCACTTCGCCAAAAACAGAATGAAACAAGCTGCGCCTTTCATTTTTGATTGGCGCCGGCCCCGCTGGGATTTCCGCCTGCCCGGCCTCCTTTTGTTGTCTTTGCTGGGCCACCTGGTGGGCTTTTACCTGTTCCAGGTGGTTTACCCCTCCGCGACGGTGCTGCTGCCGACGGCGGCGAGTGTGGCCGTGCTGAATCCAGGCAGGGAACCGGACCAGAAAGTGCTGGCATGGGCAGACCTGGCCGATCCGGGTGCCCTGACCCGGCCAGGTTTCCGGCCGGAACTGGTCTCCCGCCTCGTGCCCAAATACCAACCCAGCTTTGCCGACGCGCGCCCTGAATTCGCCCCGATCGTGCCGGAATCCACCGACCGGCTCCCGCCCGTCTTCGGTCCGGAAGGGCTGCTGCACACCGACAAACCGCCAGTGCAGCCAGAAATGCTTTCTTTCCCGTCGCGAGTGGAACTTGATGACGCCCTGAGGTCCCGGCCAAGCGTGGACGCGCCGCCCTTACCTCCGAACCGGGAGTACCTGGAACCGACCGTGCTCTGGGTCGGGGTGAGCGAAGCGGGAAAAGTTGCCTTTTGCTTCCCCTGGCGATCCAGCGGGCGGTCCGAAGCCGATCGGCGCGCAGACGATTACGTGCGGGCGTTGCGGTTCCGTCCGGCCAATGCGTTCACCTGGGGCAAGGTCCGCGTGGTCTGGGGCTACGACCCGTTCTGACCAGCGATCAAGCGTTGCGGCCCGGGCGGATCCGCGCCATAATGCACCTTTCGTTCGGCCAGCCAATTATGATCCGGGTAGAGCTTCCCGTGCTCGTCTTTATTTACCTGTTCGTGTTTGTGGCGGCTCTTTTCTCCTTATGGATCGTGCAGGAATGGCATCGCGCCAAGCGTGAAAAACAAGCCTTGCGTTACCGGGTGCGGTGCACGATCTGTGCGACTATTTTCGAAGACAGAACCAACGTGACCCTTCCTCGGTGCCCCCGCTGCGGGAGCTTGAACGAACGATTTGAGATCGGAGGACTATAAATCCATGGCAACGTTCATTGGCCGGAACCGAAAAGCGCGGGTGACTTATGGGTTCGACGAGATCGCCCTGGTCCCGGGCAGCTTTACGATCAACCCAAACGAAGTAGACATTACGTTCGCACTTCCCCGGCCGGCGGAACAACCGCTCCGGCTGCCGATCCCGATTCTGGCAAGCGCGATGGACGGCGTGGTTGACGTAAAATTTGCGGTCGAGATGGGCAGGCTGGGAGGCCTGGCGGTATTAAACCTGGAAGGTGTGCAAACGCGCTACAAGCATCCTGAAGAAGTGTTGCTGAAAGTTCTTGAGGCTGACAAGGAAAGCATCACGGGTTTATTGCAAAAAATTTACCTGGAGCCCGTCCAGGAGGACTTGATTGGGGCGCGGGTGAGGCAGATCAAGGATGCGGGTGCGATTGCCGCCGTCAGTTCAATCCCCCAAAAGGCGGAGCGCTTCGGCAAACTGGCGCAGGAGGCGGGTGCGGACGTTTTCCTGGTGCAGAGCACGGTATCAACGGTCCGGCACCTCAGTTCAGAATACAAATCACTTGATTTGAAGCGGTTCTGCGCGCAGATGCGCTGCCCCGTCCTGGTCGGGAATACGGTCGGTTATGAAGTTACCCTGGAAATCCTCGAGTGCGGCGTGGCGGGTGTTCTGGTCGGGGTGGGACCCGGGGCAGCCTGTACTTCGCGGGGGGTTCTTGGGTTGGGCGTGCCCCAGGTCACGGCAACCGTCGATTGTGCGGCGGCGCGCGACCACTTTTTCAAGAAAACCGGCCGGTACGTGCCGATCATTACGGACGGGGGCATGAGCAAGGGCGGCGACGTCTGCAAAGCGCTTGCCTGCGGGGCTGATGCGGTGATGATCGGCAGTGCGTTTGCCAAGGCCGTTGAGGCTCCTGGCAAAGGTTACCATTGGGGAATGGCCACGCCGCACGCCAACCTTCCGCGGGGCACCCGCATCCGGGTCGGCACCACCGGCCCGTTGAAACAGATCCTGTTCGGCCCGGCCGAGGTGGACGATGGCAGCCAGAACCTGGTAGGTGCGATTACGACCTGCATGGGCAATGTGGGAGCGGCCACCCTCCGTGAGTTTCAAGAAACCGAAATCATTATCGCGCCGTCGATTCGCACCGAAGGCAAACTCTTTCAACAAGTCCAGATGGTGGGCATGGGCACACGAAACTCGTAAGTTTTCGATTGCTTTATCTTGTTTTGCCCCTAACCGATTAACCCACTTCTCATGAGTTTTCGACGAGTAGTCATTACCGGCATGGGCGTTATTTCGCCGGTCGGGAGCGATCTGAAGACGTTCTGGAACAACCTTGTCGAAGGCCGGAGCGGGATCAAACGGATCACGCAGTTCGATCCCAGCAGCTTTGACTGCCATATTGCGGGTGAAGTGCCTGATTTCCAGCCGGCTCGCTATTTTCAGAACCCGAAAGATGTCCGGCGTACGGATCGCTTTGCGCAGTTCGCCATGGGGTGCGCCAAGCTGGCCATCGAGGACAGTGGGCTGGACCTCGAGCAGGTGGACCGAACCCGCTGCGGCGTCCTTGTCGGCAGCGGCATCGGCGGGTTGCGGTCGCTGGAAGACCAGCACACTGTTTTGATGAACAAGGGGGCTTCACGGGTTTCTCCGTTCATGGTGCCGATGATGATTGTCAACATGGGCACGGGCCTGATCGCCATGGAATACGGCTTTGAGGGGCCGAATTTCGCGATCGTGACGGCATGCGCGACCGCCGCCAATACCATTGGGGAGGCCTGGCGGATGATTCGCTACGGTGAAGCCGACCTTTTTCTCGCCGGTGGCTGCGAAGCGGTTGTTTGCCCGTTGGGAATTGCGGGTTTTTGCGCGATGCGGGCGATGAGCACCCGCAACGATGAACCGGAGAAAGCCTCACGGCCCTTCGACCGTAACCGGGACGGATTTGTAATGGGTGAAGGCGGCGGAGTTCTGGTCGTGGAAGAGTACGAACACGCCAAAGCGCGAGGCGCCCGGATTTATTGCGAACTCGCCGGGTACGGACTTACGTGCGATGCGTACCACATGACGGCGCCACGGGCCGACGGAATGGCCGTGGCCCGCGGAATGAAAGCTGCCTCAGACCACGCAGGGATTGTTCCGGAGCAGGTCGACTACATCAATGCCCACGCCACTTCGACCCCCGTTGGCGACCTCTGCGAAACGAACGCGATCAAACTTTACGCCGGCGACCACGCGAAGAACGGGCTTCTTGTGAGTTCAACCAAGTCGATGACCGGCCACCTGTTGGGCGGGGCAGGCGGCATCGAGAGCGCGGTCTGTGCCCTGGCCATCCAGCACGGCGTGGTCCCCCCTACCATCAACCTGGAAACGCCGAGCCCGGATTGTGATTTGGATTACGTCCCAAACGTTGCGCGGGAGGCGTCGGTCCGGGTGGTGTTGAACAATTCATTTGGCTTCGGCGGGCACAATGCCACGCTCTGCTTCAAGGCCCTCTAAGCGCGCGAACGTCCTTGGACCGGGTTGAGTCCATGGCCTCCCGGTCCGTCTGCCTGCTCATTCTCTGCGCGTTTTTTTGGTCGCTTGGGGGGGTGCTGATCAAAGCAATTGATTGGAATCCACTGGGCATCGCAGGAACCCGCAGCCTGATTGCGTTGGTGATCTTCTCCGTGTTTCTGCCGAAGTCCTGGAGCCGGCTGTCGCTGGCGGTCATGGCGGGCGCTGTGGCCTACGCCGGCACGGTCACCTCCTTCGTGTTCGCGACGAAGATGACCAGTGCTGCCAACGCCATCTTTCTCCAATACACCGCCCCGGTGTATGTGGCGCTACTCAGCCCCTGGTTGGTTCGAGAAAAGATCCAGCGCCGGGATTGGTTCTTCATTGCCCTGGCGTTGCTGGGGGTAGCCCTTTTTTTCTTCGATCAACTTACACCGAAAGGATGGATGGGCATCGGGTTCGGGCTGTTGAGCGGGCTTTTCTTTGGCCTGTTTATTCTGCTGTTACGGCGGCAAAGCGAAGGCTTTCCGCAAAGCATTGTTTTGTACGGCAACCTGCTGACGGTGGTGGTGGCGCTGCCGTTTATATTCCCGGCCCGGCATCTCGCCACGAATTGGCCATGGCTGGCGGCCCTGGGTGTGTTCCAGCTAACCCTGCCGTACCTGCTTTACGCGCACGCGATCAGGCACGTGCGGGCCCTCGACGCAGCCCTCGTCACGTTTATCGAACCAATCCTTAATCCGTGCTGGGTTTTACTGGTCAACCGTGAGGTCCCGAGCGCCTGGAGCCTGGCCGGCGGCACGCTGGTCCTGGCCGCAACGGCCGCGCGTACATTGCTGCGGAGAAGGCCCGGCCTAGCAGGATCACGCGTTACTTCGTGACCGGCCCGGCAGGGCGGCGAGTCCCTTCGCCGCCCTACCGGGCCGCCGCTTGATCCGGTCGCCCTTTAAGGCTCAAACGCCCTTGTCTTAGTGCCGTTACCTCAACACCCCGTCCGCGCCGATACCCGGCCAGGTTCTCCCCTGCCAGAGGGGTTTGCCCGCAGGACCGTCCCGTGCCGTCAAACCTTCACCCGTTCGATGTGGGCGCCGAGCCCCCGCAGTTTGTCATCGAGTTGCTCGTAGCCGCGGTCAATGTGGTAAACGCGGTTGATTTCCGTCCGGCCCTCGGCGCGCAGACCGGCCAACACGAGCGCCGCGGAAGCACGCAGGTCACTGGCCATCACCGGCGCGCCGCTGAGTGCACCGACCCCCGCGATGGTGGCGGTGGCGCCGTCCAGCTCGATGGCAGCCCCCATCCGTTTGAGCTCAGAGACGTGCATGAAGCGTTGCGGAAAAATGTTTTCGGTCACATGACTCTCGCCGGACGACATGGCCAGCAAGGCACACATCTGGGCTTGCATGTCCGTGGGAAATCCCGGATAAGATTCCGTTTTCAAATGCAAAGGCCTGGGAGTGCCGTTGGCGTGAATCGTCAGTGAACCGTTTTGGGCCGTAAAGTGGTACCCGCACGCTTCTAACGCACCGGTCACCGCGGTAAGGTGCTCCGCTTTGGACCGGGTAACCGTGACTTGCTGGCCGGCTAGCGCTCCCGCGATCAAAAACGTGCCGGCTTCGATGCGGTCTGGAATCACCTCGTGCTCGGCGCCGTGCAGCTCGCTGACGCCCTCGATCGTGATGGTCGAGGTACCGGCTCCTTCCACTTTGGCGCCCATTTTGTTCAGGAAATCGGCCAAGTCGATTACTTCCGGTTCACACGCCGCATGATCAATGACCGTGACGCCGTCCGCCAGGACGGCTGCCATCATCAGGTTGTCGGTTCCGAGAACGGTTGAACCATATTTGCCGAGCATGTTGACCCGGGCGCCCCGCAGAAACGGAGCAAAAACTTTGACGTTTCCCCCATGCACCCGGACTGCCGCCCCGAGCGCTTCAAACCCACGCAGGTGCAGGTCGATGGGCCGGTCACCGATAACGCAGCCGCCCGGAAGCGACACCGTGGCTTCCCGCTCACGGCCGAGCAAGGGGCCAAGGACACAGACGGAAGCCCTCATCTTTCGGACAATCTCGTAAGGTGCCACCGTGTTGACGCGCTCAGCCTTCACCGTGACCACCCCGCTGGCCCGTTCGACTTCAGCGCCCAGGTGAGAAAGGATCTGCAGCATGTAATGGACATCGCTCAGGTCCGGCACCCGCTGGATGATGCACTGTTCGCGGGTAAGCAGCGTCGAGGCAAGAATCGGCAGGGCGGAGTTCTTGGAACCACTCACCCTTACCGTTCCCGTCAGGGCATGCCCGCCATGCACGATGATTTTATCCATTGCAAGCTCTTACGACGCGGTCCGTTCCTTGGTAATCTCTGCGGGTAAAAATGTCTCGATAATTCTCATCCGCGAGCATGGCGGCCGCTGCCGGCGCCTGGCCTGCCCCCACTTCCAGGAACAGCCAGCCGCCGCTTTTTATCCAGGAACGCGCCTCTTTCACCAACCGTCGGATCAGGTCCAAACCGTCCGGGCCTCCGTCCAGCGCGACGAGCGGATCGCGCCGGACCTCGGGCGATAACTGCGCGATGTCTCCGCTTGGGATGTAAGGCAAATTCGCCACAACGGCGTAAACCGGCTCCGGCAAACAGGTGAGCAGGTCGCCGTTGAGAAAACTTACCCGTTCGCTGACCGCGTGGCGGGCGGCATTCTCCCGTGCCAACGACAGTGGTCCGGTTTCACGGTCAATGGCCAGCACGCGCACCGTCGGCCGTTCCAAGGCAACGGTGATGGCAATCACCCCAGAGCCGGTGCCAACATCGGCCACCAAACGGGGCACGCCATCCTCAGCCTTGGGCAGGCGCTCCAAAACCTCTTCCACCAGGAGTTCGGTTTCAGGTCGCGGCACCAGCGCCCGCGCATCGGTGGCAAACGTCCGCCCATAAAAATCCCAGTGGCCCAAAACGTGTTGCAACGGTTCACGATCAGCCCGCCGTTTAACTTTTTGCCGAAGAATGGCCAACTCGGCCCCGGTGAGTTCGCGGTCGAACTCCAGATAAAGGTCCAGACGCCGTTTCCCAAGGGAATCAGCCAGCAGGTGTTCGATGTTCAGCCGGGGTTGGTCGATTCCGCGCCGGGCGAAATAAGCCGTGGTGGATTGAAGAACCTCGAGAACGGTCACGCCACAGAAAAGGGGTTATGCCGCCGCCTTGAACGCATCAGGCCGCGGCAGCTTCCAACCCTGCTTCGCGAAGGCGTTGCTCAAGGTCACTGGACTGCAAAGCCTCAATCATTTCGTCCATTTGCCCTTCCACGAACAAGTCCAGATTGTACAAGGTAAGTCCGATCCGGTGATCGGTGACGCGGTTCTGAGGAAAATTGTAGGTCCGGATTTTTTCTTCCCGGCCCCCTGACCCAATCAGGCTGCGCCGGTGCGCTGAATACTTTTCAGCCTCCTCCTGCTCTTTTTCCTCCAAAAGCCGCGCCCGCAAAATGGCCAGGGCTTTTTCTTTGTTTTTCTGCTGACTGCGCCCGTCCTGGCACCGGACGATTTTCCCGGTAGGGATGTGCAGCACCTGGACGGCTGAATCCGTGGTGTTCACCCCCTGCCCTCCCGGGCCACCTGCGCGACAAACTTCAATCCGCAGGTCTTCCGGCCGCAGTTCGACATCAATTTCCTCTGCTTCCGGCAGCACCGCAACCGTGGCCGTGGAGGTGTGAATCCGGCCCTGGGCCTCGGTGAGGGGCACGCGCTGGACCCGGTGAACCCCGCTTTCGTAACGCAGCGTCCGGAACACCGCCTGGCCGCTCACCTTGAAAATGATTTCCTTCAGGCCGCCCAGCTCCGACGGGCTGCTTTCAAGCTCCTCCACCTTGAATCCATGCGGTTCGGCATACCGGGAATACATCCGGTACAAGTCAGCGGCAAACAAAGCGGCCTCGCTTCCCCCGGTGCCTGCCCGGATTTCCACGATCGCATCCCGGTCCTCGTGCGGTTCAGGTGGAAGCAGGGCCACTTGCATCGCTTTCTTAAAGTTGGCCACCCGCTGTTCCAGGTCGGGAATTTCCAACGCGGCCAGCGCGGCGAACTCCGGGTCGCCGGAAGCCGCCAAATCACGGCTACCAGCAAGCTCCTTTTGGCTCCGCTCAAACTGGTGGCAAAGGTCCAGCAATTGTTTTGTCCGGGCGTGCTCACGCATCACTTCGCGAGCCTGCTTTGGGTTGTTAAACAACGAACCCATGGCAATCTGCGCCTCCAGCTCCTGGAAGCGCCTTTTCTTCTGAGCAATCAGCGGAGCAAAGTCCATAAACGCAAAACGGTGACCGCGCGAGTTGCACGTTCACCGTTCTGAAAGGGTTCCGAGTCGCTATTTCCGGCCTTTGCCGATCAACGTCTTGCCATAACGGCGCGCAAACTTTTCGACGCGGCCTGCCGTATCGACAAATTTCTGTTCACCGGTGAAAAACGGGTGACAAGCAGCGCAGATGCCTATTTTGATGTCACGGCGAGTCGACCGGGTCCGGTATTGTGCGCCACACGCACACACAATCGTGGTCTCGGTGTAATTGGGATGAATGTCGGCCTTCATTTTTAAAAGGAAAGGAAAGTACCACATGGCGACCCCGACGCAAGCGCAACCCGCCGGTTTCCGTGCTGCTTGGGCCGGGGTGCTTTCGGCCCGGCGGGCTGCGGCGGCGATCTTCGACCCGCAAGGTGCAACGTTGCGCACCTACGACGACGTCGAAGGAGAGCGCGCCTCCTGGCGGGAAGCTTTAAACGGTTTGGACCGAGGGTCGGGTGTAGTGGCGACTCTGGGAAACGACCCGGGATGGCCGGCGCTTTTCCTTGCCAGCCTGGATCTCGGGCTGGTCCTGACCCCGCTGGAAGCGGGACTGCCGGAGCAGCAGCAAAAGCAAGCGTTTGAACTGACAAGAGCCAGCGCCTGGGTTCGCGGACTTCGGGCGGTGGAAGCATTGAAGGTCAAGCGCGCAGCCTGGCCGGAACCTGTTCCTGACCTGCTTAAGCTCACCTCGGGCACCACCGGCACACCCCGGGCGGTCCGGTGCCGCGAACGCCACCTTTACGCCGATTGCCGCAACGTTTGCACGACCATGGGGATCACCCCCGAGGACGTCAACTTTGGCGTAATCTCGTTCTCGCATTCCTACGGGTTCAGCAACCTCGTCACTCCAGTGCTTTACCAGGGAACCCGGCTGGTGTGCGCCGTTGACCGGCTGCCGCGTGCGTTGCACGGGCAACTCCAGGCTTCCGGCAGTACGGTTTTTCCGGGTACGCCGGCGCTCTTTCAAGCTTTAGCCGGGCTGAACGGGGTGAACTGCCTGGGTCGCGTGCGGCTTTGCCTTTCGGCAGGTGCACCGCTCCCGCAGGAAACCAAGCAGCGGTTTGTGGCCCGGTACGGTTTAAACATCCACAGCTTTTACGGGTCCTCCGAGTGCGGCGGAATTGCCTATGACCGGGCGGGAGGTCAGGACCAGCCCGCCGGCTTTGTCGGTGCACCTCTGGAAGGCGTGGACGTGCGTTTGGATGCGTCGGATCGCCTGGAGGTTTTCGGCGCCAATGTGGCGGATGGATATTTTCCGGCGGAAGACCCGGAAGTGCTTGACGGCCGCTGCTTTCGCCCTGGCGATCTGGTGCGACAAACGCCGGCCGGATTGCAGCTTTACGGTCGCGTTTCAGATTTCGTCAATATTGCCGGCAAAAAGGTGCACCCGTCGGTGATCGAAGAGTGCCTTCGCGCGTGCCCCGGCGTGGTCGACGCCTTGGTGTTCGGGGTTCCTTCACCGACCCGCAATGAAGACCTCATTGCCTGCGTCGTGGCCGGGCCGGCCGTAACCCGGGCCTCGCTTGAGGCACATTGCCGGGCCGGTTTGAGCAGGTGGCAGGTTCCCCGGGATTTTCTACTCGTGGCCGAATTGCCAGTCGACCAGCGGGGCAAGCTGAATCGGGCGGCGTTGGCCCGAAAATACGTCGAACGAGACCTGGGCGAGCCGGCAGTTGAGGGACAGGGGGACCGCCCTGGGCCCAGCCAGGCACGTCCATGCGTTCCCGAATCGTAAACGCACGTCCGCAATAAATTGTTCGCCCTGCATTTCCGCCTTCCATTCAAGCTCCGGGCGCGTTTTCAAACCAGACCGCATGGCGTGCCACCGGGAATCGTCTATAGCGGGTGCCCTGCCAGCCGGCCTCGTTCGCCAACTGCAGGAATTCGCGTTTCGAAAACGCTCGGCGCATGGAAAGCCGGCCGTCGTGCCTGGTCATACGGTGGCGGTAAAGCAGTGCAGTAAGCAAGTAAATCCCGATCAGGCCCAAGTCGGAACGCTCGAGGTCGGCCACCAGCGCGGCCCGCTTGGCGGCCAGCCGCATCCGCCGCAGCAGCGCGACCGCTTCCGGGACCGCAAAATGGTGCAGCGCCAACGAACAGAAAACGAAATCGTACCGTACGTCCGGCCGCCACTGGGTCACGTCAGCCTCGACCAGACGGATTTCAGGGTAAGCGGCGCACTCCCGTGCAGCGAGCGCCAGGGTGGCGGGTTGCGCCTCCAGTGCCTCCACCCGTACGGTCATGCCGCGGGCACGGGCGTGGTCGACGATGCGCCGCGGAATGTCGGCGGTCGCGGTGCAAAGGTCGAGCACGGTCAGGCTTTGGCCGGAACGGAACCAGCGATGCAGAAACCAGTCGATCAGCGCATAACTTCCAAACCACCGGTTCAGGCTCTGCAGGTTGTGCAGGTTCAGCACAAAGGCGGGCGACCACGGTAGGTTTTCGTCCATGAGTTCCCGCTTCTCAGGATCAAACTCGCGCCGCGGCAAAAACCAGTTCGTTGGCACAGTTGCGGTTTCGCGGAGCGGAAGCTCAGGAAGCGGAAGCGACCAGGGATTCTGGTCTTTCGACGGGCGGCCAGGCAGGTGCCGCCGCGTCTTCCGCAAGCACTTTCAACGCGGTCCGCTCGTCTGTGATCAACACGTCAAGGCAGCGGGTGCGAAGCGCTCCGAGCACCGCAGTGACTTTGTCCTCACCCCCGGCCACGGCGATGACCGGCCGGATCCGTCGCAGGTCGTCGAAAGTAAGGCTGATAACGCGGCTATCAAACTCCGTGATCACGGGGCGCCCTTGAATGTCGAAATAGCGGCACGAAATGTCTCCCACAGCTCCCTTGGCCTTTAATTCGTCAATCATCATCGGATCGAAAAACCCGGCCGAAACCACCGTGGAATCGTAGCTCACCTTGCCGATCCCAACCATGGCTTTCGATGCTGCACGGGCCATTTCCAGGCAAGAGCGGATGTTACGGTCTTCCAGCAGGATCTCTTTTACGGTCACGGAGCTGACGATGGCCGGCACCGGCAAATGATAAACCTTGGCTCCGAGTTTTTCAGCCATGATGCCGGCGAGTCGAATGGGATTGATGGATTCGCCGCTGTTCAAGCAACCGATCGCCTGAGCCAAGACCAACCCGGCGATCCGCTTGCCCGTCAATGCCCGGGCGACCTCGAGCACCGTCGCTCCCCAAGCCGTCGCGAACACCTCGCCGGGTTGGAGGGCGTTCTCCAGGTACATGGCACCGGCTTTGCCCAGCGCCTGGCGTACCTCCAGGATCGCAGCCCCGTCCGGGGTGGGCACAATGTACGCGTTCTGCAGCGCGAACCGTTGGCGCAACTCCTCGGCCAGGGACAAGCGGCTCAACAGATCCGGCCGCAGCGAAATGGTAACAATGCCCCGGCTTCGCGCCCGCGACAAAAGGTTGGCCACCGTCGGCCGCGAGACTTGCAGCTGTTTGGCGATTTCGGCCTGGGTCAAGCCATGGTGGTAGTACAGCCATGCCGCGCTGATGGTGGCATCCATGTCCAGACCTGCCACCCTGTCACCCGACCCTGGCTCTTTTGCATTCATGGCAAGTTTTCAGACAAAACGGAGCGACCACACTCCCCACCTCCATCCGTCAAAAGACAAATCCCCCCTCACACGAGGCCGCCTCCCTCCCGGCTACACCGTAGGACTGCGGCCCCTTCTCTTTTCCCTAGGCTGAACAGGCTCATCAGCAAGCTCCCGGATGTCAATTCATAATCCCGCTTGGTGGTCCGGGAACCCCCCTTTCTATCAGTTGGAGAGAATCCGCACGTCCGCCGGACCACGGGCGCGCGTCCTTGTCCCTGAAGCGCAACAACCGGCACTTCCCCTTCTGTCCGCCAAAGCAGACGGGCTTCCCGCCTACGAATATGGACTCCGTGCTTCTGCAACAGCCTCACCGCCGCCACAACGCCCTCACGGGCGAGTGGATCCTGGTTTCCCCCCAGCGTACAAAACGTCCCTGGCAAGGTCGCCAGGAAGGAACAACGGCCGCCCACCGGCCCGCCTATGATCCCAAGTGTTACTTATGCCCCGGCAATGAACGTGCCGGTGGTGCTCGCAACCCGACTTACACCGGCACTTACGTCTTCCCGAACGACTTTGCTTCGATGCTCCCAAACCCCGAGGGCGTCGACGACGCACCCGCCGAAAGGGACAGAGGTGAACTCCTACGGGGCGAGGCGGTTTCGGGAACCTGCCAGGTTATCTGCTTTTCACCGCGGCATGACTGGACGCTGCCCGAGATGCCCGAGGAAGCCATCCGAAACGTGGTGGATGTTTGGGCCACGCAGACGGCCGAACTGGGCCGTCGGTACCGGTGGGTGCAAGTTTTCGAGAACAAAGGGGACGTCATGGGTTGCTCCAACCCCCACCCCCATGGCCAAGTCTGGGCAGGCGATTTCCTGCCCAATGCCCCCGCGCAGGAAGACCGCCAACAGCGGGTCTACCTTCAGAAGCATGGGTCGCCCTTGCTGCTCGACTATTTAAAACTGGAAGAGAGTCTTCCTGAGGAGCGTCTGGTCGTGCAAAACGAGCATTGGGTGGCGCTAGTCCCTTACTGGGCCACCTGGCCGTTTGAATTGTTGCTGCTGCCACGCCGGCCCGTTTTGCGCCTGCAGGACTTGGCCGAAGCCGAACGCACCAGCCTCGCCCAAATCCTGAAACGGTTACTGACCCGGTACGATAACCTTTTCGAAGTGTCGTTTCCCTATTCGATGGGTTGGCACGGCGCCCCCGCCGACCTGGAAGGAAGCGACGCGGCCCATTGGCAGCTGCACGCGCATTTTTACCCGCCGTTGCTGCGCTCGGCCACCGTAAAAAAGTTTATGGTAGGTTATGAAATGCTCGCGGAATCTCAGCGGGACCTGACCGCAGAGCAGGCCGCCGGAACACTGCGAAACCTGTCAGAGATTCACTTTAAACAAAAGGAACCGAGTAGCGTATGAAAGTCCTGGTGACCGGCGGCGCTGGATACATCGGCAGTGTGGCCGTTGAAGAATTGATTGCAGCGGGAGAGACAGTGGTCGTGTTCGACAATTTATCCCAGGGGCACCGGGCCGCCGTGCATCCGGATGCGATCCTCGTGGAGGGCGACCTGGCCAATCGTACCGCGGTCGATTCGGTGATTGAACAACACCGGCCCGAGGCCGTGATGCACTTTGCCTCCAAAACCCTGGTGGGTGAATCGATGCAAAAGCCGTTCCTCTACCTGGGCGACAACGTGACGAGCGGCCTGAACCTGTTGCAAAGCGTAGTCGAGCACGGGGTGAAACGCTTCATCCTCTCTTCGACGGCCAACCTGTTTGACCAGCCGGAGCGCATGCCCATCGATGAGTCGGAACGCATCATCCCGGGCAGTCCATACGGCGAATCGAAGTTCATTCTTGAGCGCATGCTCCACTGGTTGGACCGCATCCATGGCTTGCGGTACGCGTGCCTGCGGTACTTCAACGCCGCCGGAGCAACGGCCACCCGGGGCGAAGACCACAACCCGGAACTTCACTTGATCCCGCTTGTGCTGCAGGTGGCAATGGGCAAACGCGAAAAGGTGTTTATCTTCGGTGATGATTACCCGACGCGCGACGGCACTTGCGTTCGGGACTACATCCACGTGGTCGACCTTGCCCAAGCGCACATCCTGGCGCTACGGGCGCTCGATCAAGGCAGCCGCGTTTACAATCTTGGAAATGGTGAAGGATTCACCGTAAAAGAGGTGATCAACGCCGCCCAGGAAATCAGCGGCTGTCCCATCACGGTGGAAGTCGGACCCCGCCGGCCGGGCGATCCAGCCGTTCTTGTGGCTGGGAGTGGCAAGATCCGGAAAGAACTGGGTTGGGCGCCGCGCTACCCCCAGGTGCGTGACATCATGGAAACGGCGTGGCACTGGCACCAAGCCCACCCGCAAGGGTACGGGGGATAGGCAGGCCGTTGTGACGGCCTCGGCGCGACAAGGTGGATCGCTCTATAAATGGCACCGCAGCCATGAACAAATGGCTGCGGCCTCAGGATATACAGGCCATTTACCGCCGCGAACTCAATCAATCGGCCGGAACCGGCAGCGTGGTCCTGTTCCGGCGAGCTGAACACCCCAGAGCAAGTCAGGGCGTTGCCGACCCCATCGCCGTGGGCGAGGCACCGGCCTTCGACGACGTCTTGTGGTGATGGTGCCGGTGATGTCCGTGATGCGTGGTCATGCCGCTACCGCTGGAGGCCGTGGAACCCCCGGTGGCAGGACGCGGCATCGTAGAGCTGCCGGAAGTGGTGTGGCTCGGCGAAGGGCTGGGGGAAGCCAAGTCGGTTTGTGCCTGAACGCTGGGCGATGCCAGGGCGCCGGCACCAATCAGCGCGGCTAGAAGAAGGGAGTGTTTTGCCATAAGATGATTTTTAATCACTCACCAAAACACCCGTAGGCCGGGCAAGTTGCGAAAAATATGGAAGGTTTTTTCGGTGGTTGGCAGGGAAATCCGGCTTCAGGGGGGCTAGGCCCCACCAGCGACGCCAACAGTGGCCTCAGTTTCCGTGCTCACGAATTCATGGGCTTCATCGGCTCCATGGGTTTCATTGGCTCCATCGGCTTCATGGGTTTCATGCCGGCCGGTTGGTCCGATTTCTCAAGGTTCAGTGGTTCCGCTTGAGCCAAGTCTGGTTCCTGATCGAGAAGTTGCATGTCCTCACCTCGCACACGGATGAACCGCGCGCTGCCGTCGGCTTCCACACGCAGGATAAGATCGCTCTGAACCTGAAAGAGCTTCGGTGGACCAGACCAGGCACCGGTGCCGAACGTCGTTGCCTGGCTTTGCTGCTGACTGCTGCCATCGTGACTTAAAGCCAAGCGGGTTTGACTGCCGTCCTGGTCGACGAGCAGCCTCTGGCCGTTTTCCATTTTGTAGGTGTAGCTCATAAAAAGGCGCTGGCGGTTGAATTCGCGGCTGCACCGCGACGCGGTGCTAACGGATTAAAAGAATTCATGAGAGCGGATGCCGAGGATCCTCTCACGTCGCAGCCTTTTTCGATCCGGCATGCGCCGACCCGTTTATGGTTTTTAGTCGGGAATGCCCCGAAGGGCGGATTCGATGAGCGCGATCACCGTTTCCGGCTGACCCTGATCGATCACCTGTTGGGGTTGCGAACCACCCAGTTGGGGGTCGGGTTTGAGTAGCCACTTCTGAAAAGCAGCTTCATTGCCGCCGAAGAGGTACAAACCTTTTTCCCGTAGATAAACCATCCGTGCGTCCTGAGGATCGGGAGGCGTTGACATACGTGGAGTACTTACAAAAAGGGTGTCGACCGACAAGCCTCCGCTTTTCCGGGATTTGAAGGGGGCGCTTGAGGTCGGCAGGGCATTGCCGGCCTACCCGAGGCCCCGTCATGCGGCAATGGCGGCGAAGGGACTCGCCGCCCTGCCGCCCGGAATTGGCTTCAGGTGAGGCCCAGGAACGCCAGCATACGCCCCGTTCTTCCACGTTCGACCCGGTAGGAATAGTACCGCTGCAGGTCGGCGCCCGTATTTTCCATCCCATCATGGATGTGGCGCAAGCCAGCGTCAGCCAACTGGTTGCGGATGACGGCCGCGAAATCCACCTCGTAATACGGGGGGCGAATGCAGGGTGAAAGTTGAGCAATCAGGTCCCCTGGCTGGCTGCCGAAATTCTCGCAGAATAGCCGGACGGCCCTGGCCGCGATGGCTCCTTCGGTTCCCTTCCGCCCGGAATGCAGCAACCCGACCGCACGTTTTACTGGATCCACCAGGTAGACCGCACAACAGTCGGCCACGTGCACGCCGAGGGTCACGCCGGGTGCCCGGGTCATCAGACCATCGGCCTGAGGTGTGCAGGGCGGCGACGAAACAGAGATAGCCGCAACCCCAGAGCCATGCACCTGCTCGGCCCGCCACCATGGCGTTGCGCCCCGCTCAGCCAGCAGACGCTCGTGGACCTGGCTGAGGCGGTTCAAGGCGGTTTGCCGTTCGGCGGCCACGTCGAGCCCGGGCACCCGTTCGATAAAGCCGTGCCGCAAGCCGGGCACGCCGGTCAAGCTTGGGAACAGGGCCACCTTTGGCTCAATCATTAGCCCGGAGGTCAACTTTACCTTGGGGAGGAATCAGGGACTCGCGTTTAGCTTTGGCGGTCGACGGTTTGTCAGGGTCCAACGGCGAATCGCGGCGGAACTTGACGGCTTTTTGCACCTCTTTGGCCGTTAACGTGGACGGACGGGCGGTGTTGGAGTCAAACTCGTTGTTGTACTTCACCTCGGTTGCGGTCGAACGCTGGAACTCAATCAGTGCAGAGGTGTAATTGAACTCTGCTTGCACGAAGTTGGTCTGCGCCGTGGTGAGCTGCGTCTGGGCATTGAGCACATCAAGCTGCGTCCCGGTGCCGGCCGCCAACCGTTCGTTGGACAATCGGAGCGACTCGCGTGCCTCCTGGATGGCTTTCTGGGTACTGGCCACCGTTTCCTGGGCGTTGCGCAGGTTGCTTACCGCGGTAGCCACCTCTACCTCGACCTGGCGCACACTGTCATCAAACTGCGATTTGGCCTGTTCAAGCTGGGCCCGCGCACTCTTGACCCGGCCGTAGGTGTTGCCTCCGTCAAAAATGGCCCACTGACCGGACAGCCCCAAAAACCAACCTTGCCGGGTATCGCTTAAATTGTTTGACTGGGGATTGCTGCGTTGTTCCAGCCCCGCGTTTGCGGTGAGGGTAGGCTGGAACCCGGCTGCCTGGACGGTGATGTTTTCCACATTGGCGAGCACATTCGACCGTTGGACCTTGAGGAACGGCCGGTTATTTCGAGCCATGGTCAAGGCAGAGGCCAAATCGTACGGCATCGGGTTGTAGGTAAGCTGGCCGCTGACCGGCAGGGGTTCGTCGGAGGCGTACTGTCGATCTGCCGGGATGCCTAAGGTACGCGCCAGATTGAGCTGCGACGTGCGGTAATTGTTACGGGCCTGAATGAGTTGCGGGATCTGGTTTTCCAGCTGGGTTTCCGCCTGGAGCACGTTGAACTGAGGCACGGTACCCGCCTCGAAGCGGCTGCGCTGGTCGGCCAACTGGCTCTGCAGCAGGTTTACGGATTCCTCTTGCACCTGGATCAACGCCCGGTTCAGGAGAATCTGGCTGAACTGGGTCCGCACGTTTGCGACGACCTGGTCCATCGTGTCACGGAGCTGATAGAAGGCCGCATCCTCGCTGATGCGCGCCTGACGTCGTCCGGCAATGCCCAACTCCCCGTCCCAGATTGTTTGGGATACGGACAGCTGCACTTGCCAGCTGTTGGTCGCGGTAGAGGCCCCGCTCGAAAGTCCCGTCACGGGCAACCCGACCGCGTTCGTGGCTCCGGTAGCGGGGTTGATCAAGAGGTTTTGGCCGGCTGGTACGGCCAGCAGATCTAACTGGCTGGTGGACGAACTGGTGGAGGAGCGAACCAGGGCGGGGTCGTCCTTTGTTGCGTTGGCCGTCGCGGTCAGCTGCGGCAGAAGGCGGGATTGGGCCTGCAGAACCAATCCACGCTGCCGTTTCAACTCCTGCACCTGCTGGAGAATGGAAGGGTTTTGTTTCAACGCGAGCTGAACCGCTTCATCGATGGTCAACGGATGATTGCGGTAACCGCCCGTACTTCCGCCCGCCAGACTGTTCCAAGTGCAAACCCACCCAATGCCAATGATAGCCGCGAGGAAACGTCTCATGCTTTGTTCTCGGTGGTTTCACAGAAATCAGAAATCTTCCGATAAATCTGTACCCACGCCTTACTCTCCTCGGGCGAGAGCCGTTCGCTGATGACCGAGCTGATTTTATGAACCATATCCTGGCGGATTCGAGACACGAGGGTTACACCTTTCCTGGTAATCTTGACAATGACTTTACGACGATCGTCAAGCGCATGGGCCCGCTCGACGTAGCCCAACCTCGCCAGGCGATCGACCAATCCGGTAGCTGCCGCGGTGGTGTGCCCCATCATGGCGGCAATGCCCGACATGGTCGCAGCCTCGTGCCGGGCCAGGAAGGTCAGCAGAAAAAATTGCGGGAAAGAGACGCTGCCACGGGCAAGCTCCTCCGACAGTTGGAGCAAAAACCGGCGCTGGAGTTTCATGGCCAGCTCTGCCAGTTCTTCGGCTTCCGCATGCAAACAGTCTGTTGGACCCGGCTCGTTCACGAGCATAAAAATTTAACGCGGTTAACTTTCTCTTTTGCCCGATTAAAGCATAGGCGGCTGCTTTTTCAACCCGGGCCCCGCGGGGCGGCGGCCGTTGTCGTTCACGTCGCTCAGCGTCATTTCCATTTGCGCCCCCGTAATTTTTGGGTGACGAATCTTGGCTCAAGGTTGTTCCCCAAGTCACCGTCCCGCGCTGAATTATGTCATACCAAAATGTGCAGCCGCCGGCCGGCGGCAAGGTCTCAATCACCGACGGCAAGCTGGTGTGCCCGGACGACCCGGTCATACCCTTCATTCGTGGCGATGGCACCGGTCCGGACATCTGGGCTGCAAGCGAGCGCGTGTTCAACGCCGCAGTCGACAAAGCTTACCACGGCAAGCGCCAGATCAAATGGTTCGAAGTATTTGCCGGTGAGGCGGCGAAAGAACGCTTCGACAACTGGTTGCCCGACGACACCGTCGCCGCCTTTAAGGAATACCTGGTTGGAATCAAGGGGCCGTTGACAACCCCGGTCGGCGGCGGCATCCGGTCGCTGAATGTGGCCCTGCGTCAACTGCTCGACTTGTATGCCTGCGTACGCCCCGTTCAATGGTTTGAAGGTGTGCCATCACCTGTGCGCAAGCCGGACAAGGTCAACATGGTAATTTTTCGCGAGAACACGGAGGACATCTACGCAGGCATCGAGTTCCGCGCCGGTTCGTCGGAAGCCGAGCGCTTCCTGAGCCTGTTGGAGAAAGAATTCCCGAAAGAGTTCTCAAAAATCCGGTTCGGGACGGAGAACGCGGCCAAAGTGTTCCTCGCCAAGGAACCCTCCCTTGGCACTTCCGAGGTCCAGGTCGGCATCGGGATCAAACAGGTGAGCCGGCTTGGTTCCGACCGTCTCATCCTGGCGGCGATCCGGTATGCCATTGCCCAGAAACGCCGGTCTGTGACCCTAGTCCACAAAGGGAACATCATGAAGTTTACGGAAGGCGCCTTTCGCGACTGGGGTTACGAATTGGCCGACACCCACTTCCCGGAAGAAACCTACAGCTGGTCTCGTTGGGAACGCACCAAAAAGGAGAAAGGCGAAGCCGCCGCCAACGCGGAACTGAAACAGGCCCAGGGGGAAGGTAAAATCATCGTTAAAGATGCGATCGCCGATATCACCCTGCAGCAGGTTTTGACCCGGCCCGAAGATTTTGACGTCATTGCCACCCTTAACTTAAATGGCGATTACCTGTCTGACGCACTTGCTGCTCAGGTCGGCGGAATCGGGATCGCGCCGGGCGGCAACATCAACTACCACACCGGGCACGCCATTTTCGAGGCTACCCATGGCACGGCCCCGAAGTATGCAAACCTCGATCGCGTCAACCCCGGCTCGGTGGTTTTGTCGGGCGAAATGATGTTTCGTCACCTCGGGTGGACCGAAGCGGCCGACTTGGTGCTGAAAGGCTTGAACGGAGCAATCGCCAGCAAGCGCGTTACTTACGATTTCGCCCGCCTGATGGAAGGCGCTACTGAAATCAAGTGCTCGGAATTCGGAGACAACCTCATCCAGCACATGGGTTGAACGGTTTTACCGATATAACGGAAAAGCCGGCAGCCGGCCAACTCCGGCTCCCGGCGATACCTGCCCCCGGTTCTCCGCTCCCGCGTAAACCACGGCAGTAACCTTTTGCTCTGCTTACCTGGCAAGGCCAGAAGCGCGGGCGGCGTGCACCAAGGCACTGGTTAAGCGGTCTATGTCGCGGTCCGCAACGAACAGGCTGATCGCGTCGTTCAACGCCTGCTGAAAGGCTGCGGGGACCGCTTCCCCGTGCACGCAGCTAAGCACCAAAGCATCCCGCGCAAACGAGGCCATCGACCCCTGGAGGTACACGCCAAATTTCGCTTTGTCGACGTCGGTGCGCACCGGGATGGCACCTTTGAGCGCCCCAAATGCTTCCTGGGTTTCTTTACTGCCCACGGTCTCCAACCAAGCCACCGCCTCTGCCGGGTGCGGCGCGTCTTTCGCCAAGGTAAAACCATCCGCCACAACGATGAAAGCGCCGTCGGTGCCTGGGCAGTTCACCCACCCGAAATCCTGGCCTTCTTTAAGGCCGGCCCCTACCAGTTCGCTGTAGGCCCAGTCGCCCATGGACGTGAACGCGGCTTTTCCTTCCGCCAACGCGGCCACCGCTCCGTCCCACGTCAACGTCGAATGGTCGGGATTTTGGTAGTCAAGCACCTTTCCGTACAGCTGGGCGGCCCGCTTCACCTTCGGGTCGTCAAAGGCCAGTTTGCCCCCAAACAAATCTTGCCAGCCTTGTGGCCCTAACACCCCTAGCAACGTGTCTTCGAAAAGCTCCGCAGTCGCCCAAAGGTCAGCATCGCCTACCACCAACGGCGCCACACCCGCCGCCTTCAAGGTTTCGGCCGCGGCGAAAAAATCGTCGAAGCTGAATCGCTCCCCTACCTTGATGCCCTGTTTTGCCAAAACTTTCTTGTTATACCAAAGGACGTTGCCGCGATGCACCCCGGCCAGCACGGCGTAGAATTCTCCGCCCTGGCTGAGCTGGTCGAGCAATCCTTTCGGCACCACCTTGTCCCACCCTTCGCCTTGGTAAAGGGCGGTCACGGGTTCGCAGTAAGCACCCTCGACGTACTGCCCGAGGTCGTACCCGGGATGGACCTGCCAAGTGTCGGGTGGATTGCCGCCGGCGAGGCGCGTCTGTAACAACGGACGGGCGGCCGAGCCCCCGCCGCCGGCGATGGCGGCGTTCCGGATTTGGACCCCGGGGTTCCTCTCCGTGTAAGCCCGGAACAACGCGTCGACGGCCGCCGCTTCCCCACGGGACGTCCACCACGAGAACACCTCAAGCTTCCTGTCATCGGCCGCGAGGGCGGGGCCAGCGTGGCTGAAGGCCCAGAATGCGAATCCGACCAGGGAACGATAGAATAGCTTTTTCATGCAGGCTCCACCACCATTTAAGGTCATCGCTCCGGCCGCTCACGTCAAAGGCCGCCGAGGAAGTTCTCCGAGAATCCGGTGGTTCATGAAAGAGCGCCGCAGCCCGGGCAGGCGGTGCCCGTGCCCGGCTACTTTTTACTTCCGTGCAACCCGCCGCCCAACGGTGGACGAAGGAATTAGATGACCATGAACGCAGTTCCGACCATTACCCTCAACAACGGCAAAACCATCCCTCAACTCGGGTTCGGGGTCTTCCAGATCGAGCCGAACGAGACCGCTAAGGCGGTCGCCGAGGCCGTTAAGATCGGCTATCGCCACATCGACACCGCAGAAATGTACCGCAACGAGAAAGGAGTCGGCGAGGGCGTCCGTGCCTCCGGCCTCGACCGCAGCGAAGTTTTCGTGACCAGTAAACTTCATAACGGGTCCCACCGTTCCGACGAAGCCCGTAAGGCGTTTGCTGCCACGCTGTCCGCACTCGGCTTTGACTACGTGGACCTGTTCTTGATCCACTGGCCCCTGCCCACGCTGTATGGCGGCGATTTCGTCTCGACTTGGAAAACGCTCGAGGAGTTTCACCGGGAAGGCCGGGCCCGTTCGATCGGCGTGTCAAATTTTCAGATTGGACATTTGCAGCGCCTCGCGTCCGAAACCGAGGTGGTTCCGGCGGTAAACCAGATCGAAGTCCACCCCTATTTCACAAACGAGGCCGTGCGGGGCCATGGCCGGGAGCACCAGATTGCCACGGAGGCGTGGTCGCCCATTGCACAGGGCAAGGTCCTCGGCGATCCCACGATCACTCAGGTCGCCGGGAAGCTCGGCAAAACGCCCGCACAGGTCGTGCTGCGCTGGCACATTCAGCGGGGCGACATCGTGTTCCCCAAATCGGCGACGCCGTCCCGCATGAAGGAAAACTTTGAGCTGTTTAACTTTGAACTCGAGC
Source organism: Chthoniobacterales bacterium (assembly GCA_036401335.1). Classification (GTDB taxonomy): domain Bacteria; phylum Verrucomicrobiota; class Verrucomicrobiia; order Chthoniobacterales; family JAFAMB01; genus DASWVC01. Next base: position 51,951 of record DASWVC010000040.1, read on the forward strand.
CTGCCGACCTCGACAAAATCAGCGCCCTTGACCGGGGCGAAGCCGGTCGCACCGGTCCGAATCCGGACGCGTTCGATTACATTCCCGACTGACCGGTCGGGAAACCAGCCGTAAATTCTGCTTACTGTTTTCGCCGGCCTTGATGGCGTGCCTGTAGAATCATGCCCACCATGCCGAGAGTCTTTGCGCACACGTTCTCCATTCCCGGTGACGCGATTGATGAACTCGGGCACGTCAGCAATTTGAAATACCTCGCCTGGATGCAGGACCTCGCGATCCAGCATTCCGAGGCACAAGGGTGGCCCGTGGAGCGCTACCTTGAGAACGGCGCGGTTTGGGTGGTGCGTTCCCATTTCATCACCTACCTGCGGCCCGCCTTCGCCGGCGAAACAATCACTCTGCAAACCTGGGTGGCCGGGTTTAAACCGCGAAGTTCGTCCCGCAGGTACTTGGTTTATCGAATGAGTGACCAGCGCCGGTTTGTGGAGGCCGAAACTGTCTGGGTGTATGTAGACCGCCGCGACGGTCGCCCTCGTCGGATTCCGGAGGAGCTCCGGGGCGCCTTCGAAACCGGCTAGGGCC
>DASWVC010000041.1:0-3353 GCA_036401335.1 Chthoniobacterales bacterium
AAGGGAGCATCCTTGCAGGATGTGACTGGGGCCGTAGTACGCGTGCAGGTCGCGCACTTCCAGGCCGGGTGAGGTTTCCCGGGCCGTTTCACGCATGGAAATTTCCGAGGTAAACTTCCTGCACCGCCTGATTGCTCCTGACCTCTGCCGGAGTACCCTCGGCCAGGACTGAACCTTGCTGCAGCACCGTGATGCGGTCGGCCACTTCAAGGACGATTTCCATGTCGTGCTCGATCAAGATCAGGGTAAGGTCGCGCGGCAAAGCTTTGACCAGCTCCGTCAGGGCGGCGCGCTCCGCAGGGGAAAGCCCAGCAGCCGGTTCGTCTAGAATGATCAGGCGGGGGCGCATGGCGAGGGCCATGCCGATCTCGAGTTGCCTCTGCGTCCCATGGGCCAGCGTCGACACCGGATACGGAAGATAAGCGGCGATCCCGACCCGCATCGCGGTTTCGCGGGCGGTCTCAAGTTCGTGCGCGCGGTTCCGCCAGGGACGCAGCGGATCAAGTCCGCCCCCCCGGTTGGCGGCGGCAGCCAAAAACAGGTTCTGCTCGACGGTAAGGTTCAAGAAAAGCTGCGAGATCTGGTAGGTTCTTCCAAGCCCGAGCCGGGCCCGGTGATGGATCGTCTTGTGTGTGATGTCGATGCCGAACAGCTCGATGGTGCCCTCGTCGGGTTTGAATTCGCCGGCAATCGCGTTGAACAAGGTTGTTTTCCCCGCGCCGTTCGGACCGATCAGTGCTCGCCGTTCACCGTTTGGCACCGCCAGACTAACGGAACGCACTGCCCTGGTGCCTCCGAAGCTTTTGGAAACCGCTTGCAAGCGCAGGGCAGGGTGTTGGTCATCCATTGCTGCAACGCCCCGTTCGCTCACGCCCACCGGAGTCTCGCTGACTACTGCCCGAACGGGAGGTATTGGTATTCGGAACTCGAGTGCAGCAACTGCGGCGGCATCTCAGCGGGGTGGTCGGGCGGGTACTGGGCACTGTCTGCCGGCTGTTTCAGGTAGAGCTGCGGATCATAAGGCCCGAATTGGCTGACGTCTTTGATCGTCCACACACCTTTATTGTAAAGGTGCCCCTGGTCGTCCTTTGCCACCTCCCGAAGGTAGACGTTCTCGATGGCCGAATGGTATTGGGGGTCCAGCCGAACCGGACCGCGCGGGTCATCGGAGAGGTCGACCCCGGTCATGGCCTTGGCCAGAGCGGCTGCGTCCGAGGTGTCACCGTTCTGCTTTTCGATCCCGCGCAGGATCAGGCGCATGGATGAATAGGCAAATTCGGATGCCGCGGAAGGGTCATGGCCCCAGCGTTTTGTGTAAGCCTCGCGGAAACGGGTCCAGGCAGGGGTGGCCAGGTCGTCTGCGGTGTGGTGCGGAGATAGCGAGCCGACGATCTCGGCCGGCATCGATTCTACATCAGGCTTCTCGAAGGTGTTGGACTGGCCGATAAGCGGAATTTTCTGCAACATGCCCAGTTCCACGTACTGCTTGACAAAGTTCACCGCGTCACCGCCTGAGCCGTTGTAAAGGACGGCATCATAATTTTCGTTGGCAGGAATCGACGCAATCAGGGACGAGAAATCCATCGTCGTGCCTACCGGATGCCAGACCGTCGTGACCTCCAGGCCGCCGCCGCGGAAAAAGCCGCGCTTGAACCCGCCGCCCTGATTGTACGGGTAGGAGTAATCCTCACCGACGGCGTAAATTTTCTTCCAACCTTTAACCTTGGCCAGCCAGTAACCGAAGACGTCCATGGACTGAGCGCCGGTCCAGGTCGCGCGCACGATGGTCGGGTAAAACGCGCGCATCGTCATGTCCTCCGACGCGGAATACATCGGCACGACAACCATGTTTTTGTCTTTCATGTAGTCCCCGACGGAGAGACCTTCATCGCCGGAAACAAGGCCGGTCAGAACGTTGATTTTATCTTGTTCAACCAGTTTTTTGGCTTTCGTCACGGCTTGCTCGTTGTCGAGTTGATCGTCTTCGTAGATGACCGTGATCTTATTGCCGGCCGCAGTGTAGTTTGCCTCTTCGAGCGCCAGGACGGCCCCTTCTTTCTGCTGGGTTCCAAAAGCGGAAAACACTCCGGTGAACGCACTGATAAAGCCGAGCTTGATCTCCTTGCCGGCGGCATAAAGCGGGAGTTGCGGGGCGATAAGCATCGCCGCGAAGAAAAGGGTATTTTTTAACATGGATGTTCTCTCCAGGCCCGGAGTTGGGGGAAAAATCCAGCATGAGCAAACCGGGCCGGTTTTCCTAGCCCATTTTGCCGATCTCCGCTTCGTGGTCGAGGAGCTTGGCTGAATCGCCGACCCCGGGGCGACTTCCAAACCGGTCCGTGATGCTTAAGAGCCCGCGCGGGAAAAAGACAACTGTGGCGACAAAAACCAGGCCGATCACAGCATTGTAACGGTCGGTCATGGAGCTCACGAGCACATCAAGCCCCACGGCAATGACCGTTCCGACCACCGGTCCCCAGAAGTAAGCAGATCCGCCAAGAATCACCATCAGGAGCACCCAGATGGTCCGGCTCAGTTGAATCGTCGTGGGGGTGATGATGCCGGTGTAGTAGGTGGCAACCAAACCGCCGAGGCCTGCGTACAAGGCCGCGATCAGGAACGCGACGACTCGAATCCAGTAAACCGGGTAACCCAGTGCAGCCATACGACGGGGACTTTCCCGAATCCCGTTCAGGGCCAGGCCGAATGACGACCGGGTAATGAGCCGAAGTACGAAAATGCTGAGAGCAAAGAGGGCAAGGGATGCCCAATAAAAACTTGCGGGCACTTTGAAATCGATGCCGAGGACGGTCGGCGCCCGGATACCGCGGATGCCGGCCCAACCGTGCAGCAGGCTCGTATTCTGCTGGGCGAAAGCCCAACAGATCTGGCCGAAGGCCAGCGTGATCATGAGAAATACGATGCCGTGGGTCCGCATCGAGACCAGCCCGAAGGCCAGCGCAAAAACCAGGACGATGCCGAGGGCGGCGAGGTCCGGCCAGGGAAACGGCAGGCCGCGTTCCTTCCCCATCAGCCCGAGCACGTACCCGGTCATTCCGAAAAACGCCGTCTGGGTGAGGCTTACCATCCCTGCCTGGCCAACCAACAGGCCCACACTGAGTGCGAGGAAACCGAAATAGATGATCCGTACACACGTCGTGATCGTGTAAGGGCCAGCGTAGAACGGCAGGAGGACCAGCAGCGCCCCACCTGCGGTCGCGGCCAGGAACCGCAATGTTTGCCTGTGATCCCGGTTCACGATGACCTCCCAAAAAAGCCTTGGGGCCTGACCGCCAAAACGATGGCCATTGGAACAAAGAGGAGGAAATAGGAATACTGCGGGGCATAGGCCA
>DASWVC010000042.1:0-10162 GCA_036401335.1 Chthoniobacterales bacterium
TGGCAGATGCCGAGTTTCGGGGCAAACTGGCGGAAGGCAGCGTAAGCAGGCTTTTCTGTGCCGTCCTCGCGCACCAATCCCATGTAGAAATGACGGTAGTAGGAGGACCCTTCGGATTCACGGTGCCGGGTCGTCGCGGGCCAGGCTTTGGGTAAATCGAACAAGCTGTACCAGAACGCCTTCGGGACGACGTTTTGCAAGAGACGGGCGGTGCGCTCCAGGCCAAAAACCTGCACTTCGTCGGCTCCAAACGTGGAAACGCCAACTTCAGTAACCCAGATGGGAAGGTCAATGACTTCTGCTACGGCCTGAATCCGGCCGGGCCAATCATTCAGCTGCCAATGGTTCCAGTCCAAGGGAAATCCGTGGACGCCGTAAGCGTCCAGGCCTTCCAACCCGCCTTGGTCGCGCAAGCGGATCGCAAAATGCGGGTCGATGGGCGAAGTGCCTCCCAACACCTGGGTAAGCTCCGGATTGACCGCGCGGACGGCCCGTGACGCAAGCCGGACCATTTCCGAAAACTTTTTCCAATCCGGGTCAACCTCAAAGTCCCAATGAGACTTGTTGTTAGGTTCGTTCCAAAAAGTTACTGCTTCGATCATCGTTGAAAAACTCTTGTTGGCGGGCCTTGCACACGTAAACCTCGGCTTCCGGGTGGGCGACGAGGTCGTAACCCGCACTGCGCAACATTGCTTCGAGGCAAGCACGGTTTGGTATCCACCAGTTGGTCCAATCCCCGGAATAAGAGTGTTCCACGAAGTGGAGTTTAGGGTATTCGGGCCCGTCGAAAACCGCGGTTTCTGAAAACGGGTAGTCTGGCTCCAACCGCCTCAGGTCTGCAGAACCACGCAGCATTGATTGCACCAGCAGTACCCCGTGGGCGACGTGCCGCCGGACCAGGTCGAGTGCAAGCAAGGGATAACGCAAGTGGTAAAGAACTCCGAGGAACAGCACGTAGTCAAAAGATTCGCCCAGGGTACGGACGTCGTAGACCGACAACCGCCGCCATTCGATTTCAAGGCCGAGGCACCTGCCCATGAATTCCGCCTGGCGCAGGTAGCGCTCGTCGGTATCGATGCCCACGACCCGTCCAGCGCCCCGTTTTTTCATTTCGAAGCTGTAATACCCGGCGTTGCAACCAATCTCCAGGACGGACGCGCCTTCCAGGTCATCAGGAATTGCGCCGCGAAAGTTGTTCCACTTTATCGCCGGGTAATCGCCTAGCGGATGATCTGGGGCCGTTTGCAATTCACCGAGGTGAAAATTCTGGAACCAGTCGCCCAGGCGTTCGATTTCCTGGCGCAACGATTCAGGAGATTGCGTAGGCGTGGGCATGGAAGGAATCACACGTGGATCAAGGCCGTTCGGTCACGTGGCTGGACCGAGGGGCCTGCCGGCTCTTTTTGTTCCCCGGCGATAAAAGCTTCCACCAGGCGGTAGGCCTCATCGTCTGAGAATTGCACCGGGGGCGTTTTCATGAAGTAGCTGGCCGGGCCGATCAATGGACCTGCCCAGCGGCGATCAAGGGCGAGCTTGGCGCAGCGGATGGCATCGATGACGACACCGGCCGAGTTTGGAGAATCCCAAACTTCAAGTTTCAGTTCGCACAGAATCGGTGATCCACCGAAAGCGGTGCCCTCGAGCCGGATGTGACAGAACTTACGGTCTTCGAGCCACTCGACGTAGTCACTGGGACCCACATGGATGTTGCCGGCCGGGATTGGGCCGTCCATCTGGCTCGTGACCGCACCGGTTTTGGAAACCTTTTTGGAAGCAAGCCGCTCCCGTTCCAGCATGTTCATAAAGTCGGTGTTGCCCCCGAAATTCAGCTGGTAAGTGCGTTCCACCCGCACGCCACGCTTCTTGAACAGGTCGACCAGCATCCGGTGCAGGATGGTTGCACCGACCTGGGACTTGATGTCGTCCCCGATGATGGGCAAGCTGGCGTCGGTGAAACGCTTCTGCCACTCGGGCGACGACGCAATAAAGACGGGCATGCAGTTGATGAAGGCACAACCAGCTTCCAAGCAACGCTCGGCGTACCAGCGCGCGGCTTTTTCGGAACCAACCGGGAGGTAGGACACCAGGACCTCGGTCCCTGTTTCTTTCAGGACGCGCGTTACGTCGGCGCATGCCCGGTCGCTTACCGGAATGACCTCGCTCGGGTACTTACCGAGGCCATCAAGGAGGTTGCCGCGCTGCACTTCGATGCCGAGGGACGGCACGTCAGCAAACCGGCGGGTGTTGTTGGGGAGGCTGTAAACGGCTTCGCCAAGGTCACGTCCGACCTTGCGGCTGTCCACGTCGAATGCCGCGGAGAACTCGATGGCAGCCGGCAAATACCCGCCCAAGTCGGCATGCATCAATCCGGGCACCACGTCGTTACGGGTGATGTCGCGATAGTAGTGGGTGCCTTGGACCAGCGCCGAAGCACAGTTTCCCACCCCAAGAATTGCGGTTCGAATCGAATTGCTCATGCGTTACCTCAGTGCTCCATCTTTAAGAATCAGGTTCGTGCCTGGATCCGAGCAGCCGTTCCAACAGCAGCACCCTTTGCTCGGCGGTGTGGCCAGCGAGGATACGCTCACGTGCACGGGCGCTCAACGCCTGCCGGTCGGACTCCGGGTATCCACGGAGGATTTCCACCACCTCGGCTCCGGAATCGACGATGATCACTTCAAGCCCGGGTTCAAGGAATTGATCAATCCCTTGCCAACGGTCGGAGATGATGGCGGTGCCGCAGGCGGCTGCCTCAAACAGGCGGGTGCTCGGCGAGTAGCCGTTCGTGACCATGGCCTGGCGGGTGAGGTTCAGGGTGAAGCGCTGGGAAGCGTAAAACCGGCCGTGCTCAGCCGGCGAAACGTGTTCGATACGGTCGACATTGGCCGGCCACAACGTTCTTTCGGGATACAGCGGACCGGCCACGGCAAAACGGCGATCGGCCAGCGTGCCGGCAGGGATAAACAGGAGCGTTTCCAGCTTCGCCTGGCGGTCGGCGCTGAACGTGCCCAGGTAACCCAGTTCCCAGCGAAGTTCAGCCGGCACCGGAATGTGCAGCGCGGGATCTACGGTGCACCAGAACGGGACCGGATTCCGGACGCCGAAACGTTTGGCCAATTTGTCGAGAACTGCGCCGCCAGCGAAAGACAAATAGAAATCGAAGGTCGGGATTACCTCCGGTGAGAGGTATTCATAGTCGTGCGCCTCCAGCTTGGCGAGGGTCACAGGCGTATCCAGATCATAAAAGATCCGGCAGGCCTGAACGGCCGCACGCGCTACGCCCTTTGCCACGTTCACCCCTTCCGGCACGTAGGAACCCTGAATAACGCAATCGGCTTGGGACAGGTCACCTGCATGGCGGTCAAAAAGGCTGGCCAGGTCGTCATAGAGTTCTACGCGTCCGTAAGCGGGGCTAAGCTCATCACGAAACGGACGGTACCAAGGCGTGTCGCGTTCGAGGAAGAGCACGCCGTGCCCCCGGGCCGTTAAGGCTTTGCATAATGCTCGAAAGGTAACGGTGTGCCCATTTCCCCAGGCTGACGTAATGGACAGTCCCAGGATAACCACGTTCATCTTGACGTCCTTCCCTCGATCGCTTGTTCAAACCGGATGGCCCGCTGCGTGTAGGTGTGCTCACGCAACGCCTTATCGCGCGCGGCTTGCCCGATGGCGTGGGCCCGGTCAGGCCCCAAGGCTGCCAGCGTCTCGGCCACTTCTGCTCCATTTTTCGCCACGAGAATTTCCCGGCCGGGCTCGAAGAACTGCTCGATGCCCTCCCAGTCGTCCGTGATGATGCAAGCACCGGCTCCGGCGGCCTCAAACACGCGAGTGGCCGGTGAGAAGCCGTAAGCAGCCATGCTGTCACGGCAGATGTTGAGGACAGCCCGGGCGCTGCAATTAAAAACATTGTGAAGGGCGGTAGGCAGGTGGCCAAGGTAACTGACGTTTTTCGACCGGGGTTTGTCAGCCCAGCCGTTCCCGGCGAGGATAAAATGCTGCCTTGGACTGGCGTCGGCCGCCCGCAAAAAGAACTCCTCCACCCGGTGTTCCCGATCCGGCAGGCGGTTCCCGAGAAAACCAAGGTCGCACGCGTACCTGCCTTCGGACGGTACGGGGTGATGGGTTTCGGGATCCAATCCGTTGTAGATCGGGTGACAAGAACGTGCACCGAGTGCCAGGTAATCTTTAACCACCGGGTCGCCGCCTCCGTAAGTCAGAATCCGGTCGAAGCTGGCGAGCGTATCCAGCAGCGGCCCGGGTTGCTCACTTCGGAGACGGGTCAGCGTTGCGGGAGCGTCCACGTCCCAATAAACCACCATGTTCGATCCGGTTCGTGCGGCGGGCACGGCGGTTTCCAGGTGGTCGTCCAGCACACCAATGCCGCTGGTCTTGATGAGGAGGTCCGCTCCGCGCGCCTCCTGCAACCATCGATCAACCTCGCCGCGAGTAGGCTCATAAACGATCACCCGCGCCCAGGAAGGCGGATCGAGGTCACGGTATTCCTGCCGCTGGTAGGCGTTGGGTTCATAAAAAGTGACCTGATGACCACGGGCAGCCAATGCCCGCACCATTCCGCGGTAATACGTCGCCGCTCCGTTCCAATAGGCGGAAACCAGGCTCGACCCGAACATGGCGATCCTCATGCCATGGCTCCTTCGGATCGGTGCCAAGGGGCAGTGTTGGCCCGCAAGGCGCGATAGAGGGAAAGGTAACCCGTCACCATCGCATCCACGCTGAAACGCCGGGCCCGCGTCCGAGCAGCCGCCGCCAAACGGTTCCGCCGGTCGTCGTCCAGGGTTAAAGCGTTCAGGGTGCAGGCCCAGCCTTCAAGGTCTCGCGCCGGCACAAATTCTGCCGCCCCGTCCCAGTTTTCACGAAGTGAAGGCAAGTCACTGAGGACAAGGCAGCAACCCGCACGGGCGGCTTCCAGGATTGCAAGGCCAAATGGTTCATAGAGGGCCGGGGCGGCGAAAATCGCTGATTCGGCCAGGAAGGGACCCACGGCAGCCCGTGAAAGTCGTCCGGCCCAACGCAGGTTTTCCACGCTGGGCCGAGCGGATGCCGCTCCGCCCGCATGATCTCCCGCGACGTGCACGGGCCAGCGCAGCCGGGGGGCAATTCGCTCCAGGGTGGCAATCCCTTTGGCGACGTCCCAGATCCGTCCAGCCGCAGCGATGTGCGGCTGTTTGCACCGGCTGCTGCCGTGCAGGGGCCGGCCGCCATTCGGAATCACCACGCCCGGCCTTCTCCAGCCATAAGCCCCGGCTAAGCCCTGCAGCATTGCGGCGGTTGGGGCAGCGACCGCGTCGGCCCGCTCCAGGCCCGCGTGGACGCGGCGCCCATACTCTGCATAGGCGTCGTCCGGCGGCCAGCGTCCATGCACAGCCTGCCACCAGGTGTACACACACGAATGCGCCACTACTGCGACCGGAACGGGCCAATCCAGTGCCGCGTGGGCGTAGCCGTTCAGGTGAACGAGATCAGGGCACCACCCGCCTGCAAAACGCTGCAGGAACGTGCCCGCCGCGTCGACCTCAGGCCAGGGGTCATCCATCCATTCAAGCTTGAAATCCGTTTCGACAAACGTGACGCCAGGCAGGGTCCGTACCTCTGCGCGCTGGTCCGGAGAAGCCGGATCTCCGAACGTCACGAGGGCAATTTCAGCGCCCTGCGCAGTCAGCCCGTGACACAGATCCAGGGCGTAGGTCCACACGCCGCCAACGGCATCGGCCGTCATCAAGATTTTGGTGCTCAACATTTCTACCATGGCAGGCGCCAGGGACCTGGAAGAACCCACGTGCCGGAAACCGGCTCACACCGTGAGGCCGCGTCGGGAAAGCTCCTGAAAAGCTTCCGTGACATTGTCCTGAGCGGTCTGCCCATCCAACCAGGTCAGCATCTCGCCAAGCCCGGACCGCAGGTCGTACCTCGGCTCAAATTTCAGGAGCGTCCTGGCTTTCGTCATGTCTGCATAACAATGTCGGATATCGCCGACGCGGTACTTGCCGGTGATCTGCGGCTCGAGTTCTGGGTGTCCAAGCAATTTTGCCAAATCAGCTGCCAAGCTCGTGATGGCATAGGGCCGGCCACTGCCAATGTTAAACACCTCATTGTCCGCTTGGGAGGATTCCAGAGCCAATCGACAACCCAGGGCAATGTCTTTCACATAAATAAAATCGCGTTGCTGCCGGCCATCTTCGTTGATCAACGGCGGCTGCCCGTTGAGAATGCGGGACGCAAAGATCGCCAGCACGCCCGTGTAAGGGTTCGACAGGGCCTGTCGCGGTCCGAACACATTGAAAAAGCGAAGTGCCACCGTCGGAATGCCGTAGGCTGGCCCGACCGTCAGGCAAATGCGCTCCTGGTAATACTTCGTCAGCGCGTATACCGACGGCGCCGACGGGTGTTTGGTTTCGGGAGTGGGCATTGGCGTGAGTTCGCTACCGTCGGCGGCAAGCATATCCCAACGTCGGCTTTCAAGCTGCCGACGGGGCCGTTCCGTGGGTTCCACGATTCGGCCATGCCGGTCGCGGTAGCGGCCTTCACCGTAGATGCTCATGCTCGAGGCCACCACGAGCTTTTCGACGGGGCTTTGCGCGAGGGTTTCCAAGAGCGCAGCGGTTCCCTGGCAATTAAGGTCGGTGTAATTGGAGATCTGGTACATGCTTTGGCCCACCCCGACGGCCGCCGCGAAGTGCACAACATAATCGACTCCGTGCAACGCCCTGATCAGCCCGTCAGCATCCCGCAAATCGCCGCGGACCAGTTCGACCTCCTCTGAAAGATACCGAGGTCGTTTGCAGTGGTCGCCATGAACCTGGGCGATTAGGGAGTCGTACGCCCTAACCCGATAGCCCTTTTCAAGAAGTTCGTCCGCAAGGTGTGATCCAATGAAACCCGCTCCGCCTGTGATAAGGACTTGGCCCTGCATGATTCAGAGAAATGAGAGGAAAAACACGCTGCTATGGGCGAGTTCGCGAAGGTAAGTACCTGCGCATGTAAGGGTGAAGCCTGATACGAATATCGGGAAAAGCAGGTAGGCTTCCCTGAGAAAAACCGCCATCTTGGCATCCAGGGCATGGCAGCGGCTTCGGTTCAGCGGGATCTTATTGGTTGGCATTCTTAAAAAGGGACTATATGCTGGCTTTCAACGGTGCCCCGTGGTCGTTTCAGCCTCGAGGTTATCCAGCCGAATGGCTCCTTGTCCACCTTAACCCATCGGTTTGGCCGAGAGATACCATAACTGCGGCTTTGCTCCGTTGAGGCCAGGGCGATTAACCCGTGTGACCCTTAAGTCCCTCCAGAGATGCGTTTTCGGGTAAAGATGAATTCAGGTCGGCGTAAAATGGCCGGGAATAAACGCAGCCTATGAGCGAACCCTTGAGTCAGCTCAGCATCCTTTTGGTTGAAAACCATGAGGACACCGTCGTCTACGTGCGCCGCTTTCTGGAGCATTACGGCCACGAGGTACGGGCAGCGCGCACCGTCCAGGAAGCCGTTGATCTGGTCGGGGTAAAGGATCCAGATGTCATTCTTAGCGACATTGGCCTGCCGGACGGAGACGGATGGATGTTGCTTCAGCGATTGCGCACAAAGACCAAAGCCTACGCGATTGCCATGAGCGGTTTTGGCATGCGTGCCGACCTGGATCGAAGCACCGCGGCCGGTTTTCAGGATCATCTGATTAAGCCTTTCGCGCCCAATAAGCTTCTGGAAGCGCTGGGGCGGGCCCGAAACGCCGGCCGAAAACAAAGCAGTTGAAAACTTGAGACCCTCACACCTTTGAACTGGCCGGAATGGGCACTGTTTATGTCTGAAACGTTAGAAGAACCGAACCAGCTGCCTCCGCTGGAGGCAGTGCTGCAGACCGAACCGGTTCAGCCGGCCGGAACTCCCGCAGAAACGCAGCGTCTCCTGGGCAGGGTGGCCATCATCACCGGAGCGGACCAGGGCCTTGGGCGGGCGATCGCCGTTGCGTTCGCCCAGGAAGGCGCCGGAGTTGTAGTCGTTTATCACAGCGGACACGCAGACGCTGAGACCACAGCAAACCTCATCCGTAGCGCTGGCGGGGAACCCCTTTTGCTGGCCGGTGACGTGGGCTCAGAAGCGTTCTGCTCCGAAATCGTAGCAAAAACGGTTGAACGCTTTGGTGCGATTCACATCCTGGTGAACAACGCAGCTGAAGCCCTGGCTGAATGCGATTTGCAAGACCTGAGCCGGGAACGGCTGGAGCAAACCTTTCGGACCAATGTTTACGCCCAGGTATACCTGGTTAAGCAGGCGTTGCCCCACCTTCATGCCGGTGCTTCCATCGTTAATACGGCGTCGGTGGCCGCTTACCTGGGGAGCCACGTTTTCCTTGACCACGCGGCTTCAAAAGGTGCGGTGGTCTCGCTCACCCGCTCCCTCTCGAAAGCGTTGGCCAGCCGTGGTATCCGGGTAAATGCGGTTGCCCCGGGCCCAATCTGGACTCCCAAAGCGCTTACCCCGGGGACTGAAGATCAGGCAGCAAGGCTTGACCTTGAGGTCCCCATGGGACGGGCGGGGGAACCTCCGGAGATTGCGGCGTGTTACGTCTTTCTAGCTTCACCCCAAGCATCGTACCTGACCGGACAGGTTTTGCACCCCAATGGCGGGGAAATTGTCAACGGATGACGGTCCTTTCCCGAGCGAGGGTGCAAAAGGTACCCTCAATGTTTGCAAAGGTCGGGCCTGCTTAGTCTTGACCTGCACCTTCTTGTTCCTGCTTCCGCTCCAGGCCGCTCGGTTTGGCTTTTCCGGCATCAGCCGGAGGGTGTTCCTGGCTTCCGGGATTGTCTTGCTTGGCCGGATCGTTTTGCGTTGGTCCGGGATAATCTTCAGTTGTCGACATAAAGGGGTTGGCTATGGAGCGGGCCGGGTCTGGTCTTTGTCGATCTGCGCCGCACCTTGGCGTTGCGCGATGATGGCCTGAATCTTCGCTGCCTGCTCGTCATCTTTCGCCTGAATCACCAAAACAGGCCGTTGCGCTCCGGAACTTTCATTCACCGGGCTGGCAGACAGTTTGTTCATGCCGACGGCGAAAATGGCACCGAAGATGCCCAAAAACAGGGCACACACCACGACCAGCAAAAGGGTGTGGCCAAAAGCCCCGTGCGCAGCCGGGCCGGTGCTATGGGATGAGCTTTGCCCTCCCAGCAGGCCGATCAGGAGCCCGATGAAGACACCTCCGATCGCTCCGAAGATCGCGGTCCTGGTTGCACTTCGCTGTTTTGATTGTACGTTCGACCGCTGCTGCTGCGGGGTCGGTTTTTCGAGTTTAGCTTGGTCCCGGGTCACGTTGGCTGCGCGCAATGCATCCATCACCTGGTCAACTTCGGATTCGCTATAAAGGAGCACTCGGATGGTCTTGTCCATCGTGAGTCAAAGCTGTTCAGGTTTCGTCGAAGAAACGCTTTTTTCCTCATCGGAGGTTTTACCCTCGTCCGATGATGTGTTTCGTGGTTCGGCAGCGTGGCTGACGTGAGCATCCACTTCACTCCCCTGCTCCTTGTCCTCGTAGTTCTCCTCGTCGTCGCGCATACAGGAGATCGCATGAGTGAAGGCTGGCGGATGGCCCGGAAACCAGCAGCCCGCGCCGGGCAGGATTAAGACTGGGCGAAGTTCCAGTGCTCAGCGTGCTGGATGTCAACCCGAAGGAGGGCCATATCGGCACCGCCACCCCCTTGCGGGAACCATCGGGCCAAGTCAGGCTGCCAGAGCTTTTGAAATAACTGCTGGTCGTGCACAAGTTGCGCCTGCCCCGTTATGGATACGTACGCATCCTGGTCGGGAGACGCGAAGGTGACGTTAACTGCATGCTGCCGTTGAGCCTCATCAACTTTGCCGGTGTGTTCCTTGGTAATAAACCAGAGGGCATCCTGGTCCAGGCCGACGCAAACCATCGGCCTGGACCGAAGGCCTCCCCCTTGCTCATGAGTCGTCAACATGGCGACCCGGATGCGTTCGACGGCTTGCGCGACGGCAGCGTTTGAGGACGTGTCTGACTGTGAACTCATTGCCTTCAGGTTCGGCTCTCCCGGCAGAAAGGGATTTGAGCCAGCGACACGCTTCCAACCGCAACGGCCAACGTTGGCCACCAGTGAGGTGCCTTGGGGGGCCCACGACCGGTAACGGTTCAAAA
>DASWVC010000043.1:0-3419 GCA_036401335.1 Chthoniobacterales bacterium
GAAACCGGCTAGGGCCCCAGCACCCCGCCCCCGGACCGTGCGCAATTAACAAGTGTGGGCGGAGATTTTATGGCCCAGGCAAAGCTTGCGGGAGCGGCAACTCATCGGTCTTGGGTCGGGCAAGGACTTCAACCTCGATGAAACGTTTCGTCCGGAGGTCGCCGCCGCGCCGCGTTAATTCGGTCGGAAGGAAACAAACGGTGTAACCCGCCGGATCGCTTCAGCGTCGCTTCAGACAATATGAACTTTAGACCTTTCTTAGTTCCGATCTTGGCAACCCTTGCCTGCAGCTCACTTCAGGCTCAGACCCCCGACCAGCCGCAGAGCGCGCCTTTGGCGGCGCGCGGTGAAAAGGGACACCATGGCAATTGGATAGCGGAAAAGCTGAACCTGAGCGACACGCAGAAAAATGACTTGAAGACGTACCGCCAACAGCACAAAGCGGAATTTCGCACCGCCATGGCGGGCATAATGGCCGCCAAGCTGAAGCTTCAAGCGGACGTCAACGCTGACGATCAACCGGCAATTTCGACGGACGCGGCCGCCCTGGGGCAGGCAGCGGCGCAACTGGCCAAGGTGCGCGCGGCAGAGCTAAATTACCTCAAAGGCCTGCTGAACCCTGAACAGGTTACCACGTGGCAGAATCTGCAGCAGAAACGCCAATCCCGCATGCAGAACCGGATTGATAGATTGGGCCAAACCACAGGGTAGCATGTGCGGTTCGTGTCCGGCACAGGACCGGACGTGACTGCAGGATGGCTCCGGACCAGTTCGCCGGGGCCATCCTTGCCAACATGGCACCGGGCACCAAAATGGCAGCTACGTCGCAATTTCAATTTCCGAATCGGCTTTTTCCGGCTCGTCATCGAAGAACAGGTTTCGTTGCCGTTCCCAGACGTAACGCTGCATTAACACCTTGAGCGCCGCGGTTAACGGAACCGCCAGCAACGCCCCCAGCGGACCGCCAAGCACCAACGTCCAGAGAAATACGGAAAAAATCACGGTGAGGGGGTGCAACCCCACAGAATTGCCGACGATGCGTGGTGCGACGATCATTCCATCGATCTGCTGCACCAGGAAAAAGATGGCGGTAACCCAGAGCGGATGCACGAAGTCGGTAAACTGGACGAAGGCGATAAGAACGGCGGGAATGTAGCAGACGGCAAAGCCGACAATCGGCATGATGCCGAGGAAAGCCAGCAACAGGCCGATCAGAAACCCAAATTGAAGCCCTAAAATCGAGAGCCCAATGGCCGTAAGGCAACCATCAATCATGCTCACCACCAGCTGGCCCCGGAAAAAGTTGATGAGGTAGCGGTTGATTTCGGACAGGACGATGACGACCTCGTCCCGGAACTCCGATTTGCGCAACGGCAGGTAATTCGGCCACAACAGCGCGATGCGCGGGCTTTCCATAAGAAAGTAGAACAAGTAGATGGGCACGATCAGCAGTCCAAAGAGAATGCCAAACACCCCGAACACGCCGGTGAGGCTGCCCTCGGCCACGGTCCAGGTATGTTGCACCAGGCCGGGCAACTGCTCCTTCACGTACTGAAGCGATTGTTGGACGTAAGGGTTGTTGCGGAATTTTTCCAGACCCGGCCTCGCGGCTTCGGCATCCGTTGCCGGCAAGCTGGGTTTACCCTGTTTCCCGTCGCTGGCGCTGAGTTGGGGCAGCTTGGCGAGGTTCTTCTCGAGAAAGCTGTCGAGGAGGTTCCATCCCCTGTCCAAGTAACCGGGCAAAGCCGTGGAGAACTTTACGCTTTCCGTGTAGACCGACGGCCCGATGCCGCCGAAAAGCAGCGTTCCACACATCACAAACGCGGCAAAGACGACGAAGACGGCCAGCAAACGGGGGGTACGACGCCGCGCAAGCCAGCTTACCACCGGCTCAAGGAGGTAAGCCAAAACGCCGGAAATGGCGACCGGCAGGAGCAACGGCTGAAGGAAGGCGAGCAATTTGGCTGCAACAAAGACGATAAATACGAGCAGGCCGCCGATCACGAGCAGCGAGAGTCCCGTGATCGCGTTCCAAAGTGTCTTTCTTTGCCAAGGCGTCGGGTACAAACCTCCCAAGGATGGTTCCTTTTTACGTGGTTGCAAAGCAAAATAGGCGGGAAACATCCGTGACCGTTGCCCGACGTCACCTTCGCGACGTCCCCACTCCCCTGTCTTCCGGGTAAATTCTGTGCTTAGCTAGGCCCATGCTGACCGAGGCGATGAGTGAACGGATCCAAGAGGCCGGAACCTGGATTCCACCCCTGCAAGCGGAGCTCGGTCGGGTAATCGTGGGACAACGGTACTTAATTGACCGCCTTCTTATTGGGCTGCTCTCAAACGGGCACATTCTGTTGGAGGGGGTTCCGGGTCTCGCTAAAACCCTGACCGTCAAGACGCTCGCCGCCACGCTCGGAACCCGGTTTCAAAGGTTGCAGTTTACGCCCGACCTGCTGCCCGCCGATCTGATCGGCACCCTGGTCTACTACCCGCGTGAAGGTGAATTTCGGCCCAAACTCGGCCCGATTTTCGCCAACTTGATTCTAGCGGATGAAATCAACCGTGCACCCGCCAAAGTCCAGAGTGCACTTTTGGAAGCGATGCAGGAACGCCAGGTCACCATCGGCGAAAATACTTTTCCTTTGCCGGACCCGTTTCTGGTGATGGCAACCCAGAACCCCCTGGAACAGGAGGGGACTTACCCGTTGCCGGAGGCTCAGCTCGATCGCTTCATGCTGAAATTGCGGATTGAATACCCGACCAAAGTGGAAGAACGCAGGATTCTGGACCTGATGGGCACTTCCGAACCGCAACTGGATGCACGCACGGTGGTGGCAACGGAGCAGATTGTGGAAGCCCGACGTTTGGTGAACGGAATCTATATGGATGACCGCGTAAAGGATTACATCGTCGATGTCGTCTGGGCGACCCGCCACCCCGAGCAATACAAGCTGGGCATGGAAGGCCTGATCCGGTACGGCGCATCTCCCCGCGCAACCATCAATCTGACTTTGGCGGCGCGCGCCCACGCTTTCCTCGACGGGCGGGGCTACGCGACTCCGCACGACGTAAAATCGGTCGGGCCGGACGTGCTGCGGCACCGTTTGGTGGTCAGCTACGAAGCCGAAGCCGAAGAAGTCACCAGTGAGAGTGTGATCGAGAAGATCTTCGCCGGGCTGCCGGTTCCTTGAGCGTCATGGCGTCGACTCGAGACATCATCAACAAAATCCGCCGACTGGAACTACGCACCCGGCGTTTTGTGGAAAATGCCTTTTCCGGGGAGTACCACAGCGTCTTCAAAGGGCGAGGGATGAACTTTGACGAGTTTCGCCTGTACCAGATCGGTGACGAAATCCGATCCATCGACTGGAATGTGACGGCGCGAACCGGCGAGACCTACGTGCGCAAGTACGTCGAAGAGC
>DASWVC010000044.1:0-12517 GCA_036401335.1 Chthoniobacterales bacterium
AGGAACGGGCCACGTTGCAATCGCCGTCGCCAAGAAAACAGACGGTAAGCTCCTCAAGGTTTTTGAAATGCTCGCGAATGGTGAAAAGGTCCGCTACAATCTGGCACGGGTGCTCCTCGTCGGTTAACGCATTGATGGTCGGGATCTGCCCATGCTCGGCAAAGGTGAACAGGTCGGCCTGCGCAAAAGTGCGAATAATAACCCCGTGAACCATCCGGCCCAACACCCGTGCCGTGTCCACGATGGGCTCACCTCGTCCGAGCTGGATATCGGCGGGGGACAGGAACATGGCGCTGGCCCCAAGCTCACGTAAACCTACCTCGAAACTCACCCGGGTCCGGGTAGAAGGCTTGTTGAATAGCAGCGCCCAAGTCTGGCCGGAAAGCAGATCCTGAGGCTTGCGAGAACGTGCGTCTTTAAAAACCTGCGCGGCAGCCAGCAACTGGTGCAGTTCCTCGCGAGTTAACTGCTCGATGGACAAAAAGTGCTTCATCCGTGCTCCCTTTCTCCGCTTTGGTCAAAAGCTCTGCAAAGTCGCGGCCAAGATGGCCACCGCCTCGTCGACCTCCTCCGGGCGCACGTTCAAAGGCGGCAGAAACCGGATCACCGTAGGGCCGGCCGGAACTGCCATCAGCCCGTTTTGCAGCAGGCGGGTCACTACCGCTAGCGCAGCCGTCGGCCCGCTGCCTTGAGTCGCTGCGGCGAGGCGCTCATCCAACTCCATGCCGAGCATCAGGCCGAACCCGCGCACCTCCTTCACCCCTTTTACTGCCTGCAGCTTCTGCACCGCCTCGGCCCCAAGCCGGCGCACATGGGCCAGCAACCCTTCTTCCTCGATCGCACGAAGGACGGCCAGCGACACCGCGCACGCCAACGGCGTTCCGCCAAAAGTGGTGCCATGGGTGCCAGGTTGCAGCAGGTCGCAAAATTTGATCGCGCCCCCTTCGCGCCGTTGCACGGATTTCTGACCAAACCAGGCTGCCCCCAAAGGAAACCCCCCGCCGATTCCTTTGGCCCAGCTGACCGCATCCGGCATCACGGTGGGATCAAGATCTTCCCACGCGCGCCAAGTGCCTACCCGGCCAAGTCCGCACTGGATTTCGTCGAACATGAGCAGCAGATCATGTTCATCACAAAGGGCCCGCAACCCATGCAGGAATTCCGGCGCCGCCACATGGATGCCGCCCTCACCCTGGACCACTTCCATGAGGATGCCGACGGTCTGGGGCGAAATGGCATCCTTTACCGCGCCCAGGTCGTTGTACGGCAAATGCCGGAATCCCGACAACAGCGGGCCAAAACCCACTTTTACTTTCTCCTGCGCCGTCGCCGAAATCCCCGCCATGGTCCTGCCGTGGAAAGAACGGTGAAATGTAAGAATCTCGTACCTTGGCTCAGCCTGACCGCTCTTTGGAATGCATTCGTTGCCGAATTTCCGCGCCGCTTTGATCAAAGCTTCGTTGACCTCGGCCCCGCTGTTGGCAAAAAAGACCTTTCCCGGCAGTCTGGTGAGCTCGACCAGACGCCGCGCAAGCTCGCCCTGTGGCCGGGTGTAATAGAGGTTTGAGGTGTGGATGAGGCGTGCCCCCTGGAAGCTCAATGCTTCCAGGATGCGGGGGTGCCGGTGACCAAGCACGGAAACGGCGATGCCGGCGCCGAAATCGAGGTAGGATTTTCCTGCGTCATCCCAGACCCGGGTACCCTCGCCGCGGTCCAGCACCACATCGTAACGCCCGTAGTTCGGAACCACAAAATCGGCGAAAAGCTGTTTGGCGTCAGAGCTGTCCATGTCGAAGCCGCGATGATAACCCGGACGAAAAGTCAGAACAAGCGATTCTGCGCCCCCGGTGCCCGGTTATGGGTCGGAACCCGGTATCCTCAGGCCACCACTTCCGTCCCGATGCCGCGCGCGGTGAACATCTCGAGCAGCAGCGCGTGCGGGATCCGGCCGTCAATTAGATGGACTTTTCCGACGCCTTGTCCCAACGCTGACACCGCTGACTGGACCTTCGGAATCATGCCGCCTTCGATGATCTTTTCGCCGATCAGCCGGGCCGCATTTTCGCGGCTCACCGTCGGGATCAAGGAATTAGGATCTTTGATGTCACGCATGACGCCCAGCACGTCACTCACATAAACCATCTTGGCTGCACGCAGCGCGCCCGCCAATGCCCCGGCCGCGACGTCCGCGTTCACGTTTAGCAACACGCCGGTCTCATTTTGCCCGACCGGCGAAATCACCGGCACGACGCCCCGCTCGATCGCTTCACGCACCTCGTCGAGGCGCAGCGAGACGACTTCGCCGACAAAGCCGACGTCCACCAGTTGCTTGCCGTCAATCTGAGGGGGCAATTTGCGCGCCAGAAAAACATCGCGTCCGGAAAAGCCTTCGGCCCGTCCGCCAAATGTTTTCATGGTGTCGACGATCTTGGGCCGGATAACCCCGTCCAGCACCGCCTCGACGATCTTGACAGCCGTGGCATCCGTCACCCGCAACCCGGAAACAAAACGGGGCACCTGCCCCGCCTCGCGCATGCGCTGTGTGATGGCTTTGCCCCCGCCGTGAATCAGCACCGGGTGCACCCCGACGGCTTCCAGAAAGACGACGTCGCGCAACAACCGCTCGATGAGGTGCTCATCCTCCATGGCGCTGCCGCCGTATTTGATCACAAACGTTTGACCCCTGAACCTCTGAATAAACGGAAGGGCCTCCAGTAATGCCTCTGCTTTTTCGACCGCGCGATGGTGAAGCATGTGACTGATAGTTTCTCCCGCTATTCGCCCAGGTTAAGTCGCACGTATTCCGGCGTCAGATCCGTCGTGAACACTTTGTATTCGGCCGTCCCCAGATGGAGGTCAATGGTGACGGTAAAGTTTCTGTTCCGGAGGACTTCCTGCAGTTTGTCCTCCGGCGTGCCGCTTGCTCCGCCGTGCTTCACCGCGATGACACCGCTGTAAAAAATGTCCACCATTTCCTCACGCACTTTGGCCGTCGAATACCCGATCGCGTCCATCACCCGGCCCCAGTTCGGGTCCTCGCCGCACCACGAGCATTTTACCAGGGTGGAGTTTGCGACCGCTTCCGCCGCCTTCCGCGCATCCTGGTAAGTCGCCGCGTTCTTCACGTGCACCTCGACGAACTTGGTCGCCCCCTCCCCGTCCTCCACAATCATCCGTGCAAGCTGGCGCGTTACAAAATGCAAGCCGCTGGCGAAGGTGGCAAAATCCGGCTCCTGCAACGCCGCGACCTCAGCCCGGCCGCTCGCCAGACAGATGGCCGTGTCGTTGGTGCTCATGTCTCCGTCAATGGTGATGCGGTTGAAAGACTGCTCGACGCTGCTTCGAAAGAGATCCTGAAGGTGGCGCTTCGCCAGGATCGCGTCAGTGGTCACAAAACAGAGCATGGTGGCCATGTCGGGATTGATCATGCCCGCCCCTTTCGCAATGCCGCCAATGCGCACGGGTTTACCCTGAAGCGTAAACTCAATCGCGATCTCCTTGGCAAAGGTGTCGGAGGTCATGATCGCCCGCGCGACGGCCTCGCCTCCGTCCACGCTGAGCTTTCGCGCCAAGTCTGGCAGGCAGCCTTCAAGACGTTCGATGGGCAGGTTCCGTCCGATCCGGCCGGTCGAGCACACGAGAAACTGCTTTGCCTTGAGGCCGACCGCCGCGGCGGCGGCGGCGGCCATGCGTTTGGCGTTGAGGATGCCGACGGCTCCCGTGCAGGCATTGGCGTTGCCGCTATTGACGATCACCCCACGCAGGTCAGCCGAACGCAGGTGGGTCATCGAAACGCGCACGGGAGCCGCTTTGATTTTGTTGGTGGTGAAGGTCGCCGCCCCGACCGCCGGGCCATCGGAAACGATCATCCCCACGTCGTCCCGGCCGCCGCTCGATTCCTTGATCCCGCAGCACGTCGCGGCAGCCCGGAACCCTCGAGGAGCCGTTATCCCTCCGCTGATTTCATGGAATGGTGCATCCATCTTGCCAAAAGCATTCACCTCATACCCCAGCCCCTTTCGTTTGCCGAGCGGTTTTCGTGCGCTTGCCCCGAAAATCGCGCTAGTGCAACCGCAAGGCGGCGTGTAGTTTCCGCTCCCATCCGATGGCACAAAAAACTTTGGCCGAACGCCGGGAGATGTCGGACCTTGAACGGCTTCGGCACTCGTGTGCACACATCCTGGCGACTGGCCTCCTGCGCCTTTTTCCGGAAGCCCAGTTTGCGGCGGGTCCCCCGGTCGAGAATGGATTTTATTACGACCTCGAACTGTCCCATCACCTGTCGGCGGAGGACCTGGCCAAGATCGAGCAGGAGATGGTCCAGGTGATTGCCGCGGCCCAGCCGTTTGAACGAATCGTGGCGTCACGGGAGGAAGCCCTGCAAGCGGCTCAGGATGGCTCCCTCGGTGCGCTTGGCCCAAGGCCCGTTGCCAGCAAATACAAACTCGACATCCTTCAGAACCTCCCCGAGGACGAGGAAATTACGTTCTACCGCAACGGGGATTTCCTTGACCTCTGCGCAGGGCCCCACGTGGCCGACACCTCCAAAATCGGAGCTTTCAAACTCACGCACATCGCGAGCGCCTACTACAAAGGCGACGCCAACAACCCGCAGCTTCAGCGGGTTTACGGCACGGCCTTTGCCACCCGGGAGGAACTGAATCGGCACTTCGCGCAACTGGAAGAAGCCAAGAAGCGCGACCACCGCAAACTTGGGCGCGACCTGGGTCTTTTCCACCTTGATGAGGAAGTCGGTCAAGGGCTGGTTCTCTGGAAACCGAAAGGGGCCATCATCCGCCGGCAATTGCAGGACTTCATCGCCGGCGAACTTCGAGACCAGGGGTACACCGAGGTTTTTACCCCGCACATCGGAAAGCTGGACCTGTTCCGGACGTCGGGCCACTACCCCTTCTACAGCGATTCTCAGTTCCCGCCCCTCGTGGAGCCGGAGCAGCTTCGCGCCCTCGCTGAGGAAGGTTGCACCTGTGCGGAACTGGCTAACCGGCTGCGCGAGGGCTCACTCGACGGCTACCTTCTGAAGCCGATGAATTGCCCGATGCACATCAAGATCTACGCTTCGGCACCGCACTCGTACCGGGACCTGCCGATCCGCCTCGCCGAGTTTGGCACCGTTTACCGGTGGGAACAATCCGGGGAACTGGGCGGCCTGACCCGCGCCCGTGGGTTCACGCAGGACGACGGTCACCTGTTCTGCACCGAGGACCAGGTTGAACAGGAACTGCGGGCGTGCCTTGATCTGAGCCTGAAGGTGCTGGGCACCCTTGGGCTGACGGAGTTCCGCGCCCGGTTAGGGATGCGAGATCCTGATTCGAACAAGTACGCTGGCGCCCCGGCCTTGTGGGACCGGGCCGAGGCGGCCCTGCGCAACGTCGCCCAGGGAGCGCAGGTCAACTTCACCGAGGAACCGGGGGAAGCAGCCTTTTACGGACCAAAAATCGATTTTGTCGTCAAAGATGCCATCGGCAGGGAGTGGCAACTCGGCACCATCCAGGTGGATTACAACCTGCCGGAACGTTTTGACCTCACGTACGTCGGGCCAGACAATCGACCTTACCGCCCCGTCATGATTCACCGGGCGCCGTTCGGGTCCATGGAACGTTTTTGCGGCGTCCTGATCGAACATTTCGCGGGCAACTTTCCCGTTTGGCTGGCGCCCGAACAGGTCCGGGTGCTGCCGATTTCCGATAAACACCTTGCTTACGCGCGGCAGACGCAGCAGCTTTTTTGGAAAGCGGGCGTCCGGGCCGCGGTTGACGAAACATCGGATAAAGTGGGCGCTAAAATTCGCCTTGCCCAGCTCGAGAAGGTCCCCTATATGTTGGTCGTCGGGGCGCGCGAAGAGCAGGCCGGCGAGGTCTCTGTTCGCAGCCGCAGACGCGGCGACGAAGGGGCACAAGGTGCGGCCCGCTTCTTGGAACAGATTCGCAAGGAGATTCACGAAAGGCAACTTGATTGAGCACGGCCTTTAGCCCTTAGGCGTGCTATACCGGAGATAGGTTTATTCAGCAGCAGCAGATTCGAGTTAACAGCCGAATTCGAGCGCGCGAGGTGCGTGTCATTCTCGCGGCATCCAACGAGCAGCTTGGGATCATGAAGATCCAGGATGCTTTGCGCCGGGCCCAATCGCTCGGCCTTGACTTGGTGGAGGTGGCTCCGAACGCCACGCCCCCGGTTTGCAAAATCGTTGATTTTGGAAAATACCGCTACGACTTATCCAAGCAGGATAGAGACCGTAAACCAGGTGGTTCCAAGCTCAAAGAGATCAAGTTCCGCGTGAACATTGATCCTCACGACTACATGGTCAAAGTGCGGCACGCTGAACAGTTCCTTGATAAGGGGAACAAGGTAAAGATGCAGTTGCAGTTCCGCGGCCGGGAAATGAGCCACAAGGAACTGGGTGACCGGATCATGCAACGCCTCAAGGAGGATTTGCTGACGATGGGTCAGGTGGAGATGGAACCGAAGCTGATGGGCAAGAGCATCAGCATGACGATCTCGCCGCTGCCGCTGAATAAGCGCAAACGCCGGTTCACCGTCGAAAACGAGGAACTGCCGCCAGAGCCTCCGGACGATGAGGATGAATAAGGGCTGCGGCCAATCCGGCGAATTCTGTTCGACGGACGACCAGACGGTTCACCAGGCGTCAGCCGTGCATGCCCGGCCCTAGACGCGCCGTCGCCGGATCGGCTTAGGCCCTATCAAGGCGTGAACCATGGTTTCCGGGAGCTGGAGCTGCCCATTATTGGACGGTTCCCCCTTTGGAGAGCTTGATGGTGCGACCTTCCGGATCGAGGAAACTGGCGTACGTGCCGTCCAACCGGAGGATAATGCCTGCCTGTTGAAGCCGCTCGATGATGGGCTGTCGGTTCAGGAGCGCAAAGTACAGGTGAAAATGAGAAATGTGCTCGCCGTTTTCACAGGTTCGGAAACAGATCGGCATCCCTCCCACGAGCAGGTCGGTGTACCGGTATTCGCGCTCACTGACCACTTGGGCTCCGAGAAGGTAGGTGTAGAAATGGCGGATTTCACGCCAGTGTTCCGTAAACACGGTAAACGAATAGCAATGTACGACGGGCAGCCTGATGCGCCTGCGTCCGAGCCTGGGTTTCAGAAGCATGTCAGGCCTGTATGGAAATTACAATTATTATAAACTGCAGGAATCGGCTGGTTTGTACCTCGCCTTGAGCTCGTCCCGGAAATTTCCGTCGCCCCGTTTCGCGTTGCCCCCCCGGCCATTCAGTGTTACCTGCAAAAATGTCACCCGAAATCCTGCGGCTCAGCGGGGAAATCGACCTTAACGAAAGGCCGCATGTCGCCCTCCAACTCGATCCGTTGATCGAGCGCAAGGCGCCGCTGATTGTCGTCGACCTGGAACACGTGACGTACGTCGACAGTTCCGGACTGGCCTTGTTTATCGATGCCCTTCAGCGCGTGCAGGGCTATGGAGGCCAGTTCGCGCTTTCCGGCTTGCAGGACAATGTAAAAATGGTGTTCGAGATTGCCCGGTTGGACCAGGTGTTCAGAGTTTTCCCAAATGGCGAAGACGCCTTGCGGACGTTCACAAAATGATTTCTGACCCCAGCCCCTAAACGGTCGGGGTCAATCGCCGGCAGGGTCCGACCGGCTTGACACCGCGCCGTTTACCATGTACCCGTCCCACCCCGTCTTTACGCAAAAACTCGTATGGCTTTGACCGAAATTATTTTAAAGGAAAACATCCCCGGCCTGGGAGCCGAGGCGGACATCGTCAAGGTGCGAACCGGTTACGCACGCAATTTCCTGGTGCCTCAGGGAAAGGCTTACGAGGTTACTCCGGGCAACCTGAAACGTTTAAACCAGCTCCGCGGCCAGCGAAGTGAGCGGGAATCCCGCGAGTTAAACGAGGCAGAGGAATTTGCCCGCCGGATCAACAAGACAAAACTGGATTTCACCCTGGAAGCGGGTGAAACCGGAAAGGCGTTTGGCTCCGTTTCGGTGAAGGACATCGAAGACAAACTCAGCGCGGAGCACGGCATTACCCTGGACCGTCACCGGATTCAGCTTGAACGACCGATCAAAGAGGCCGGGCTGCAGGAAATCCCGGTGCGCCTTCATGCCAATGTCGCGGCAGTCCTCAAGGTGGAAGTAAAGTTGAACGTCAAGGAACCAGCTCCGGAACCGCCTTCGCCAGACTTGGATTCCAGCAAAACCCGGGTACGACGTAAACCCCGGACGACGGCTACCTAGGCTGATCGATGCCCAAAGGTTCTCCCGGTTCGGTTCAATCGGTTGAGATCCCCGCGAAAGTGCCGGGTTCTGGAGAGGCAAATCCGGCTAAGAGTTATTCACAACTTCTTCACCAGCCCACGCTCGGCCGGGATGCGCCCCGAAGCCTCCCTTTTAGCGAGGATGGCGAAAAAGGGGTTATTTGTTCCCTCCTGCTGTCCCCGCGGGAAGTTGCCGACTATTGTGTCCTGCGGTTAAGAACGGACGCTTTTTACCTTCCGGCTCACCAGATCGTGTATGAACTCGTGCTTGAGTTCAATGACAAGGGCAAACCGGTCGACTTCGTCACGCTCAAGCAGACGCTGAAAGACCGAACCCGTCTGGAAGAGATCGGCGGGCCGGAGTACCTCGATGAACTCTACAGTTTTGTGCCGACGGCGGCCAACGCCCAATACTACGTCGAGATCGTCCGTGAGAAATACGTTTTGCGGCGCCTGATCCTCGCCTGCAACAAGCTTTCCACGCGGTGCTACGACCACCAGGAGGAACTGGGGATGCTCCTGGATGAAGCCGAGCGGGAGGTTTTTGCAATTACCGGCGAGCACGTGCAAACGGATGTGATCCCGACCAAGGACCTGGTCATGGAAGCCATCGAACAGATCGAAAAATTGTACGAACACCGAGGCGCAGTCACGGGATTGCCGACCGGTTTCGTCGAACTTGACCGGATGACCAACGGCCTGCACGCAGCGGAGATGATCGTCATCGCGGCGCGGCCGAGCATGGGTAAAACGGCGCTGGCCATGAACATCGCCGAGCACGTCGCTTTGGAAGTTGGGAAGGCGGTGGCGGTGTTCAGCCTGGAGATGAGCAGCCAGCAACTGGTCCAACGCCTGCTTTGCTCCCGTGCGAAGGTCAACCTGCAAAAGGTCCGGACCGGGTTCCTTTCCGAGCGGGATTTTCCCAACCTGACGACCGCCGCAGCGAAGCTGGCTTCGGCCCGGCTCTACATCGACGACACGCCCGGCCTCAGCATCCTCGAGTTGCGGGCCAAAGCGAGGCGTTTGAAATCGATGTACGACATTCAGTTGATCGTCATTGATTACCTGCAACTCCTCCGCTCCCCGAGCCGGCGGGCCCAGGACAACCGCCAGTTGGAAATCGCGGAAATTTCCAGCGGGGTTAAATCGCTGGCCAAGGAGCTGCAGCTGCCGATCATTGTCATCGCTCAGCTGAACCGCCAACCGGACACCCGGGCCAAGGAGGGTGGCCGGCCGCGTTTGAGCGACCTCCGCGAGTCAGGTTCCATTGAGCAGGACGCCGACGTCGTGGGCTTGTTGGTCAGGGCGGAGTACTACGAAACCGATGACGAAGGCAAGCAGGAGAAAGCCGGCGAGGCCGAGTTGATCATCGCGAAGCAGCGGAATGGACCAACCGGCGATGTGCCGCTCGTGTTCCTGAAGGAATTTACCCGTTTTGAAAACAGGATCCGGGAAGCGACAGGTGCGTGAGGGCGCGGATAAAGAGGGTGTCGGGGTATCGGCGTGTCGGCGTAACGGGGTGATGGCACTAAAATTAAGGACCTAGACCAAATGCCAGAAATCCTTTCCGAAATGAAGCCGGAGGGGTGGAAAAAGGATGCGGGAAGGCCCGGTCCGGTAGAGTCACGAGTCCCTTCGTGACCGGGGTATCGACGTGGAAGCCGAGCGGAGCATTTCGGAACGGACTTTTGACAAACGGTATAGATCCCAAAGGGACACCGGATCGAGCGGCGGCCCGGTAGGGCGGCGAGTCCCTTCGCCGCTGGGGGGATGACGGAGCTTTCGGCAGGGTCGCGTGTCCCTCCTCGACCCCCGGTAGGGCAGGGTCCTCTCGGTCTTCCCCGCCGGCCGGAAGCGAAGGCGGGCGCTCACGGGCCACCATCCCTGCCCGGCGGGTGCGACGGGGCTGCTTTGCCACCCCGACACCCCGCCCCACCCGGATGGGCACTCAAGCTTTCTGCCGCAACACCGCCATGGCGGCATCCACCCCGCCTGACTTGCTCGGCACCCCAAACCCGGCCAGTCCCATTTCAACACCGCACAGGGTGCCGCATAAGGTGAGGTCGTTCAGGTCGCCGAGATGCCCGATCCGGAACGCCTTGCCTTTCAGTTTGGAGAGCCCTGCGCCCAGCGACAGGTTGTAATTTTCCAGGACAAAGCTGCGAAAATGCGCTTCGTCGTACCCGTCGGGCATGAGGATCGCCGTGCAGGAAGGACTGTACTCGCGGGGGTCGGCGCAAACCAGTTGCAATCCCCACGCGTCCACCGCTGCCCGGGTTGCTTCCCCGTGACGCTCGTGACGTTTGAAAACCCGGTCCAAGCCTTCCTCCTGCACCAGCATGGCAATCGCCTCCTGAAGGCCAAACATGAGGTTCGTCGCGGGCGTGTACGGAAAATAACCGGTGCGGTTGGCTTCCAAGACGTCGTCCCACGCCCAGAAACCCCGCGGCAAGGCAGCATGGGAGGAGGCGGCCAGCGCTTTTTCGCTGGCGGCAACCAATCCCAGGCCGGGAGGCAGCATCAACCCTTTTTGGGAACCTGCCACCGTGACGTCGACCTGCCATTCTTCATGGCGGTAATCGATGCTGCCCAGGGAGGAGACCGCGTCGACCATCAGCAGCGCCGGGTGCTGAACCGCGTCCATGACCTGCCGAACCTCCCCGATCCGGCTGGTCACCCCGGTCGAGGTTTCGTTGTGGACGCAAAGCACGGCCTTGAATTCATGGGCGGAATCCCTGGCCAAACGTTCCTGCACCAAAGCCGGGTCGATGCCGTGGCGCCAGTCGCCCGGCATAAAATCAACCTTCAACCCGAACCTCACCGCCAAATTACGCCACAGGGTCGCAAAATGACCGGTCTCGAACATCAGCACGCGATCGCCCGGCGACAACGTGTTGGCGATGCCCGCCTCCCACGCTCCGGTGCCGCTGCCGGGATAAAGAAACACGTGCCCCCGTTTCATTTGGAAGACGGCCTTCAGGCCGTCAAAGCACGCGAAGGCGAGCGGCGGAAAATCCGGCCCACGGTGATCTATGGTGGGCCGGTCCATCGCACGCAGGATCCGGTCGGGCACGTTGGTAGGTCCGGGGATCTGGAGAAAATGGCGGCCTGGCTGATAAGTTTTTTCCGGGTGCTTCATGGACCGTTTCTTCGGATGAGGGAGGAATTTTTAACTTCGAGAGCCTGACCGTGGGCGCAACCGCAAACTGATAGGCCGGGCGCTTGGAAGACGATCAAGGATAGACGCCCTGGCGTGGAAACTGCTATGTTCAGTTGACAAATTACCACCTTACCCTGCAGCCGTCCCCAAAACGCCACCATTCCATGATTACACCCGAAGTCCTCACTTTCCTGAAAACATTTGCCGCCCCCTTGCCCTGCCGCACATTTCTCGCCCTCGGCTGGTGCGCAGCCGCCGTGTTGGGTTCGACCGTCGCCGTCGCTCAGGAAAAAGCGGCGGTCCTCCTGCCCGGGAGCATCAACGATCAAAGTTGGAACGCCCAGGGTTATGCGGGAGTGACGAAGCTGAAGTCCATGGGCTGGGATGTCGCCTACTCGGAGAACGTCCAGCCTGCCGACATGGCTGAATCCCTTCGCGACTATGCCCGGCGCGGTTACAACCTTGTGATTGGACACACCGGACGCTTCCTTTCCGCCGCGGAACTGGTCGGACCGAAGTTCCCTAAAACGGTGTTTGTGGTCGGGTCCGGCTCTGCCGGTTCCGGCAAGAACGTTGCCTCGATCGATTTCGACAACACGCAGTTTGGGTACCTGATGGGCGTCCTGGCTGCCCGGATGAGCAAGAGCGGAAAGATCGGCTCGGTTAACGGGCTTGAAGGGCTGCCCAATGTCGTTGCCCAAGTGGGAGCCTACCGGAAAGGGGCGAAAAGTGTGCGCCCGGACATCGAAGTAAAGGTTATTTACATCCAGAACATGGAGGACGCCGCCGGGGCCAAGGAAGCCGCCTTGTCGCTGATCGCCTGGGGTGCAGATTTCGTCAGCGGCAAGCTTAACGCCGCACAAACGGGCATCATCCAAGCCGCAAAAGACAAAGGAGTTTACGCCAACGGCAGGTCGACCGACCATACGGAGATTGCCCCGGACAACGTCCTCACCAACATCGTGGAGGAATGGGGCGACATGTATGCCGCGGCCGCAGAGGCGACCAAGAACGGGACGCTGGGCGGCAAATTCGAGCTGTATGGGCTGAACAGCAAAGGCACAACCGGGGCTCAACTGCAGTACCGTGC
>DASWVC010000045.1:0-2702 GCA_036401335.1 Chthoniobacterales bacterium
CACCGCTGGTGGTACGCGAAGAAATGAGCTTTTCCCGGTTGATGCCGTGTGACCGCAAACAAACGCTCTCATCCTGCAAGCCCTAGGGGTGTAATGCGTGTTCATGGCCGGCGGATTGTCATTGTCTCCTGCAGTGTCCAGGTTACGGATACGGCCGGTCCGGTAGGGCGGCGAGTCCCTTCGCCGCCGGGGTTGACCGCCGGAGCCTCCGGTAAGTAGGGCCGCTTGTTCCCACGCGACATCCGGTATCGTAGGGTCACGGGTCCCTTCGTGACCTCCTTGGGCGCCCTGGGATGGCGGCCCGCCTCACCGTGCGGCTGGCGAAGGGACTTGCCGCGCTGCCCGAGGGCCGCGCCGTAATCCTGTCGGAAACCTGGCCTTACCAGGGCCGGCGACGTCGATGCCGCGACAGATCGGCCCGCCCCGTTGCAAAAGCCGGAACAACCGTTTAACTTCCGCCCCTCTTCTATGGCTGCCAGCATTATCCCTGAAGAACGTTCGGCTGACATTCAGTTCAGTAACGATGAGATCGCACGGTACTCTCGCCACCTCATCATGCCGGAGGTCACACTCGAAGGTCAGAAACGGCTCAAAGCTGCCAGGGTCTTTTGCATTGGAACCGGCGGCCTCGGCTCACCGATCGCTTTGTACCTTGCGGCAGCGGGAATCGGCCAGCTCGGATTGGCAGACCCGGACGTGGTCGATTTTTCCAATTTGCAGCGCCAGATCCTTCACGGCACCGAAGACGTAGGCCGGAAAAAACTGAATTCGGCGCGGGACCGAATCAAGGCGATCAATCCAAACGTGCAGGTGAATCTCTTTGATACCCTGTTTCGAAGTGACAACGCCAAGCAGCTCATTGCCGACTACGATGTGGTCATCGACGGCACGGACAACTTTCCGACCCGTTACCTTTCCAACGACGTTTGCGTGCTGATGAGGAAGCCGAACGTTTACGGGTCAATTTTCCGGTTCGACGGTCAGTGCACGGTGTTTGCTCCGCACCTGGGCGGTCCTTGTTACCGATGCATGTTCCCGGAACCGCCCCCGCCCGGGATGGTCCCGAGTTGTGCGGAGGGTGGGGTCCTCGGTGTGTTGCCCGGGATCATCGGCGTTATGCAGGCCATTGAAGCCGTCAAGCTGATCCTGGGAGTGGGCGAGTCGCTCCTGGGACGATTGGTCAGTTTTGATGCTTTGAAAATGCGGTTTCGGGAATTCACCGTCCGGCGTGATCCGAAGTGTCCGATCTGCGGGGACCACCCAACGATCCATGAACTTATCGACTACGAACAGTTCTGTGGGTTGCCCGAGGCAGAAGTGGAAAATGCCAAAGAATTGGCGGTGCCGTCCATCGGTGCACGTGAATTGCAGGTGAGAATGGAGCGCAAAGAACCGTTTGTGCTCGTTGATGTGCGGGAACCTTATGAATACGACATCTGCCGCATCCAAGGCTCCCGGTTGATCCCCCTGGGTGAGCTTCCGGCTCGGCTGAGTGAGCTTGATAGCGCCGACGAGATTGTTCTTCAATGCAAGAGTGGTGCCCGCAGTGCGCGTGCGCTGCACATTCTGCAGGAAGCAGGGTTTAAAAAGTTGCACAACCTCGAGGGCGGGATCCTGGCGTGGGCAGATCAGGTCGATTCTTCGGTGCCCAAATACTGACCTTTGCCGGCGGCCATACGGCACATTGCCCCTTGCCTTCTTCAAGTCCGGCCCCGGATGAACCTCGCCCTGTTAGCTTGTTTGCGTTGCCCGGCCACGAGGCAACCACTGCGTTGGGCCACCATCGAGGAGTTGGCGGCGCTGCGGGCAGCCCAGGCCGCGGGACGGCTTCATACCTGGCTGGACCGCCGCGAGGTTGACGCCTTTGCAAACTGCGTGGTTTGCGAAACCGGTAAAATCTGTTACCCCGTTCGCGACGGAATGCCTGTTCTGTTGAAGGAAGAGGCGTTTACCCTGCCGGATAACTGATCCAACCACGAGTTCCAAGCCGCTGGCTACTTTCCCATGGGCAACGAAGAGAAATCGTCCAAACGACGCATCATCCTCGACGACCTAGACCAGAACCGGTCCGTCAACCAGGACGAGTACAAAGAAAAGCTCAAAGATTACCAGTTGCGCCTGGTTACTCAGCAGCGTGCCCTGATGGGTTCCAAACGCAACCTGGTCATCGTGGTAGAGGGTCCCGATGCCGCCGGCAAAGGCGGTGCCATCAAACGGGTGGTGGAAAAGCTGGATCCGCGTGGCTACCGCGTTTACTCTATCGTTAAACCCACTCAGGACGAGTACCAGCACCATTACATGTGGCGCTTTTGGAACAAGCTACCCTCCTACGGCCAGATTGCCGTGTTCGACCGTTCCTGGTACGGACGGGTGCTGGTTGAGCGGGTGGAAGGTTTTGCCACCGCGCCCGAATGGAAACGTGCTTACCGTGAGATCAACGACCTCGAGCGCTGGTTGACGGACGACGGGACGGTGATGGTGAAGTTGTACCTCCACATCACCAAAGAAGAGCAACTCACTCGCTTCCGGGAACGCGAAGCCGATCCCCTCAAGAACTGGAAAATCACGGAGGAAGATTGGCGCAACCGCCGCCGCTGGGACGAGCACAACGACGCCGCGCAGGAAATGTTTGAACAAACCTGGCTCCTTAACGCGCCGTGGACCGTGGTTGAGGCCAACTACAAATGGTACGCACGTCTGAA
>DASWVC010000046.1:0-6176 GCA_036401335.1 Chthoniobacterales bacterium
GTTTTGCAGGAGTTCACGGTGGGTACCGGTCTCGCGGACCTGGCCGTGGTGCATCACCACGATCTGGTCGGCTTTCAGCACCGTGGAGAGCCGGTGGGCAATGGCGATGGTGGTACGGCCCTGCGCGAGGCGCTCAAAAGCCGCTTGAATTTCGCGCTCAGCCTCGGAGTCGAGCGCCGACATCGCTTCGTCGAGCAGCAGAATCGGTGCATTCTTCAGGAGGGCGCGGGCGATCGAAAGCCGCTGCTGCTGCCCCCCGGAAAGCAGGCAACCCTTGTCGCCGATTACCGTTTCGTACCCATGGGGTTGGGCAAGGATGAAATCATGCGCATACGCCTGTTTTGCCGCCGTCACCACTTCAGCTTCGGTGGCGTCCAGCCGTCCGTACCGAATGTTGTTAAGGATCGTGTCATGGAACAGGAACGTGTCCTGCGAAACGATGCCGATCTGTTCACGCAACGAGTGTTGGCGGACCGTTCGGATGTCCCGCCCATCCAGCAGGATCGCACCTTCATTCGGGTCGTAGAATCGAAGCAGGAGTGAAAGAACCGTGCTCTTGCCGGCTCCGCTGGAGCCGACCAAGGCATAATATTTGCCGGGCTCGATGTGCAGGTTGAACGCCAGCAAGGCAGGCGGCAGCTCCGGCCGGTAACGGAAGGTCACGTTTTCGAGGCGGATGTCGCCGCGGCTGCCCTCGATCCTAACCGCGCCGGCCAGGTCTTTAATCGACGGCTCACGGTGCATGATCTCGAAAATGTTGGTGGTGGCCGTGAAACATTTCTGCATCGTGAGGTGGATCCGGCTTAGCTTTTTAACCGGGTCATAGAGCATGAAAATACCGGCCAGCAGCGCGAGAAATTTGGCCGCCGACAAGTGGGTTGCCCAAACGTAAAAAAGGGCGAGGCCGACCCCCAGGGCCGCGACTGCCTCGACCATCGGTCCCACGACCTCAATGGCTTGGCGGACCCTCATGCTATGACGGAATTGTTGCTGCGTGATTTTACCGAAATTGCTGTTTTCGCGTTCCTCACGCGCAAATGCTTTGATTACCCGGATCCCGGCGAACGTTTCCTGAAGCACGGTCATCATCGAGCTTGCGTTGGCTTCTTCCTTTTTCCCCTGGGCACGAACTTTTTTTCCGTAGACCACGATGGGCACCATGCAAACGGGGAACAGGACGAGGCTGATGAGGGTGAATTTCCAATCCAGGTGGAGGAGGGCGTAGACGGCGCAAACGATCGTGAGCGGTTGTTTAATGATGTCGCTGCTGATGCTGGTGAGGGCGTTCTGGGCGACCATGGTGTCGTTGGCGACCCTTGAAATCAGGAGCCCGGCCCGTTCCTGATTGAAAAAATCGAGCGAATGCCGCAGCAGGTGGGCGAACACCTGACGGCGCAAGTCGGCCAGCACCCGCAGGCTCACCCAGGCCATGTAGTAGGCATTGAGGTAATCACACAAACTTCGGAGCACGAAGATGAAGGGAATAGCCGCGCAGACGACCAGGACGCCGCTGATGTCCGGCCCCGTCGATCCGGTAAGGTCGGAGAGGTGGTTGCCTTGGGGAAACAGGCGGGCGTTCACGTAACGCATCACCAGCGGGAGCAGACCGCTGGCGGCGCCGTAGAAAGCACCGAACAAAAGCGCCAGGGAAAAACGGCCGCCGTAAGGTTTAAGGTAGGGGAAAAGGTCGCGGTACGGCCCTACCGCGATGCGCCAAGCTTCTCGGAACGAATATTTTGCCATGTCGAGATCGGGACGCGCGTGCGCCGGGATCCCGGCTGGCAGGCGCCACGGGCCTGGCCTACGGTCGGCCGCGAAGGTTCTCCATAGCACGGATCACCGTGCCGGTCGACAGTTCGCGCATGGGAGAACCTTTTTCGACCGGGGCGCATGGCCGGTATTCCGGTCCGAACCCGGCACGGACCACCCGGCCGCCCTGGTGCCGAGGACGCCAGTGAAACGGGTTGGTCGGCCCGAACAGCACCAGCTCAGGACGTTGAAAAACGGCCGCAACGTGCGCGGCCACGGAATCCACGCCCAGGAAGAACTGGGCGCCTTGAATCAAAGCACACGTTAACAAAAAATCGGTCTTTCCGGCAAGATTAACCCAGGCGACGGTCGGCCCGAGCGTCCGCGTGATCGCCTCCACGTGCTCCGCTTCCATGGGGTGGCCGCTCCCGGTTAAAAGGCATTTGCACCCGGAAGTCGCGATCGCGTGGCGGATCACCTCCGCCCAGCGCTCCGGGACCCAAAGTTTTTCGGAACGTGCGCTGCCGGCCTGCACCACGAAATACCCCGTTTCCATGCCGAGCTCCTGCACGATCCGAATCGCGGAAGCCAGGGTGGCGGCCGGCAGTTCCAGGAACGGCTCCGCAGGTTGAGCAGCGGGCTGCAGGCGCCTGACCAGGTTGAGGTACAAGTCCAAGGTGTGCACGTCGCGAACGGGCGCGGAGCCCTGCACGTTGTAGGCCCAACGCCGGAATGGGCGGCGCCCCTGCGGCCGTAACCCCACACGTCGTGGCGCTTTTGAAAGGAGACTGACCAGGGCAGACCGGTCGGTGCCCGTGAAATCGAGACTGGCGTCGAAACGCCGGGCCAGCAATCGTGCCCAAAACCGGGCGGACCTTCCGGGCCGGTGAACCAAAATTTCATCCACACCAACGAGGGCCGGAGCCAAGTCCGCTGCATACTCGGCCACCACCACGGTCAGGCGGGCATCCGGGTACGCCCGCCGTAAGCTGCGCAATGCCGCAGTGGTTAACACCAGATCCCCCAAACGCTTGAGTTGCACCGCCAGGATCCGGATCACGCCCGCAGCACCTCCGCACGGGCGCCGCAGGCGGTCTGGTAGGCTGAGAGGACTCGCGTGCGGAAGTGATCCCAGGTGAACTCTGAAACCACGCGTCGCCGGCCCGCCTCGCCCATGGCCCGGCCAAGCTCAGGATCTTCGTAGAACCGCAGGATCGCCGCCCCAAGGGCGTCGACGTCATTGGGCGAGATGATGATCCCATTCACCCCGTCGATTACCACGTCGCCTGCCTCGCGGGTCGTGACCTGCGGCAAACCGCAGGCGGCGGCCTCGTACGTCGATTTGGCGCTGCCTTCGCATTCCGATGGAAAAACGTGGACGCTGCATTGCGGGTAAATCGTTTCGACCTCGCGGGTAAACCCCAACACCCGGACATTCCCCGGCACCTCCGCCAGGAACGGCACGATTTCCGGATGCACCTGCCCCACCAACCAGAGTTCCGCGTTTCTGAGGCCCAGTTTCTTCCAAGCCGCCAGCAAATGGTGCACGCCTTTGCGTTTGATGAGCGCGCCGACGAAGACTGCCCGAAAAAAACCTGGCGGCGCACCGGGCCGAAACCGGCCCACGTCCACTCCGCGCGACATCCGGAAAAGCTTGTGATCGGGAACCCCGGCCACGCGAAACGTCTCGGCCGCCCGCTCGGAGAGAACCAAAATCAGGTCGGCGAGATCGTATTCCTCCAAGGTTTGCTGCCGGCTCACCAGCAACCGGTAAAGCCAGCGCCGGGGCCACGGTGCCTGCTCCATTTCCAGCTCGCGCACGGTTCTTGGCGGCACCTGGTTCCCTTTGTGCCGGTGCCAGGTCGGGATTTCCAAAACCGAGGGAACGCCTAGCTTGCGGGCGACCCGGAGCGCATGGAGCGCCTCGCCCGACCAACCGTGAAACAAATCAAACCGGCCCGGGCGCAGGCAGCGGGCGGCGGCGTGGTCGAGTGCCTTCTTTTTTGCACCGTAATAATATTTACTATCGAGGTTTGAAAGGAGGCGGACCGGGTGCCAGGCCATGCTTTTGAAAGGGAGGGTCCGCAGGTCAGGGGCCCGGTTCCCGTAGGCGATCACCAATCCCAGCCGGTTCTGCAAACCCTTCAACGTCTCGTAAGCCACTGCATCAAGCCCATAACCGCCGATGCGCGCAGAGGTGGCGTAAAGCACGCTCCTGGGATGAACCGCAGTTGCCATCGCAGAAGGCTTAAACCCCGGGTGGGACCGGTGCAAGTTTCGGAGCACGCCAGACCGCCCGGGTTGCCGCTGGAATCCGGGGCGAATCTGAGGTACTACAAACGTTCCTTTAACCTGCGAATGAAAATCGGCTTAGTCCGGAGAGGCTTTTCTCCCACGGGAGGCGCTGAAGCCTACCTCAAACGTTTGGGCCGTGCCCTGGTCGACGCCGGCCACCGGCCAAGGCTTTATTGCACCCGCGAATGGCCGGCAGCGGAATGGCCCCATGGCCCGGTGACAACCCTGGCCCATGGCGGGCCACTGGCCTTCGCCCATGAATTGCAAGAACGTGCGTGCCCGGAAGAGGTGCTCTTCAGCCTCGAACGCGTTTTGGCCTGCGATTGTTACCGTGCCGGGGACGGGATTCATGCGGGCTGGCTCGAGTTGCGCCGGCCCCACGAACCGTCCTGGCGTCACCAACTAAGGCGCTTCAATCGCAAACACACTGAAACCGTTCGCTTGGAGCAGTCGCTCCTGGGTCAACGGCGGGCACTGCACGTGATCGCGAACTCGGAACTGGTCAAACGGCAGATCGTGGACGCGTATGCGTACCCGGCCGATCAGGTCACGGTGGTTTATAACGGATTGCCTGACTTTCATTTCCAGAAGCGCCCGGGAACCCGTCGTGAACTGCGCAACCGTTGGAACATCCGCGAAAATGAATTGGCGCTCCTGTTTGCCGGGTCAGGGTGGTTCCGCAAAGGGCTTCGGTACGCGATCCGCGCCTTGCAGCAGCTCAAGGATCCGCGCGTCCGATTGCTCGTTGCCGGTGCCGGCCGGAAACCGCGGTTTGCACCCCCTCAGGTGCGGTTTCTGGGGGCGGTAACGGAAATGGAATCCCTTTACCGGGCCGCCGACTTGTTTGTGCTTCCGACAATTTACGACCCATTTTCGAACGCGTGCCTTGAGGCCCTCTCCTTTGGGTTGCCGGTGGTGACCACGGCCGCCAACGGAGTGGCGGAGGTAATGCAACCAGGGGTGCACGGAGAAGTGGTGACGAACGCTGCCGATGTGCCACGCCTTGCCTCAGCCCTCGCTGCATGGCTTGATCCCGCCCGCCGGGAACAGGCCGAAGCCGCTTGCATCGCCCTGGCCCGAAACTTTTCGATGGACCGCAACCTGCAACAAACGTTGTCGGTGTTGCAGCGTGTTCAGCCACCGGCGATGCGCCCTCCCTGACGGTGCGCACGCATTTTGCGCACGGTGAACGCTTAACCAATGGCGAGGGGCGGTCCACTTCGGCCCGGAAACTTCAGAGAGTTTGGAAGTGGTTCGCCCTTTGAACTACCGCAGGTGCCAAAAATCCATTTCCTTACCCGGGTACTCGCGTTTGGTTGCCGTCACCTCGCAACCCGGAGGGGTCACGGGCGAGACGCGGAGGCAACCTGACAGCCCGCCCGAATGGGAGAGGCTCTAGCGACCCACCGCCGCCAAGGGTGAAGCTTTTTTGAGGCCTAAGGCAGCTTGGACCGCGCCATAAGCGTCCACTAACCCATACCCGTCGGCGGGGTTGTAACCCGTGCCCATCTGATTTTGAAAACCAGCGGTTATCGTGTCCGGGTACGTCCCGCTTAACCGTGCCGTAAAAGTGGCGCCAAACCCGAACGTGTCGGCTGTGGGTGACTGCTCGTAATACAACGCGGCAAGGTTCGAGGTGCGAAGGGTCACGGTAAAGCCGACCGAGGCCCCGGCGACAAACGTTCCGGGCTTGAACTTCAGGGTCAATTTGGTTTGATCCGTGCCGGTATTGGGAAGGATCTCCAAGTCTCCGGGCTTGATGCCGATGGTGTCTCCCACGGTCGGCGTTGGGTCGGCCACCTGAGTCAAAAACGTCAGCCCGGCCTTGGAGCCGTCGAGCGTGAGGGAGTCGATCGAGTTCTTGCTGGAGCCGACGTACGAAATCGTGAGAAAGTTATTCAGGTCGTAAGCTCTGCCCAGGGCCGTGACCGAAACGTAGCCGCTGGCGCTTGCCCCGGTGGCATTTGAGTAGAGTGGGTCCAGGTCGCGGGGCGGAGCGGTTTCTTGCAATATGCCATCCACGGTGGGTCCGTCGAGGGACCCGGGGCCGCCGGCGGCCTGCAACATCAATGCAGCCACCCCGGCCACGTGAGGGGCCGCGGCGCTGGTGCCTATGAAACTGTAAAGACTGT
>DASWVC010000047.1:0-2222 GCA_036401335.1 Chthoniobacterales bacterium
TCCGGGGTCACTGCGGTCAGGCTGATGTTGTCAAGAACGACGTTCTGGTTAGGGTTCGCAGCGGGTGCGTTGTCCGCGAAGTAGACCAGCGCAGGCCCGCTGGCTGCGGCGATGAACGACACCGCGCCGTTTGTATAAGTCGTGGAACTGGTAAAAGTGTTGTCGACGCTCGCCGTGGCATCTCCAGAGACCCTTACTTGCAGGCCGCCCGTCTTGCCTTGGTTGGTGCTGATTTCACCGGTGTACTGGTAGGTCAGGGCGTAACGCTGTCCGGCCACGACGGTGACCGTTTGTGCCATGTAGATTTGCGTCGTGGCCGCTGCCCGGTCCGTATTCAGTTGGACCGCGTACGTGCTACCAGAGGCCGGAGACGGGTCGTAAGCTTGTTTGCTGGTTTTGCTGAACCAATGAAATCGCGGTGCGTTCGTTCCGCCCGCGCCGCCGGGGGTACCGGCACGCCCGATGGTCCATTGATTTGCCGGTGCAACGCCGGTGACTGGAACGACGGTAGAAGTGATCGTGGTAA
Source organism: Chthoniobacterales bacterium (assembly GCA_036401335.1). Classification (GTDB taxonomy): domain Bacteria; phylum Verrucomicrobiota; class Verrucomicrobiia; order Chthoniobacterales; family JAFAMB01; genus DASWVC01. The sequence goes on from DASWVC010000047.1 coordinate 527, forward strand.
AACCGTAGGTGTAGTAGCCTTGGGTTTGACCCACATTGTTACCTGCTGCAGGCGGGGTCTCAAAATCTCCGTCAACGATGAGGTTAGTCGCCGCGTCGACGTCAGCAGTTGCTAGCATTCCCAACAATACCAAGCGAGGCAGGGCAAAAAAGCTTAGCGACCGCCCTAAACCGCCGAATCGTCTTTTACCCATATAAGGCAGTTTTATATAGTCTTGCCATACTTTCAATAAATTATATGCTTGCCTTATGTTGCCAGCCGGTCTGCGTCTCAGGCGCTTTATCCTGCTCCTCGCCCTGTGCTTGACGGCAGTCCTGGCTTGGCCTGCTTGGTCGACCTACCAGCAAGTCCGTTTTTCACGGCACGTTGCGTTCGCGCGAGCGGCCCTGGACCGACAAGATCTTGCCGCTGCTGCCACCTGGATTCAGCGGGTGGCAGCCACACGCCCTCAATCGAGCGAAATGGCCTTCCTCGAAGCGGATCTCGAGGAGGGACGAAAAAGCCCGGAGTCGGTCAAGTGGCGCGAACTCGCGGCGCGGCGCGATCCGAAAAACATGGACGCGTTCCTCCGTTGGGCCCGCACGGCGTTGGCGTTTGGGGACAGCGCCGCGGCCCTTGATGCCCTGGGGCACGTTGTTCCGGAAACGACCCGCTCGGCCGCTTGGCATACACTGCAGGCCGCTGCCTGCAACAACCTTGGTGACCTGGCGCAGGGTGAAGCCAACCTGATCGAAGCGATCCGGCTCGACCCGCACGATCTGCAAAGCCAGGTTAACCTGGAAGCTCTCCGGCTCTGCTCAACGGCTGAGCAGGTGGCCGCGCAAGCTCGCCGACGGCTTTCCATTCTGTCCGGGCATCCGGAAGTTCAGAACGCCGCGCAGCGCGTCCTGCTCGCGGACGCGTTGCGTCATGGCGATCGGCTGCGCGTGGCGGATCTATCGAGGCTGCTGCTGGGGCCGAATTCGTCATGGGAGGACCGTCTTCTCGGGCTGGAAGCCGATATGCAAACCGATCCGACTGCAATCTCGTATGAGCGTTTTCATTCCCTGGCCGGTCAGGATCCGTTCCGGGCCGGCGAACTGGCGCAGTTGCTCGCGTGCCACGGCCGGTCTGCAGACGCGTGGAAATGGCTCGACCGCCTCTCCGCGTGGGGAGATTTACCGGTTGGCACCCAGATCATCGGCGCGGATTTATTGACCAACGACGGCCGCTGGCCGGAGTTGCGGAGCTTCCTGCAAAATCTTGATTGGAAGGGGTGGGATTACGTCCGACGGGCCATGCTGGTGCGCGCCGGTCGGGAGTTACACGATCCCGCCGCCGCGGGAGATTGGCGGCAGTTGGTCTTGTCCTTGCGCAGCGACTCGGACCAGACGTTGAACCTCGTGGAAACCGTTGCCCATTGGGGTTGGCGGGAGGAAGCCGATGCCTTGCGTTGGGAATTGGTCGATCTCGACGTGCCGGTCGCCGGTGAGATCGTCAACAAGCTCCAGCGGGAGGCGATCGCGTCCCGGGACTCCGAAGCCCTTTACCGCTGCGTGCGGTGGAAAAAAGACCAACACCCGGAAAATCCGGCCTATCAATGCGATTTCGCCTACCTGTCGCTCCTGGTCCGGCCCGAGGACCGGCTTGCGCTCGAAGCGGCGGAGACCGCATGGCGAGCCAAACCGCACGCCCGGCAAGCCTTGGCCGTGGTTGG
>DASWVC010000048.1:0-2191 GCA_036401335.1 Chthoniobacterales bacterium
TGGCACCAGGGTAAATCCAGGCCGCCGCTCAATTTTTATGCGGCCGGCAGCTGGGGACCCAGTGAGGCAGACCAATTGATTGAAGCCGACGGCCGGGCTTGGCGCCGGCTCTGATCGGAGTGGCGATCCTTCAGCCAAGGACGGAAGCGGCCCGTGCCGCGGACAGAAACCCAACCTGGAAAGGTACAATGTCCCTAGCTCAAGAAATCTCACGGGGTCTCCCGGTGGAGATCGATAAAATCTCTCGCAGCCTCAAGAAACTATGGGAACAGGAAGGCGAAATGTTGACGAAGGCTTCCCTTGTCAACTTCGCCATTTACAGCGAGGCGCCGGATGCGTTGAACGTCAATTCGCAACTCATCGAGGAAGTGACCCGGGAAAATGCCTGCCGCGCGATCCTGATTGCAGCGAATCCCAGTGCGGCCAAATTCCGGGTGCAAGCTTGGATCAGCGCTCATTGTCATGTGAGCCGTGCAGGCGCCAAGCAGGTTTGTTCCGAACAGGTCTCGATCCTGCTGGACGGTGGCGACCATGCCACGATGAGAAACATTTTGTTTTCCAACCTGGATTCCGATTTGCCGTTGTTTCTATGGTGGCAGGGCCAATTCCCGGACGAAATGGATTCACAGTTGTGGCCATGGGTGGACCGGATGCTGTACGACAGCCAGGCGTGGCGGGAGCCGGCCAAACAGGTGCGCACCCTGCGCGCGACGATTGCCGCCGGGCATTCGCGGACGGTCCCGTGTGACTTGAACTGGCGACGCATCAACTACCTGCGTCTTGCGTTGGCCCAGGCGTGCGACCACCCGTGGGCCTTGGAAAAGCTAAGCGTTTTGGATAAGGTAAAGGTCACCTACCATCCCGAGGCGTGGACCACGGGCACGCTGCTGGTGGCGTGGTTGGCCTCCCAACTTGGTTGGGCGTTGCGGGATTGCCGTGAGGACCAGTTTACCTTTGTCCGAGAAGACGGCGATGCGCTTGACGTCGAACTCAAAGCGCTTCCTGGACCTTGGGTTACCCAGGTGCAACTGGCAGCTGGGGACCACCGCCTCGACCTGCACTGGACCGGCAATTTCCTCACGACTTCCCTTTCCGACCACCCCGAATTGAGGCAGTTGTCGCCCGCGGGCGGCACCACCATTGACAATCTGGTGCGGGAAGAACTGGTCCGGGGTGGCGAACACAAAACGTACCTGAACGCGCTCGACATCGCCGAACAGCTCTGGCAAGCGGTTTGAGCAGGCCTTAAAAAAGTACTGCTTTGTTATCGCTGACTTGCCCTGCGAGCAGGCCTTCCCGCGTGGAAGGCCGACGGTTCCTGATTCTGGCAGCGTTGTTGCTGGCTGCGACCTCCGGTTGCCTCCGGGCAGAGTTGAGCGCCTCGACGGAGGAAGCTCCCGCCCTGGTGCCGGAGCGTTACCTGGTACACTTGGAACCGCAAATCGGGCAAGGCGATTACGAAGGCGCAGAAGAGATCCAAGTTCGGGTTCAATCGCCCTCTCGGAGCATCAGCCTGAACGCAGCTGACCTGGAAGTTTTTCAGGCTACCCTCCAGGGAGAGGGCCTGCCCGTCGTCGACCTCCGGGTCACACCCCAGCCAGAGCGTCAAATGCTTGAACTTGCCGCCGACGACGTGGTGGAGCCCGGGACCTATCGGCTCGGCCTGCGGTTTCGGGGAAAGCTTCACCCGGATGCCCGCGGGCTCTACCTGATTCCCTCGCCATCCGCCGACGCGGTGGGCACGGCCTTCCTGGTCAGTGAGTCCGGACCGAATGCCGCCCGCGCGGTCTTTCCGTGCTTCGACGATCCAGAGTTCCGGGCCACGTTTCAGTTTTCGATCAGGGTGGAGCGCAGTTGGCAGGCAGTCGCGAATGTTCCGCCCTTGGCGGAAGTGCCGGTCGACAGTGGGTCAAAGATCGTTTTATTCAACGTGAGCCCGCCGATGCCGACCCATTTGCTGGGTTTAATCTGCGGGAAATTCGGCTCGGTGGAAGACGAAAACGGCGGCAACCGGCTGCGATTCCTGACGCAACCCGGCAAAGAAGCGTTTGCCCGGTACGCGCTCCAAACCAGCAAACAACTGCTCCGCTACTTCGAGGATTATTTCGGACCCCCGCCGGGCGTTCCGGCCCTCGACCAGGTAGCGCTTCCCGAGCGGTCGGCTCGCGTGGTGGCAGGTTGGGGGCTCGTC
>DASWVC010000049.1:0-1946 GCA_036401335.1 Chthoniobacterales bacterium
CTGGTGTGCCGGTGACCGCAATCCGGTATAACGGGATGATCCACGACTTCGTCCTGCTTAACGGAATTCACGACCTGCCAGAAACGCAAGCGGCTATCCAGCAGGCAAGCGAAGCAATCCGTGATGCACTGAAGCTATGACAGGCGAACGGCGGTTGCGCGTAGAATTCGCTGGCGGGGCGGAACAGACCCGAGGGCAATGGTGACCAAAGCAGCACAAGAAATAAAAATGAAGAAGACTATCCTGATCACGGGCGCATCTTCTGGCATTGGCAGAGCAGCGGTGAAACGATTCGCGAAGAACGGCTGGAATGTTGTTGCAACGATGCGCACGCCAGCCAACGAAATGGAATTGACGCAACTCAGTGATGTACTGGTCACACGATTGGACGTACAGGACCACCGCAGCATCGATGAGGCAATCGGAGCCGGCCTCGCGCATTTCGGTCGGATCGACGCCCTCATCAACAATGCGGGCTACGGCCAGTACGGCTTATTGGAAGCAACTCCTCGTGAGAAGATCCAGGAGCAGTTTGACGTGAACCTCTTTGGTGTCATGGATGTCACACGGGCCATTCTCCCGCATTTTCGTCGGAATGGAACTGGCCTGATTATCAACGTCAGCTCGGGGGCCGGTCTTTTCACTTTGCCGATGGCCTCGATCTATTGCGCGAGTAAATTCGCCCTGGAAGGTTTCTCAGAGGCGGTCGCGTACGAACTAGTTTCCCAGAACATTACGGTCAAACTCGTCGAACCGCACGGTGGCGTGAGCGAGACAGCCTTTAATGAAAGGGGAGCCGCGGACAATGCCACGGATCCGTCTCTGACTGACTACGACGACTTCCTCAAACGTACAACACACGCGTTTGCCCAGATGTCCGCGGCACGCTCAATTAACGCTGATGAGGTGGCGGCGGCGATCTACGGCGCCGCCGTTGACGGCACCGACCGGCTTCGCTACCTCGTCGGCAACGACGCCCGGGGCTTCGTTAAGGCCAGGCAAGAGATGTCGGATCAGGAGTATGTGCGATTCATGCGCTCGCATTTCCTAAGGACAACCTAAGCAGGAGCCAGGTACACCGGCGCCAAGCTTCCCGGGGTAAAGTGTAAATTCGAGCGCGCGGCTTAGGGGTCGCGTTCGAGCCCCTCGGCAATGCGCACCAGGTCGGCCACGGAGCCGACGCCCATCCTGCGCATCACCCGGCCCCGCTGGGTTTTGACCGTGACCTCGCGCGTGCCCCGCCGCGGGTTGTGCCTCCAGTTTATTGGGGCCATCAGGGATGTTACCTTCCGGCGGAAAAAACAAATTCCGATGCTGGCGAAATACTTCATTCAACGTTATTCCGCTAAGATGGGCAGGAAGATGTCGCGCATCAGCAGGAAGGCGCTGGAGCTGTTTCAGTCCTATGCCTCGCACGGCAACACGCGGGAATCCTTTGAGCCGAAGCCAAACGTCTCCGAGGCGTTGGTCATCGAGGCGAACCTCTCTGAAGTGCACCTGTCATGAAAACAATGAAAGTCCTGCGGTTCAACGATTCTATGGATGCACCTGCATTGGTCCCAGGCACCGCCCCGGTGCCGCAGCCGGGCCCGGGTGAGATGCTCATCCGGGTGCATGCCGCCGGGGTGACACCGACGGAATTGCAATGGTACCCGACCGCCCACACAAAGGAGGGCGCCAGAAGGGTAGGCGTCATTTTGGGGCACGAGTTCTCCGGCACCGTCGAGGCCGTGGGTCCGGACGTTGATCCCGACCAACGGGGCCGCGAGGTGTACGGAATGAACGATTGGTTCGCGGAAGGAGCCACCGCGGAATATTGCGTGACTTCCGCCGGTTCTGTTGCGGCTAAACCGTCCCGGTTGACTCACCTCGAAGCAGCCAGTGTGCCGATCGGCGCCTTGACGGCATGGCAGGGGTTGTTCGACCGCGCAAAACTCCAGGCCGGA
>DASWVC010000050.1:0-19974 GCA_036401335.1 Chthoniobacterales bacterium
CTTTCACCCAGGCCCGTGGTCGTTTTGGCCGTGCCGGCGTGGGCGGTGGTCCTACCCCGCCGCTTTGAAAGGAACCTTTAATTCCAAGGAGAGAGATTGAAAAATACATTCGTCACCCGCAAAGCAGTTGCCCTTACCTCCGGCTTGGCCCTTTTGGCGGCCGGGTCGGCCTTCGCGACCGATCAAGCCCTGCTCGACGCCTTAGTGCGCAAAGGCATCCTGACCGACAAGGAAGCCGGGGCGATCGAACAGGAGGTCTCCAAGGAGGCCAACGCTCCCGCCGTCACCACCAGCGAAAGCAAAATCAAGATTGGCGACTGGGTTCAAGAGCTCAAAATCTACGGCGACATCCGAATGCGTTACCAATACGACGATTCTGAACCCCAGATCGGGCCGGCCCCACGCCAAACCAATTTCGCCGACGTGAGCCAGCGCAGCCGCTGGCGGTTTCGCCTGCGCTTGAATGCCGATTTCAAGCTCAACGACAACTTTTTTGGCGGCTTCGGCCTGCAGACGAACAATGCCGCCGATTCCGCCAACCAAACGTTCACCCAGGGCTTTGACAACTACGGGATTTACATCAACAAGGCTTTCCTCGGGTACACTCCGACGGACGGCCTGACCTTCATCGTCGGCAAACAGGCCAACCCGTTTTACACCACCGACCTGTTCTGGGATCCGGACATTTTCCCGCAGGGCCTGGTGGAACGCGTTGACTTTCACAAACTCTTCAACCTGAGCTTTGGCGAAGCCGGTCCCAGCCCCGACGGCAAGGCACCAGTGGCGCCGGCCCCGGAGAAACCGCGCAGCTCCCTGGAGGTCTCGCTCGTGGCCGGCCAGTTCATCTTCTACGACAACAACGAGTCCAACGCCGTGACCACGAAGACCGGGCGCATCAACCAGGATGCCTACGAGTTTGAGACGCAGTTGTTGACGCGGCTGAACCTCGGCAAGAACCTCACCCTCACGTGGGCGCCGGGCGTGTTCATCACCAACGACGCCGAAGTCGGGTCGGCCGGCAACCCCTCCCAGGCGCTGCTGAACGAACATGCCTTCAACGGCAACCAGAAGGACGAGTTGATCCTGCTGGGCCCCGGGGACATCACGCTGAGAATGGGGAAACTGCCCATCAAGCTCTACTGGGACCTCGCCTACAACACCCGGGGGGTGGACCGCTGGAACAACGAATACGGCCCGATTTTTTCGGCGGTAACCTACAATGCGGCGCGCACGGCGGTGAACGGCTACCTGCCGAGCAGCCGGATCTCGCCGTCGTTTTCAGATAACTTCGCCTGGCTGGTCGGCCTTCAGATCGGCCAGAACAAGAAGAAGGGGGATTTCTCGATCTACGGGAACTTTCGCCAGGTCGGCCTGAGTTCGATTGACCCGAACCTCAACGACTCCGATTTCGCGCTCAGCAACCTCAACGTGCAAGGCTTTAAAGTAGGGCTTGCCTACAACCTGACCGATTTCGCGGTGTTCGCCGTCACCGGCTACATGAGCTGGAACCTGACCCCGAACCTTTACGGCGGGGCAGCCAACAGCTTCGCCAACCCGACCGGCACCGGCATTGCGCGCGACAACGCGACCAACGTCCTGCAGGTGGACCTCAACCTGCAGTTCTGAGGCGTCCGTGGGCCGGCAAAACTTGCTGCCGGCCCACGGCCCTTTGCCCCGCAGCTTAACAGACACGGGCCGCTGCTATGAATGAGACGGAAGCCGCTCAGAAAACAAGGGTCTCGGCGATGACCACGCAGACGCGCCCACGCGTTCAAGGCAGCGTTTCGGCAACGGCGGTGGACGAAATCCTCATCGACATTGACCAGGTTGATTTCCAGTACGGGACTTCCAAAGCCCTGCATGGCGTCACCCTCCGAATCCCGGCCAGAAAGGTGACGGCCTTCATCGGCCCGTCTGGCTGCGGCAAGTCCACGTTGCTCCGGTGCCTTAACCGGATGAACGACTTGATCGACGGTGCCCGTGTCACCGCGGGAACCATCAAGGTTAGCGGCGTCGATATTCATGCGCCGAATGTGGACGTTATCGAACTGCGCAAGCGGGTGGGCATGGTGTTCCAAAAATCCAACCCGTTCCCGAAATCCATTTACGAAAACATTGCCTACGGCTTGCGGATTGCAGGGGTCCGGGACAAGCAGGTGATCGACGAGACCGTGGAAGCCAGCCTGCGGGGTGCGGCCATCTGGGACGAAGCCAAAGACCGGCTGCACGAGAGCGCGCTGGGCCTTTCCGGGGGCCAGCAACAGCGCCTGTGCATCGCGCGAACGATAGCCGTGAAACCGGACGTCATCCTGATGGACGAGCCGTGTTCGGCCCTTGACCCGATCGCGACCGCGAAGGTGGAAGAGTTGATCGCCACGCTCACCGACCGTTTCACGATCGTGATCGTGACCCACAACATGCAGCAGGCAGCCCGGTGCTCGGAGGTAACCGCGCTCTTTTACCTCGGCCGGTTGATCGAGTTCGACCGGACTGACAAAATTTTCAGCAACCCCTCCCAGAAACAGACCGAAGACTACATCTCCGGACGCTTTGGCTAGACAAACCCGTCGACGCTAACCGCTTAAGTGGATGGCGCTCAGTCCCCGTGCTCGGCGCCAAAGCCATCCGGAAAAGGCCTCAGGCAATTTCGAGCTTGTTGCCGGCGTGCCGAACGTCCCTGGCTTCCGCGACGTAGATGACCTCTTCGGCAAGGGTTTCCAGTAAGTAGGCAACCGCCTCCAGCCCTTGGGCAATCGCCATCAATTGAACCAGAGCGCGCGCACCCTGCCGGTGTTCCGGAATAAGATCGCTGAAACGATCGTCTGCCTCCCTCGCCTGCTGCGCCACTGGCTCCATCTGCGCCCGCACTTGTTCGGCGGTGACTCCGTCCAATTTGGAAAAGGCAGCCAATGCCAACTCAAGCGAGTTTTCCAGTACGTTGAACACCGGGTTTGCGGCCCCCGCTTCCTCCAGCGGCGGATCCTGGTTTAGCCTGCGGGCGCGCCGGGCGATCGACACTGCGAGATCCGACAGTTGCTCCAGCAAAGAGTTGACCTTGATCGTCGCCAATACCACCCGCAAATCCAAGGCCAACGGAGCAAAACGCATGAGAAGGTCGCTCCCGGCCTTATCGACCTGCTTTTCCAACAGGTCTACCTCCTCGTCGTCGGCAATGACGGCCGCGCAATAGTCGTCGTCGCGTTGCTCAAACCCGAGCCTCGCATTGTGGAAACTTCGCCGCACCAAACTCCCCATCAAAAGCAAGTCGGTGCGCATGGTTTCCAAGGCTTGATCAAACCCTGGCAACCGGTGCTTGCCGCCGCCCTCGGCCCTATTCTCGCTTTGCTCTACCATTTGAAAAAGTTCACTTCACCCGTCATGCGCGGCAGGCCGCCGGCGCGCTAGCTAAATCCAGAACGGCCTGACTGGATGGAATACCCTTGCCTTGCTCCTGCAGTTCGAGCGTCAGCGTTAGTTCCTCTCCTTCCGTCCAGCGGGGTTCATCAAAAAAAATCACTTCTAAAAACCTGCCCTCAAACCGGGCGCAACGAACCTCATGCGGAGGTTCGATTCGGATGGTTGACCGCGGGTGTTTTCGCCAAAATCCGGGTACGCGAAAGCGCACCCGCCACCCACACTGCGGGTCATCGTAGGCGATCGAGACGACGCGAGCATTCCGTTGCCATTCCATCCCTAGCATGGACGTCCCAAGGCAGCAAAAGTTCAGCAACCGTTCGGTGAAGATTTTGTCACAAACCGACGACCAATAACGCTCTCAGGTACCTAACCCAGGTAGCGACGAATCCGTTCCATCCCCTGCCGTTGGCGTTCCCGCACCCTCTTTGCGCTCTTTTCCACGCTCATGCTCCGTTCACGCACACGCATGCACGTTACGGGGATGTCACACGCGTAGCGTTGCGGTTTCGCGTCCGTTTTCGCATCGGTTATCCGTTCCGATCACGGAGGAGCGAAGCGGTTCGGAAACCGGACTGCCTGCCTTCAAGCCGGCAGGCGCCGGTTCATGATCGCGAGCGCCACGGAATTGCTTATGAAATCTGCACCCTATTCCCACTTTGCCATGGTTCTGGCCGCAAGCTTGTCGGCAACGGGCCTCTATGGCCAGGAAGCGACCGCTTACCCCGTCAAACACCTGGTGGTGATCTTTCAGGAAAACGTTTCCTTTGACCACTACTTCGCAACGTACCCCCATGCGGCCAACCTCCCGGGTGAACCGCCGTTTCACGCGCTCCCGGACACGCCTGCGGTGAACGGACTGAACGAGACGCTCTTGACCAAGAATCCCAACGCCCTGCAGCCGCAACGGATTGACCGGGCGCACGTCGCCACCGCCGACCAGGACCATGACTACACGGCCGAGCAGCAGGCGTTTGACCATGGCCTCATGGATCAGTTTGTGCAGTTCACGGGCACTCCCGAGAAGGGCGGCCCAAGCCGGGTGTTGGACTACTTCGACGGCAATGTGGTGACCGCGTTGTGGAACTACGCGCAGCATTTCGCCATGAGTGATAATTCCTTTGGCACGACCTTTGGGCCGTCCACCCCCGGGGCCCTCAACCTTGTCGCCGGCAACACGCACGGAGCCACCCCGGCCGAGGTGCCCGACGAGGTGACGCACGGCTCCGTCATCGCGGACCCGGATCCAACCGGGGATGAGGCGTCTTCCACCGACACCGTGCGCCTGAGCGGCCGCCATGTGGGTGACCTGCTTGACGCGCACGGGGTGACCTGGGGCTGGTTCCAGGGAGGGTTCGGCGATCCTTCGCAGCTCCACTTGGGCAGCAACGGGCAGCCGAAAAGCGACTACAGCGCTCACCACGAACCGTTCCAGTACTTTGCTCAGACCCTGAACGCGCAGCACCTGCCGCCCACCTCAGTGGCCATGATCGGCCGCACCGACCGGGCAAAACACCAGTACGACCTCGAAGAGTTTTGGGAAGCACTTTGGAGCGGGAACCTGCCCGCCGTCTCGTTTCTGAAAGCGCCGGCTTACCGGGACGGCCACGCGGGGTACTCCGACCCGCTTGCCGAACAGACGTTCCTGGTGGAAACCCTCAACCGGCTGATGGAATCCAAGTACTGGCCGCGGTTGGCGGTCGTCATTTCCTACGACGATTCGGACGGGTGGTACGACCACGTGATGCCGCCGGTCGTCAACCAATCCCAGACCAAGTACGACGTGATGACCGGAACGGGTGAGACCGGCAGCAACCCTCCCCTCGGCGGCTGGCAGGGCCGGGCCGGTTACGGGCCTCGGTTGCCATTGTTGGTGATCTCGCCTTATGCGAAAGAAAACGCCGTTGACCACACCCTTACCGACCAGAGCTCCATCTTGCGGTTCATCGAAGATAACTGGAAGCTGGGACGCTTGGGCAACGGCTCGTTCGACGAATTGGCCGGTCCCTTGCTGAACCTGTTTGACTTCGAACACCCGCGCCCTGAACGCCGCTTGCTGCTGAACACGCAAACGGGTGAACCACTCGGGGCTTTGGTTTACTAAGGAGCGTGCGCGCTTGCCGACGAGCCCGGAGGGGGCTGCCTTCCGGGCTCATTCCTTTTCGGCAGCTGTGTACGTCAGGTTCCGCAAAGAGGCGGGGTGGCCGGCGTAAGGCTGGCGGACCCACGCCGTTTTGCCTCCCGCGGCCAAAAGGGTGGGTTTCCGTCACCAAGGCCTTAAACCCTCCCGGGGTGTGGCTAAAACGTAACAAAACGCTGCACGACGCCCGGCGCGAGGCTCGCTAGGCTCCCTCCAGCCCGTTTTCCGAGGTTTTGCCTGGGGCCCTGCGGCCCCGTTTTTCCCTAGTACTCGGGCCAGAAACGGGGATTTCACGCCGGAACACCACGATGAAAACTTGTTTTCGCCTACCCCACTCCGCCTTTGCCGCGGTGCTGATTTCCTCATTGGCGTCGTTTTTGGACGCTTCTGCCCAGGACGACGATGGTGCCGTTGCTCAGGCCTCCAAAACCCCGGTGGAACTCGCGCCCACGGGGCAACGGCTCACGCCGCTGGCCGCCCCGGGATCCCACGCCGAGTCCTTCAACCCCGAGTTGCACGATTTTCCCAACTTTCGTCCCAGCGGCGCCGCGGCCACGGTGATCAGCCCCGATCGCAAGACACTTGTCGCCGTGATGGCGGGCTACAACCAGAACAACGACGCCAAGGGCAACGTGGTGCCCGGCGCGTCCAACGAGTACGTGTTTTTCTACGACATCAGCACCGGCACACCGCACCAGACGCAGGTGATCCAAATCCCAAACGCCTTTGTGGGCGTGGCTTTTAACCCGAGCGGCAAGGCGCTTTACGTGGGCGGCGGCCAAGACGACGATGTTCACACCTACGCGCTTCAAAGCAACGGGCGCTGGGCGGAAACGGGCACGCCCATCGCGCTCCACCACGAAGGCACCAACAGTGTGACCCCGAGTTCCGTGCCGCCGTCGACGGCCGGGTTGGCGGTGAGCGCGGACGGTTCCAAGCTGGTCGTGGCCAACCTGTTCAACGACTCCCTTTCGATCGTTGACCTGCGCGCGCGCAAGGTGACCGGCGAGGTAGACCTGCGGCCGGGCAAAGTAAACCCGGCTCAAACCGGCGTGCCGGGCGGCGAGTATCCCTACGGCGTGGCGATCAAGGGCAACGGCACCGCCTACGTTGCCAGCCTCCGCGACCGTGAGGTGGTGGTCGTTGACGTCGGCGCGCAACCCAAGGTGCTTACCCGCATCAAGGTTCAAGGCACGCCCAACGAGGCGCTTCTGAGCGCCGACCAAGCCCGGCTGTACGTGACCGCGGACATCCAGGATGTGGTGAACGTCATCGACACGGCGTCGGCACGGCTGGTGGAAACCATTCCCACCGCAGGTCCCAACTACATCACCTTCCCCGTGCGTGCGTACAAGGGCAGCAGTCCGAACAACCTTGCCCTTTCACCGGACGGTTCCACCCTCTACGTCACCAATGCGGGGACCAACTCGCTTGCGGTCATCCGGCTTAACCCGTTTGGCGGTTCGGAAAACGTCGGCTTGATTCCAACGACGTTTTGGCCGTCGGCAGCGAGCGTCAGCAACGACGGCAAGACGCTTTACATCGCGAACTGGAAAAGCCCGACGGGTCCCAACCCGCACGAAACCAACAATGCCGCCAACCAGTACGTCTTTCAGTTGCAGAAAGCCTCGCTGCTGACCCTTCCGGTGCCCGACTACCAAACCCTTGACCAACTCACGCGCACCGTGGCGGCCAACAACGGGTTCCTGGCCAAGCCGAACCCGGCGGACGTGAAGCTCGCAGCCGGGCTCCACCGCCGAATCAAACACGTCATCTACATCGTGAAGGAAAACCGGACGTACGACCAGATCCTGGGCGACCTGGAGGTAGGCAACGGCGACCCAGCCCTCACGCAGTTTGGCAAGGCCGTAACGCCCAATTTCCACCGGTTGGCACGCGAGTTCGTCGACCTCGACAACTTCTACGACCCGGGAGACGTGAGCGGCAACGGCTGGATCTGGAGCACGGCGGGGCGCGAAACCGATTTCAGCGTGAAAAGCATTGCGTTGAACTATTCCGGCCGCGGCTTCTCGTACGATTCCGAAGGGACCAACCGCGACGTCAACGTCGGTGATGCCCCCAGCACGCAGGAGCGCCTGAACGTCGCCCCGTACCAGACCAAAGATCCTGACGTGTTGCCGGGCCGCGCCGACGTAAACGCGCCGGACGCGCCGGAGGATGAAGGAAACGGAATTGGCCAAGGTTACCTGTGGGATGCCGCAGTCCGCAAAGGCGTTTCGATCCGCAACTACGGGTTTTTTGAAGACCTCGCCCGTTACGGCGCGGCGGTCGGCCCGTACCAGATCCCTTTGGAACGCGACCCGGCCTTAATCGGGTTGCGGGTCGCTTTTCCCACCAAGGCCACGTTGCTTGCCCATTTTGACCCGTACTTCCGAGGCTTTGACAACGCGTTTCCGGATTACTGGCGCGAACGCGAATGGGAACGCGAGTTCAAATCGTTTGAAACAAACGGCAATCTGCCGCAGCTGAGTTTCGTTCGACTCATGCACGACCACATGGGAAATTTCGGCACGGCAATTGACGGGGTGAACACGCCGGAAACGCAGCAGGCCGACAACGACTACGCGGTGGCGCTGCTGATCGATCGCGTCAACCACAGCCGCTACAAGGACGACACCCTGATCCTGGCCATCGAGGACGATTCCCAGGACGGAGCCGACCACGTCGATGCGCACCGGTCCACGGCTTACGTCGTGGGCCCCTACGTGAAGCGCCATGCCGTCGTGTCGACCCGGTATTCAACGGTCAACCTGATCCGCACGATCGAGGACGTTCTGGGATTGGAACACCTTAACCTCTACACGGCAACCGCACGCCCGATGAGCGATTGCTTCGATCTGAACCAAAAAACGTGGTCATTCACGGCCGAACCCTCCGCCTTCCTCGTGAGCGACACCGAACTGCCGCTGCTTCGCCCGGACCAAGCCTCGCGCGCGGCACGCCGGTCGACGCACGAATCGGCCTACTGGGCGCAGAAAACCGCGGGATTCGATTTCAGCCGTGAGGACCACCTCAAAGACCCGGCCAAATTCAACCGCATGGTTTGGGAGGGTTTGAAAGGAAACCTCCCTTACCCCGCCGCGCGTTCCGGGGCGGACTTGCGGCAAAACCGCCGGAAACTGTTGGAGCAAGCCGGCGTAATGGCGGACCAGGAGAACCCCCGCCCACCCGCCACGGCATCCACGCGCTAAGGCGGCATTCGCAAACGATTCTGAACGGGACATTAGGATGGGCCCACCGGCCTTGCGGTAAAGCAGGCCGGTAACGGTCACACCGGAAGCCGGTGGCGCCTCCTCGCAATTTTCAATCGCCTATGCGGGCAGCGGGCGGCAGTCCCTTACCGACTGCGGGGTGTGAGGTCGACCCCATTTCGGAAACGTGTTTTTGCAACTGCCATGTGCTTATGGCGCCAACCCACACTACCTGGTCGCCAGCTTAACCCGGGACTGCGGTTAGTTCATGGGACGGTTAAGCTAACTCCCGTCAGCCGGAACCCCTACGTCTTCGTCAAGATATTGTCACAATCGTCGCGTTGTTTTCAATGCGCGGCCTATTTAAGTCCGTTGGAACGTTACCTCCCCCTGGAATGGCGAATTGGAGCCGTCACGAAAGGAGCGGATTACAACTCACGGCTCGGGCCGAGACATGGAAACATCAAAATGAAAAACAGAATTCAGATGCAAACCAAACGACCGACCAATCGGTCAAACAACGCACCCAGCACCTTCGGGTTCTCCGGTCCATGGCCCCAAACGCTCCGGTGCACACCCGCGGTGCTCAGTGCCGCCGTGGCCGGCATTCTAGCGGCAGTCCCGGCCGTAGCCGCAGACCATAGTGACTGCGGAACGGTCGATCACGTGCTGTTGGTCTCGGTCGACGGGATGCACCAGTCCGACCTGGCCTGGTACGTTCAGACCCACCCGAGGTCCACGTTGGCCACCCTGACGGCGCAGGGCTTCGACTACTCCAACGCGAGCACACCTTTCCCTTCGGATTCGTTCCCTGGAATGATCGGTCAGGTAACGGGAGGCAACCCGTCGACCACCGGCATCTACTATGACGACACCTGGAACCATGATGTGTTCCCGCCGGGAACCACGAACTTCGTCGGGCCAGCACCGGGCGCAGAGGTCACCTACCAGGAGGCCATCGACAAGAACAAGGGTGCCCTGGACGCGGGTCAAGGCATCGTGCCGGCCCCCGGCTCGGATCCTTGGGCTAACATTCTGCGAATGACTGGGAACCCCCTGCAGGTGATCGATCCATTGCAACTGCCCGTTGATCCCTCCACCCACAAGCCAATCTACCCCAATCAATACCTGCACGTGAACACGATCTTCGAGGTCGCGCATCGGCACCATTTGCTAACGGCTTGGTCCGACAAGCACCCCGCCCAGCTAGTCCTGTCCGGTCCGTCCGGGGAAGGGGTCGACGATTATTTTACCCCTGAAATTAACAGCAGCGCGAACCGGACGGCTCCGACGGACTCGAGCCAACCGGATTGGACGACGGACAACCTTTGGACCCAGCAGTACGACGGTTATAAAGTTCAGGCTGTTATCAACTGGATCAATGGCCACCGCCACGATGGCTCCGGCAACCCAGGGACGCCAGCCATCTTTGGCATGAACTTCCAGAGCGTCTCGACCGCCCAGAAGCTACCAACTTCCCGGACGGAGCTTAATCTGTCGGGAACCGCCGCCGGCGGCTACCTCGCCGATGGCGCGACGCCCGGGCCGGTCCTGCGCAATGCGCTCGACTTTGTCGATCACTCCCTTGGTAGGATGGTGAGTGCCCTGGCGCAGCGCGGGCTTCTCAACCGCACTGCGATCATCGTGTCGGCCAAACATGGCCAGTCGCCAATGAACCCCGCGGCTCTCAACCGGATCAAAGACAGCGAGATTATCGCCGCCCTCAACGCCGCGTGGAACAGCTCCCACCAGAGCGGAAATTCGAGCGCCACACCATTGGTTGCCTTGGGGGTCGATGACGACGGCATGCTCCTCTGGCTCAACGACCGGTCCACCGCCGCCACCGGTTACGCGCGCGAGTTCCTCCTGAGCTACAACGATCCAACGGCCAGCGTCGACGGCAAGCCGGTGACGTCGGCCGGTCTTTCACAGGTGTATGCGGGTGCCGCTGCGGCGCGGCTGATCGGTGTCGACCTGAGTGATCCCCGGGTACCCGACGTGATCGGCATCGCGCAGTACGGGGTCGTCTACACCGGTCACAAGGGCAAGATCGCCGAGCACGGCGGTGATCACCTCGAGGACCGGAACGTCCCCATCCTGGTCGCATGGCCCGAGGCGGCTGGCGGCACGGCAGTCACGGCGCCCGTGGAAACCACACAGATCGCCCCGACCATTCTCGAGTTGCTCGGTCTCAACCCCAACGAGCTCCAAGCAGTCTGCATCGAGGGCACGCAGCCCCTCTTCTAACCCAGGCCCAGGCCTGGGGACCTGCATTTCGAAGCATCCCGCGGGTGACATGGGTCTCCCGCGGGAAAGCGCCGGCATCGGCCCGACCGAGCCCGGGTTGGGCCTTCTCCGGTAGGGGAGCTTGTCCTCAAGCGCCCTCCTTCCGATCCCGGGGAGCGTTTCGGAACAGACGGCTGCCAAACGGCCGGGAACGGGCGTCCAAGGCGCTGGGAGAGCCCAAGGCAGTTTATCCCGTTTGTCAAAAGGCTGTTTCGAAAGGAGCCCGGTGGGCTGGCGGGGTCGCGCGTCCCCACGCGACTTCCGGCAGGGTCGGCCGTCCCTGGCCGACCGCAGGGCGAGGCGGGCCACCCTCCCGGGGTGCTTGAGGACAAGCTCCCCTGCCGGACGACCGCTCGATCCGGTGGCCCTTTACGGCCCAAAAGCCGTTGCCTTAGTGCCCTTGCCGTCACAGGCCAGCGCGTGAGAAATCGGTTGAGAAGCCGATCCTACCGGACAAGCTCCATTGGGAAAATGCTGACGTCCACGCCCGGCGAATAGGCTTGATGATCGGGGCGGCTTCCGGGCGGGCGAAATCCATCCATGGCAAACAAGGCATCATCCCATGCCGCCAGGGTCACCGAAGCGATATGGTAAGGCGGGTGGTACACCCGACCCGTCAGCAATCGGCTGGCTCGCCAGGCGAAAAGCCGGTAGCGTTCCACCAGAAAAAAGTCAAGGCTGCCCGGCACTGCCTCCCTGCCCTTTCCAACGGGCCGATACCGGTAATCCAGGGCGGCACGATTGCCATGCCGGCGCGAACGGAACCGAAACTCCCCGGCTTCGATCCGGCACTCCATTCGCGCCCCGAAATACGGCAGGGCAAAAAGGGCGCGGGCCGCCCAGACCGCCAGTGGCTGGCTGGCATCCAGGGAGTAAAACCAAACGCCGGGCCGGCCCTGGGCGTCCCGCACGTAGGTGCGCAGGTTCAGCTCAAGAAAGTTGGAAACCACGGGAATCGACGGGGTAAAACGCGGCCGGACACCCCTCATCGCGAAAGGAACGATGCCGATCCAAGCTGAGCCGTCCCAGGTGTCAACCGTCAGCCCGGCGGGCAGGGTACCCTGCACTTCCGCAGCATTCCAACGCCAATGCAGGAACAGCAAGTCCCGCCACCGTTGACGCATAGCCAACCTTCCCGCCGAAGGATAAACCCGTTCCCGCAACTGCGCCTCTGCCCAGGGTTCCATCGTCTGACCGGTCTTGCTCCCGCCGGTCGGCCTCATGGCCGGGCGACGACTGGGCTGGATTGGTTCAAAGCGACGTGTGCTGCGGCCGGCGACGGTTCCGGCAGCGGTCCGAGCACCACGTCCACTTCCGTGCCCACCCCGATGGTGTGAAACAAACGGGCGACGTCCCGGGATCGCATCCGAATGCAGCCGTAGCTGGCCGGATGACCGATGTTGCGTTCTTCCGGCGTGCCATGGATGTAAATGTACCGGCTGAACGCGTGGCGGTTCTGGGCTTCAAGGCCCTTTAACCACAAAATGCGCGTCACGATCGGGTCCCGGCCCGGAGCGTCTGGTTTCAAGCGTTCACCGGTCGGTTTCCGGCTTTTGAACACCATGCCGAGGGGCGCCCCGTCGCCGACCTTTTTGGCGACCTCCAGCCGGCCGAGTGGTGTGCCGCAGCCGCCCGGGGCATCCCCGACGCAGAATTTTGAGGTCGAGACCTCGTACCGGCCAATCCGCCGGCCCTGTTCGTACACGTCCATGGCTTGGTCCGCCACGCTCACGATGACGCGGTGTTCACGATCTTTTTGAACGCACCCCGGCAATATCCCCAAGGCCAACCCGATGGCGGCAGCAAGACGGCGAGGACCCGGACCGAACGACGGCATCGCCGACCATAAGCGATCTTACCCCTGCGCAACAAGTGGTCACAGGCACCATGGATTTTCCCGCAAAAACGTTTCGGATCAGGGGTGCAATCGGGGCAACGAAGGCCGGTTCTTCCGTTGACTCTATTAGTTTTTCTAATAGTTTGTTCGTATGTCGGCAGCCACCGTCCCCCGTACCCCGGTTCCCGCCCGCAGGTTTTCCGGCAACCCGCTGGTCGCCTTCTACCAATCTTCCATCGGCAAGAAGTGGGTCGTGGGCCTTACGGGCGTGATCCTGATCGTCTACGTTCTGGGCCACCTGGCCGGTAATCTGCAGATCTATCTGGGCCGGGACCGGATCAACAATTACGCCGAGTTTCTGCATTCCCTGGGGCCAATGCTTTGGGCGGTACGGGCCGTGTTGCTGGCGGCTTTCGTGATCCACATCGTGGCCACAATCCAGCTGTCGATTCAGAACCGCCGGGCTCATCCTCAGAAATACGCCGTTCGAGGTTACCAGGTTTCAACCCCGGCGTCGCGCACCATGATCATTTCGGGCCTGATCGTGCTCTGTTTCGTGATTTACCACCTCTTGCAGTTTACCCTGGAAGTGACCCATCCAGGGTACCGTGCCCTGCGGGATTCGCTCGGACGCCATGACGTTTACCGGATGCTGATCCTCGGTTTCCGGCACCCCCTGATTTCCTTGTTTTATGCGCTGGGCCTGTTTCTACTTTGCGCCCATCTCAGCCACGGGTTCGCCAGCGTCACCCAGACGCTCGGCCTCAACAACCGCAAGATCGCCGGCTTAGTGGCTAACGGCGGCCGCGCGCTGGCCTGGATCGTCTTTGCGGGTTACGTCTCGATCCCTTTGACCATTCTCTTCCGACTGATTCGCTAAGTTATGGCTACGACCATTGACGCCAAAATTCCTGCCGGTCCGCTTGAAAAGAAGTGGGAGAAGCACAAATCCGATTCCAAGCTGGTCAGCCCCAACAACAAGCGCAAATTCCACGTTCTTGTTGTGGGCAGCGGCCTGGCGGGCGCTTCGGCTGCGGCCACCCTTGCGGAACTGGGGTACAACGTCAGCTGCTTCAGTTTTCACGATTCGCCGCGGCGCGCCCACAGCATTGCGGCCCAGGGCGGCATCAACGCGGCCAAAAACTACCAGAACGACGGCGACAGCGTTTACCGGCTCTTTTACGACACCATCAAGGGCGGGGATTTTCGGTCACGCGAAGCGAACGTTCACCGGCTGGCGGAAGTCAGCACGCTGATCATCGACCAGTGTGTGGCGCAAGGGGTGCCATTCGCACGCGAGTACGGCGGGCTGCTCTCTAACCGTTCCTTTGGCGGCGCCCAGGTCTCGCGCACGTTTTACGCGCGCGGCCAGACCGGGCAGCAGCTTTTGCTGGGAGCTTACCAGGCCTTGTGCCGGCAAATTGCCCTGGGTGCGGTAAAGATGTACCCGCGAACGGAAATGCTCGACCTGGTATTGGTGGATGGCCACGCCAAAGGGATTGTCACCCGGAACCTTCTGACCGGCGAGATGCAGTCGCATGCCGGCGACGCCGTTCTTCTGGCCACGGGCGGCTACGGGAATGTCTTTTACCTGTCGACGAACGCCAAAGGCTGCAACGTGACGGCCACTTACCGGGCATACCGGCGGGGCGCGTGGTTTGCCAACCCGTGTTACACCCAGATTCATCCGACCTGCATCCCGGTCAGCGGCGACTACCAATCCAAGCTGACCCTCATGTCGGAGTCTCTGCGCAACGATGGCCGGGTCTGGGTGTCAAAACAGAAAGGCGACAAGCGTTCACCGCAGGAGATCCCGGAACAGGATCGTGACTATTACCTGGAACGCAAGTACCCCAGTTACGGCAACCTTGCCCCGCGCGACATTGCGTCGCGCAGCGCCAAGGAGGTGTGCGACGAAGGACGCGGGGTCGGCCCCAGCGGACTCGGCGTTTACCTTGACTTTACCGATGCGATCAAGCGATCCGGTGAAAAGACCATCCGGGAACGTTATGGCAACCTGTTCGACATGTACCGCAACATCACGGGCGAAGATGCGTACCAGGGCCCGATGCGGATCTTTCCGGCGGTGCACTACACCATGGGCGGGCTTTGGGTCGATTACAACCTGATGAGCAACGTGCCCGGGCTGCACGTGCTGGGGGAGGCTAACTTTTCCGACCACGGCGCGAACCGCCTGGGTGCAAGCGCGCTGATGCAGGGGTTGGCCGACGGTTATTTCGTGATCCCGTACACGCTCGGCAATTATTTGGCGACCCAGAGCGGTAAAAAAGTGTCCACCGACCGGCCGGAGTTCCAGGCGACAGAAGCCGATGCCCGTGACCGCATCAAACGGCTGCTGGCGGTAAACGGCAAAAAATCCGTGACGCAATTCCACCGGGAGCTCGGTTTGTTGATGTGGGACAAATGCGGGATGGCTCGCGACGCCGCGGGTTTGCGCGAGGCGTTGCAACGGGTGCCGGGGTTGCGCGAGGAATTCTGGTCCAACGTGAACGTGCTTGGGAGCAGCGAAAGCTTCAATCAATCCCTGGAAATGGCGGGCCGCGTGGCGGATTTTCTGGAGTTCGGCGAGTTGATGTGCCGGGATGCGTTGGAGCGTGAAGAATCCTGTGGCGGCCATTTTCGCTTGGAGCACCAGACGGAAGAAGGGGAGGCACTTCGCAACGACGACGACTTCTGCCACGTCGCGGCATGGCAGTACACCGGCGCGGATTCAAAACCGGTTCGGAACGTGGAGCCGCTGCCGTTCGAGAACGTGAAGTTGGCCCAGAGGAGCTACAAGTAATGAATTTTAAGCTGAAAGTGTGGCGGCAAAAGAGCGCGAATGCCGTCGGCGAGTTCAGGGACTACGAAGCCCGGGATATCCCGGCCGAAGCGTCGTTCCTCGAGATGCTCGACATCGTGAATGAGGACATCACGGCGCGGGGCGAAGAACCGGTGGCGTTTGATTCGGATTGCCGTGAGGGCATTTGCGGGGCTTGCTCCCTGGTCATCAACGGCGTGCCGCATGGTCCCGGCAAAGCGAAGACCAGCTGCCAGCTCTACATGCGCCGTTTTGCGGACGGCGACACGATCTGGGTTGAGCCTTACCGGGCCGTGGCATTCCCGCTGATCCGGGACTTGGCGGTCAATCGCGGCGCCCTGGATCGAATCATCGAGGCGGGCGGCTACATCTCGGCCCGCACCGGTTCAGCCCCGGACGCCAATGCCCTGCCGATCGGAAAACGTGAAGCGGATCTTTCCATGGAGGCTGCTGCGTGCATTGGCTGCGGGGCGTGCGTCGCCGCCTGCCCGAACTCCTCGGCGATGTTGTTCGTGGCGGGCAAAGTGGCGCACCTCGGGCTTTTGCCGCAGGGTCAGCCGGAACGGGTCCAACGTGTAGTCAGGATGGTGCGTACCCAGGATGAACTCGGGTTTGGCAACTGTTCGAACCATTACGAATGCGAGGCGGTGTGTCCGGCCGAGATCAGCTCCACCTTTATCTCGCGGTTGAACCGGGATTTTGCGCTGGGCGCGACTAAAGAAGCAGCGATTGTGGCGTGACCGTTTCTCCTGAGAGATGCGGCGTTCTGTCAGACGACTTGCCGGCTTGATCGCAGTCGACTAAGCCTGACCGCCGCTCAAGGTTTACTTCCTGCCCGACTGCTAAGCGGCTTTCCGGTAGAGTTATAAATCCCTTCGTGACCTCCAACCGGGGGAAAGGGCTGGGATGGCAGTTCCGGTATGGGAACTTGCCGCCAAGCGCCCCGGGGTTGTTGGCCCGGCTTACTTACCCCGCGGCGGGCAGGGTTGGCCGTCCCTGAGTGGCCGCCGGGCGACGTGGCTCCGATCCCGAAAAGATCCGGTACCTTGCCGTTTGGCTTCCACGCCGATACTCGGTCACGCAGTGACCCTACCGGGCGGGAGCTTGAGAACGTGGTGTGGCGATACGCAACCTCACCATCCCACTTAGACTCGTTCCGGAAAAGCCTTCCGGCAAGCGGCATAGACCTACGGTAGAGCATCTCTGTGTCTCCGGTTCGGCAACCCTTTAAGAGGCTATGCCTGCTGCGCATTTGCGAGCGGGTCGTCCGTTTTTTATCACGGCGACCCCACATCCATTGGCGGCCTGCCATGAGCGTCACCTAACATCACGGAGCCGTCAGGGCTTCCACCAAGCGCTTAGGAATCCGGTGAGTTTTTGCGTCACCTTGTTTGACCCGGTCCAGCGGTTTCGGAGTATCCCTCAGTGCTGACAGGTTGAAGGGCGTAAACTCCGTGTCCGGCGGCAAAGTGCCTAGTTGCTTGTGCCTCAGGGCATTGAGCGCCGTCGCTAGTACATAGCTATTTGCATTCATAATAAACTGGTTAGTTGTCAATCGATTGATGGTTAAGGGGCCGCGGAACGCTTTCCGAACGCATTTCCGGCGTGGCGCGTGAAAGCCCGTCGGGCTTCTCCGCGAATGTTATTCTCCCGCATTCTCTGCCCTCTTCTGCTCACGGATGGCCCAGAAGGTGTCCAACGCACGCGGGGCGAGCACCAGGGCGGTAGTGAACGTGACAAGGCTGAAATCAGAGAGGAACTTAGTGAAGTCCATGGTATTGAATTGTCCTCAAACGTTAGGGTAGTTGAACGGCACCACGGGCGGGTACACCACGGGCCGCGTCGGGCGGCTTTCGCGGGTGGCCGCAGGATCCGGGTCGCGTGGCAGGTCGTGCAAAAGGGAAAAGTCGAGCGGCGGCATTTCCGGTTCAGGAGCGTGCGCGGGTGCCGCATCCGAAGACAGCGCTTTTAGCATGGCGGACAGGCCGATATTGGGTAATGGCATAACGTAAGGTATAACTTATAATAATCGTGTTTTAGTCAGACTAGAACAGGGAAGGACATCTTCCTGAGCATCAGGCTGCAGCTTTGAAGACTTAGGTTTCCACGCGGAATGCGAGGAACCCGCTATTTCCCTTTGGGGATATCGCAAATGCGACTGAGTCACCGCCTAATGCGATGCCCGCGCCGGCACGAATGGTCTCCATGCAGTTGCCCTTCTCAAGTTGTTTTCCTCCCTTGAGAGCAGGGTCCGAATTCCCTCGCGGGACCTTCGGTACCTTGTCCTCTCAGCATCCCGGTGATACCGGCCCTATCGCGAACCGGCGCTCCAAGATGCCCAGAGCACTAATTTTCCTGCCAATGAAAACCTTACTCCCTATAACCAGTATTTTTGGAAGCGTCAAGTAGAAACGTTTTAACGCCTGATTCACGGCCATTTCTCTATCATTCCAGTAAGCCTGGGCGGATCTCTTGCGCGGTGGCAATAGTGCCGCACTCAGGAATTGCGCATACAGCTTGTGCGCGACGGTCGGAATAATTTCCATTTAACTGCCCTTCTCAAGTCTCGCTAACTGCCTTGAGAACAAGCGCTGTGGTTCCCTGCGGAACCCTTCGGGCCCTGTCCTCTCAGCATCCGGGTAGTACCAGCCCTTTCTTGGACCGGCCCTCCAGAATGCCCAGAGAACGCAATAGCCGCTTCGGAAATCTTTCCTACCATAACACTAGACTTAGCGCAGTCAAGCAAACGGTCTTGGGCCTGAGAGCACCCCCTGCTCCCGCGGCCCTCATCGCTCCGGCGTGCGGGGAGACGCTCAGCTTAGCCCAACTTCACGCCCGGCTGCTCCTTGTCCCTCAGCCTCTCGCCAATAAGCCGGCGCGTCTTTTCGGTTGCCTTACGTCCGACACCGCCGGTCTTCCCCTCCACCCTGCCACAGTGAAGCTTTTCGGCATCCCGCTGGCTGTGCCTTAACGCGGAGAACGGGCGCAAGCTGCTCCTGAGCCTTAGTATCATTGTCGCTGGGCTCTTCAACGAGCACGCCCCGTAACCCGCCATAGAGTTGGCTTCTTGCCTGTTGCGACGCCTGCATGCTCGCCTTCGCCGCACCCGCACCCCACCTGCAGCGTCAAGCTTCAACCCAAACGGCTTGCCACCGCCGCGCCCATTTCTTGTGTGCCAACCTTGCGGGTGCCTTCCGTCCAGATGTCGCCGGTCCGAATGCCTTCCTGAATGGTGGCGCGCACCGCCCGTTCAATTTTCACGGCACTCTGTTGCAGGCCAAAGGCGTACCGGAGCATCATCGCGGCCGAAAGGATCTGGGCGATCGGGTTGGCAATACCCCGACCGGCGATGTCCGGCGCCGAACCTCCACTCGGTTCAAACAGCCCAAAGTGGCTGCCGTCCGCACGAGCCAGGCCGAGGCTGGCGCTGGGCAGCATGCCGATTGAGCCGGTCATCATGGCAAGTTCATCACTGAGGATGTCGCCGAAGAGATTCTCGGTTACGACCAGGTCGAATTCTCGTGGGTAACGAAGGAATTGCATCGCGGCATTGTCGACCAGCAGGTGCTTTAACGTGACGTCCGGGTACTGATCCCCTACTTCCCGAACGATCCGCCGCCAAAGCTGGCTGTTCTCAAGCACATTGGCTTTATCAACCGAGACCAAGCCTTTACCACGCTGCCGGGCAATCCGGAACCCAAGCTCCACGATGCGGCGAATCTCGGACGCGCGGTACACCATGGTATCCACCGCTACCAGTTCACCCCCTTCTTCACGGGTGTATTTTGGCTGCCCGAAGTAAAGCCCGCCCGTGAGTTCACGAATGCAGAGGATTTCAAAGCCACCCGCGACCAGGTCGGGGCGAAGCGGGGAAGCAGAGGTAAGCTCAGGGAAACAGATGGCGGGCCGCAAGTTGGCGTACAACTGAAAATGCTTGCGCAGCGGCAGCAGCGCTCCGCGTTCGGGCTGTTCAGCCGGTGGCAGCCGTTCCCATTTCGGGCCGCCGACCGACCCGAAAAGAATGGCCGCACTGCGCTCGCAAATCGACAGCGTTTCCTCCGGCAACGCCCGGCCGGCCGCATCGATGGCCGCGCCGCCCACCAGTGCTTCCGTAAACTCCAGCGAAAATGCGTCTTGCTTCGCGACGATCCGAAGCACGTTGAGCGCCTCGGCCATGACTTCCGGGCCGATGCCGTCGCCCGCCAACACCGCGATCTGGAAAGGAGAACTCTGCATCCGTCAGTGGAGCAGAGCCGCCTTCAGT
>DASWVC010000051.1:0-2608 GCA_036401335.1 Chthoniobacterales bacterium
CGCTTCGGCATTCCGGTAGCTCTCGATCGACGGGGTCGCACTGCCGAGCAGGACCGCGCACTTCTCGAGCTTTGCGCGGACGACCGCGAGGTCACGGGCATGGTAGCGCGGGGCTTCCTCCTGCTTGTAAGAATTCTCGTGCTCCTCATCCACCACGATCAAGCCCAGCCGTGGGATCGGCGCAAAAACGGTGCTCCGGGCGCCAATCGCGATCCGGGCACGGCCTTCCCTGAGTTTGTGCCACTCGTCGTGACGTTCACCCGCGGCGAGGTGGCTGTGCAACACGGCCACCAACTCCGGACCGAACCGCATCTTGAATCGTTCCACGGTCTGCGGGGTCAGGGAGATTTCCGGGACCAGGACCAGGGCGCCCCGTTGACCCCGAAGGCATTCCTGGATGGCCTGAAGGTAAACCTCGGTCTTGCCACTGCCGGTAACACCGTGCAGCAGGATAGGCCGGCTGTCGCACGCTTCCACCGAGGCGAGCACGAGTTTCAGGGCGGCGTGCTGTTCCGCGTTCAACTCGAGCGGCTGGCTCGGGATAAAGGTTTCATCGCCGTATGGATCACGCCCGGCGTTTTGGACGCTGACTTTGACCAACCCACGCTCCACCAGTTGCTGCAAGGTGCGGTCGGTTGTCCCCGCTTCATGCCGCGCATCGGCCCAACGCACGGGCGCCGTTGCTCCCAACAGTTGATGGTAAACGGCCGCCTGCCGGGGCGAACGGCGGTCCAATTTAGCCTGTTCTTCCGCCGACAACTCACGGACGGGTTCCAGAAACCGTTCCCGCTTAAAGCCCACCTCGGCACGCCGGATCACCTGGGGGATGGCAGATCGAAATGCCACATCAAGGGTGCAACAGTAGTAATCCGCCATCCAGCGGGCCAGGTCGATCATGGCCTGGCTAAGCACCGGCTCAGGAGAAACGATCGCAGAGATCGGCCGCAAATCCGGAAATGACGCGGTCTCCGCCAATGCCACCACCGTGGCCAGCATCTCGCGGGATCGTACCGGCACTTTAACGCGTGAACCCGCCTGAATCTTGTTGGTCCAGCCGTCCGGGATAACGTATTCTAGTTCTTTGTCGGTAGGATCGTCGGTGATGACGCGAGCAAACCGCTGCATGGTGTGGTTGTGGTAATTTGGATGGCCTCGACAAAAGAGCGAATGGATTTTCAGGGCACCTCCGGCATGCAGGTGTTCCGGGGGGCGATCGAGGTTGGGACTTTGGTGCTGTTCTCGTTGGCGGCCGCGGTCGGCTTGCTGGTCCTTCGATCGAAAGATCCGGTCTACGTGCTCCGCGAGCTGAAAAATTGGACGGATTACCACCGTTATGACGGGTTAATCGTACGGATCTCGACCGAGCACGGCGTTGATCCGTGTTTGGTTAAAGCCGTCATCTGGCGCGAGAGCCGCTTCCAAAGCGACATGCAGGGCCGCAACGGCGAACGGGGACTGATGCAGGTGACCGAGATGGCCGCGCGCGACTGGGCCGCGGCCAGCAACGTGCCCCATTTTCAACCCGGAAGCCTGTTCGATCCCGAAACCAACCTGCGGGTCGGGACGTGGTACCTCAGCAAAGCGCTGCAACGCTGGGGCAGTCGGAACGATGCCCTTCCTTTTGCGCTGGCTGAGTACAACGCGGGCCGCAGCCGCGTGGACCGTTGGTTGCGGTCCGCGATGGCCAAATTCCAGGGTAACATCGACGGCGAGACCTTTGCCGCCAGCATCCCGTTCCCGTCTACGGCTCGTTACGTGCGCACCATCATGGCGCGGTACGATTTTTACAAACGGCGTGGCCGGCTGCGCGTGCCCGACGGCAGCGCTGCATAGAAATTGCGCACCGCGGATCAACGGGAGGCAGCATCGTTTCTCCGACGATAAACTGACCAGTTCAGGGGTCCGTCACGCTCGTCCAACAAAACATTCGTGCTTGAAATCCGGGTGGCTCCTACCTCATGGGCCCAGGTATCGACGGAAGTTGGCATTTGTCCAACCAACCCGGACTCACAGACGACGAGCCATTCAGGAAGATGAACTCTATCGGTCGGATTCAATGCCTCCAAAACTTGCCTTTCTCCAAATGGCCTCCACAACGACACCTTGGTCGCCCCATCATAGCCAAGCAACCCGATTTCATTAACTCCGTCCGGAAGTAGGTCGCGGACTTTTCTCAATCCATCTGCTCGCATTGCGTGCCGATAATAGGAAGCGTTTACCTTTGACTTGAGGTCAGTGTTCTTCAAAATTGGCAAACGATCTACTACTACGGTAATTCCTATAATAGGGTGTCCGGGGTAGATGGTGATTAACCCCATAGGAAGCACCATGAGGATTCCTGCCAATCCGCGCCACCACCAAGCCCTAAACGAAGGTGAACTGCCACTCCACCAAAGCACCAGAAGCAGCAGCACCGGATAATAGGGAGCAAGTAACCTGGCGGATTCCCAGGAGCCCAACGAAGCGCAGTAATAAAGGAGAGCAGCTACGCCCGCAAGTAGAAACGACGGCAACGCAGGAGCGTGTACCGACGTTACCTTGCCTTTCCACCGTGCGCGGCACCCAATGAAAAATACGACCAGCGACAAAATTCCAACTGACAGACCAA
>DASWVC010000052.1:0-2203 GCA_036401335.1 Chthoniobacterales bacterium
AGGGCAAAGTAGATGGTCCGGCTTCGATAATCGCAGCCGTCGCCCGAGCCACCATTCTGAGGCGCTTGCGCCGGAGCGTTCTGAAGGGCTCCCGCGCATAAGATCGCCGTCAAGACGACTAAAAACCCGCGCGGGGATTTCTTTGTACCTATGGACACAGTGACTTTCATGGAAGGGAGCTGCCGGGAAGGGTTCAAACGGTGACTTGGACGTTACAAGGCAGGCTGCGGGGGTAGAGGGAGGGGAGCCGCGGAAGGTTCGGGGGGAGCCGTCCGCCGTCAGGGGGGCGCAAGCATCTGGCTTGCGCAGGCGAGTTAACCGGTGCTTTCCGGCATTGTAAAGAACGTTTCCATACGTTTCAATCAAGCGACGCCATTCTGCCTGCCAGCCGCAAAAATCCCGCGCCCTGAACACGAATTTTTGCGTTCCTTTTTCCTCGACACCGCCGCCCCATGACGCAGGGTAACGGGCCAAAGCTCCTTGCGCGCGTGGAAAAAATCGACGCAACCCCTAACCCGCTTTCCGAGCGGTCCGATGCGGAGGTGGTAGATCCGGGTAATCCTGTGTTTTCACCTGGCACCGCGGCTGGGGTGCCAATGGACCTCGAACTGACCCGGGTGGTGCTTGCCCGGACGCAAGAGGAATCGCTCGAGGCATTGGCCGCGCTGATGCGGATCAAAGTCGAGCTTGAGAGAACCACCCGCGGTTTGGCCCAGCTTTTGGAGGAGACGAGCGAAGCTCGGCGGGAGTTGGAGCGGGTGCGTCAGCAGCTGAGGGAGGCTGAAGGCGATTTGACCGTTCCTCTGGAGGAACACGTCCGGTTCGCTGGAGGGACAGCGGGAACGGAGACAATGGGAACGTCCGGCCTGACCTCAGGGCACGAGGTGCCAGACGTGGAGCGCGATGAATCTCTTGCGGAGTTGGATGACCCGCAGCAGGAACGTGAGCGTCTGGCTGCCGAACTCGAGCAGCTGCGTGCCACTTATTTCGCGTACCAGGTGGAATCCAACCGGTCCCGGGAAAGTTTGGAAGAAGAAATCGGGATGCTGCGCCAGGAAGTCGCACGGCGGCAAACCGGGTCCGAAACCACCCGTCCCAGCTCGTCCGCAGAGGGAGAAGCCGAAGACCAAGGCAAAGATCCACACACCCCGTTTGCTGGCGCAGCACGGTTGGGCGGACCGGGACTCAGCAACCTGCCCCAGGGACATGATGCGTTAAAAAGGAAACTCTTTAGATCCATAGAACAGGCGGCTCCTCCGCTTGAGGCACGCGGTGGACCTGTCCGGTCCGGGACCGATGGCGGCGACGCAGCCGAATAGACGTTGATAACTGCCGGCCACTATTTTTAAGGTTAATGCTGCCGAGCGCCAACCTGAGTCTCCCATGCAAACCTTGCTTAAAACCGGGATGCGCCCCGTCACCGCGAAGGCTTTTTACCGGTTGCCGGAAACCAACCAGTTTTGCGAATTGATTGAAGGGGAACTTGTGATGCCGCCCTCACCGGACCCTTCTCACCAAACCATTGCGGGAACCATTTTTGGGGAATTGTGCCTCTACCTTCGAGACCGCCCGCTCGGCACCGTTTACCATGCCCCCCTCGACGTTGAGTTGTCGCCGGTCAACGTCTACCAACCCGAGGTGTTGTTTGTTTCCGAGGGCCGCCGGGACCGGGTCAAACGGAAGCGGGTGGTGGGAGCCCCAGACCTCGTTGTTGAAGTCCTTTCGCCTTCGACCGCGCGTTACGACCAAGGCGACAAATTGCTGCGGTACGCGCGCAGCGGCGTTGTTGAGATGTGGCTTGTCGACCCGGAAGATAGGCAGGTGCAGGTCTACCGGTTTGACCGGGAAGACCCGATCAAGCCTAAGCAAGTCTTGGGAGGCGGCGACGTCCTCCGGACCGACCTGTTGCCCGGCTTCGAAATGCCTTTGGGACGGTTCTTTCTGATGGCTTGACACGGAGTAAGGTGCCGGCCTACCGCCGACCGCCGACTTCATCCAAATGCCGCAGCAGATCCGCTGGATCTTCGTACACCCGGATCGCACCGGCACGCGCGAGTTCCTCCTCCCCATACCCGCCGGACAACAGCCCCACGCCAAGCGCCCGCGCCCGGCGGGCGGCCAACATGTCCCAGATGGCGTCGCCGATCACAACACAATGCTCGATGTTCACGCCGAGACGGTTCGCGGCAGCGAGAAAGAGGTC
>DASWVC010000053.1:0-9045 GCA_036401335.1 Chthoniobacterales bacterium
GGCGGAGCCGGTCGGCCGTCCACGGTTCGTTTTCGTCGGAAGCGGTCGAGTTTACGGCGGAAAGGGCCACCTCAAAGTCGCCCGTGAGGAGGTCCCGCAGGAAAGTAAAGATGCGGTTGCGAACGGCCGCAAGAAAGGCTTTTGGATCGCGGGTGATGTCGCGGGCTGCTTCCTCGGCGCCGGGCGGGCGCACTTCGGCAGCCTCGCCGCGCGGCTGGTAGTTTGGGTCCCGCATCTTCTCCCACTCTTCCAGGAGGCTGGCATCGATCTGGCGGAGCATGGCGGCGAGATAAAGTTCCATCTCGCGAATGGCATCGTTTTTCGCGTGGTCCGGCACCGTTTGCGCAAGCACTTTGTGGACGTTGGAAAGGTGACGCAAAAGGACGCCTTCGGCCCGCTGCAGCTCATAAACCTTGATGTAATCGGCGAACGAACGAAACTCCTCGAACATTTCGCGGGCGATCGATTTCGGGCGGATGTTTTCTTCACCGATCCACGGATGCCGCTCGGCAAAAGCATTAAAGGTTGAATAGATAAAATCGCGGTTCGGCTTGGGGTATTCGAGCTTTTCGAGTTCCTCCATCCGCTCGTTGTAATCAAGGCCCTGCATTTTCATTTCTGCGACGGCCTGGCTTTTGAGTTTGTCGAGTTGTTTCCGAAGAATCACGTCCGGGTCTTCGAGGATGGACTCGGCGAGCGTGAGCACGACGAAGGCGTAATCCGGTGCCTGCGGGTCCATCAACGGCAGGGTATCATGGACGTACAGCGACAGGGTTTGGTTCATCGAAAAGTCGTCCTGCAGGGCGACGTTGACCCGCAGCTTCGCGCCTTCGGCCGTTTGCGGGATGAACTCGATGATCTTCCTCTCGACCAAACCCCGGAACAATTGCCACCCGCGCCGGGTCAGTGCCTTCTTGGATTTCGGAGTCTCGTGGCAACGGCGGATCAGGTCCTGCATGGCACGGCATCCGTCCGTTGGCCGGCTGAGCACGTTGAGCAGCATCCCGTGGGTGACCTGGAACTGGCTGGTAAGCCGCTCCGGAGGCGCAGCCAGCAACCGGGCAAAGGTTTGCTTGTCCCAATTCACGAAGTTCCTCTCCGGCGGTTTGCGTCTGACGAACTTCTTGCCGCCGCCGGTCTGCTTTCGTTCAAGTTGCAGGTTTTCGATGTAGTGCGCGGGGGCCTGGGCGACAACCCAGCCGCAGTCGTCGAACCCCTTGCGGCCCGCCCGCCCGCTGATCTGATGAAAGTCTCGCGCCGATAGAATAGCGGTTTTTTGTCCGCTGAATTTACAGAGCTGCGTGAAGAGGACGGTCCGAATCGGCACATTGATTCCGACGCCCAGCGTGTCCGTGCCGCAGATCACCTTTAACAGGCCGCGCTGCGCCAACTGCTCAACCAGCACGCGGTATTTCGGCAGCAGGCCGGCGTGGTGCAGCCCGATTCCGTGCCGCAGCCATTTCTTGATCTCGGGGCCATAAGGGCTGCTGAACCTGAAGCCTTCCAGCGCGTGCGCGATCGCGGTTTTCTCCTCCCGGGTGCAGACGTTGGTGCTGGTGAAATCCTGTGCGCTCTGAGCGGCCTCCAGCTGGGTGAAATGCACGACGTAAACGGGACCCTTGCCTCCGGCGATCAAGCCCTCGAGCGTCTGGGACAGCGGCGTTTCAACGTAAGAAAATTCCAGCGGCACCGGCCGGTCCCTGGAAGCGACGGTAACGGTTTGGAGCCCGTTCAAACGGGTGAGTTCCTCTTCGAAAAACCGGGTGTCGCCGAGGGTGGCCGACATCAGCAGGAACCGGGCCTGCGGCAGCGTGAGCAGAGGAACCTGCCAGGCGGCGCCGCGATCACGGTCGGCGTAATAATGGAACTCGTCCATGATGACGTCTTGCACGTTTGTGCGGCCGCCTTCGCGCAGGGCCATATTGGCGAGGATCTCCGCCGTGCAGCAAAGGATTGGAGCGTCACGGTTAACCGAGGCGTCGCCCGTGCTCAACCCGACGTTTTCGGCCCCAAATTCACGGCAAAGGTCCCGCCACTTCTCATTGACCAAAGCTTTGATCGGGCAGGTGTAGATCGATCGTTTACCCTGCGCCAGGCTCTTGAAATGCAGGGCGGTGGCCACGAGTGATTTGCCGGAACCGGTCGGGGTGTTCAGGATGACATTTTTCTCGTCATACAGCTCGAGCATGGCCGTTTCTTGGGCCGGATAAAGCTGGAGCTGCCGGCGCTCGATGTAATCGAGAAACCTTCCCAGCAGAAGGTCGTTGTCGAGGGTCAGGCCCGGCGGAGTCAGAGTGGAGGCAAAGAGCGTCGAAGGCACGATGCCGGCACTTTAGCAGGCGTGAGCCCTTTTTCAGAAAAGGGAATGAAAGCGGGCGCGAATTCTCGTAGCCGGCATCCAAAGGGCGATAACCAACGCATTGTTTGCAGTAATTAGAAAATAGTGCTTCTTACGCTATTAAATATGAAAAATAAAATCTATGGTGGGGTGGTTGTGGCTCTCGTGCTTGGTGCAGGTAACCTTTTTGCGGCCAATCCAATGGTTGGCGGCAAAGAAATGTTTCCGGATAAAGACATTGTGCAGAACGCAGTAAATTCCGCCGACCACACCACGTTGGTAGCCGCGGTGAAAGCGGCGGGGTTGGTTTCAACCCTGGAAAGCAAAGGTCCGTTTACCGTTTTTGCGCCAACCAATGAAGCGTTTGACAAGTTGCCGGCAGGGACGGTGGACACTTTGCTTAAGCCGGAAAACAAAGCAAAACTGGCCAAGATCCTGACCTACCATGTTGTTCCCGGCAAGATGAGTGCCGCCGAATTGATGGAGGCCATCAGGAAGGGCGGGGGCAAAGCTACGTTGAAAACGGCAGCGGGTGAAAACCTCACTGCCCGGGTCAAGGGTGGAAAGGTGATGGTCTCAGATGTGACGGGTCACACGGCGACGGTCACGATCGCAGACGTGGATCAATCGAACGGTGTGATCCACGTCGTCGACACCGTTTTGCTCCCCAAGTAATGCTCCCCAAGTAAGGTTCTTCCGAGGAGAGAGCGGTTCAGCGCGCGGCTATTGGCCGCGCGCTTTTTTTTTGGAGCCGCGCAATGGGCGACGGACGGCAGCACGGTTCAGGCGGGGGGCTCGAAGCTGAACCGCAGGATTTCGGTTCCGGGGTCTTCCGGCGAATCCTGGCGTAAGAAATGCAAAGTAATGGCTTCAAGGTCCCGGGAAATCCAGCACACGCTTGGTCGAAAATCCGCCGGAACCACGGCCGGATTTACCTTTCGGGTAAGCCGGAAACGACCGAGGACAGCCTCGTCGCTCAGCCGGAAAAGGTTTTGAAAGTCGAACGCGACCGCATTGGAATGGCGCACCGCCGTGGCCGTTGAATCGCTTGTCGGAAACAGATTAACCGTCATAAATTCACGTCTTAAGTTCTGCCAGTTGAGGCAACTGATGGTTGCAGGTCGGCTGCGACGCTGGTTTCGTCGGGACACCATCGGGTGCACCCTGAAATCCCTGTTCACACCAAAACCTCGTCGCGGCTTTCCGGATGCTTTCTAAGCAACCGAGGTGCCAAGCTCGGATTCACACTTGGCCGGGAGAGCTTCCGCTAAGTCGGAAGGACCCGGTGAAGGGAGGTGTAAGTACCACGAATTCAAGGCCTTAAAACCTGAATGACCGTCTCTGAAGTGTAGGTGAAGAACCCGCGGAGACGGCCTTTACGAACGTGCCAGGAAAACGCGCCGCACCTCACAAGCGTTGCGAACGCGGGAAACCGCGTTCCGTTTCAGGGACACGCAACGCACGATAAAGTCTGGTGTCGGCGCAATCGCACTAAGACAAAGGGTGTGGGCGTGACCGGGGGCCCGGTAGGGCGGCGAGTCCCTTCGCCGCCGCGGTACGGCCCGCCGGGGTCAACGTCGCGGGCAGCGAGCGTGCCTTCGTCACCTGGCCGGCAGGGCCGGCAGTCCCTTGCCGGCCGGGCGGTGAGGCGCGCCACCATCCCGGGCGCTTGAGGCGGTCGCGTAGGGGCACACGACCCGAGCGGGAAGGCCACCCCGATACCCTGGCGGCGAAGGGACTCGCCGCCCTACCGGGCCGCCGCTCGCTCCGATGGCCCTTGAAGGCCAAAGGTCTTTATCTTAGTGCCATTGGCACGCCAGTGTGGAAGCACGTGGGGATCGCGCCCGCCCGGTAGGGGAGCTTGTCCTCAAGCGCCCCCTTTCAGTGCCCCCAGGCAGGGTTGATCATCCTTAACGGGTTGAGCGAGCGGTCCTCCGGAGCTTTGACAATCGTCAGGCGTCACGGTCGTGCACCATGGCGGGAGGCGTGGTTGCCTCGACGGCCGTAAATGGTTCCAGAATTTTATAAGTGTGTTCCGAGCCTTTCGGGACGATCCAGGAATCACCCGGTTCGAGCAAAATGATTTGGCCTTCCAAATGCAATTCGGCCCGGCCGGACAGCACGTACCCAACGGTTTCATACGCCCGTGAGGTCGTTGGATGCGTTTCTTCTGATCCGACGTTTTCCCAGAGCCGCATCGAAATATGAACCCCGGCGGCCAGGTATTTTTGGCCCATTTTACCCCGGGGCGATGTCCCCGCGTTCACTTTAGTAATGCTTTTATCACCCATGATCAGTGTTTCCTTTGTAAATTGTATGACGGCAGATTCATTCGGTATGCAGGCTTTGAGGGTGCCACCGGCGGTTTCTGCAGGTGTTTTCGCGTTCAAACTGTATTAAGGTTTGGTTGGTTTCCAGGATGAAGCAATTGCGGGCTGCCCTGAGGTTGGTAAATGGCAGCGAACCGTACCGGGGGGCGTTGAAACCGCCTTGGAAACTTCTATTTTCCACCCCATGGCCCAGGACCACGCGGCGACCCCTGACCTCCTCCGCACGTTGCGCGACGTGTTCGGTTTCACCCGGTTCCGGCAGGGGCAGGAAGAAGTAATTCGCACCCTGCTAGGGGGCAAATCTGCCTTGGCTGTCTTTCCGACCGGCAGCGGCAAGAGCCTCTGTTACCAGCTTACCGCCTTGCACCTGCCGGGTCTGACGCTGGTGGTATCGCCCCTGATTGCGCTCATGAAAGACCAGGTGGACGTTCTCAGGCGCGGAAAGGTAGAGGCGGCCCGGCTGGATTCCACGTTGGGCGCCGTTGAATTACGTCAGATCGATGCGGATTTGTCTGCCGGCAAACTCCGGCTCCTTTACGTTGCCCCGGAGCGTTTTTCGAATGAAGGCTTTTTGCAAAAATTGCAACGCTGCCGGATTTCGTTGCTGGTGGTCGATGAAGCCCACTGCATCTCGGAATGGGGCCACAATTTTCGTCCGGATTACCTGAAACTGGCCGGGTTGTCCGGAAAACTCGGGGTTGAACGCGTGCTGGCATTGACGGCCACGGCCACCCCAGCCGTTGCCAAAGACATTTGCCGCGAATTCAGCATCAGCCCCGAAGGGTACATTCACACGGGCTTTCACCGTCCGAACCTCTTTTTGCGGGCTCAACCCCACCCGGAACCCAAAAGGTTGGAAGCTTTGGCGGAACGTTTGCAGTCCCAACCACGCGGGTCGACGATTGTTTACGTCACGCTGCAGCGGACCGCGGAAGAGGTTGCTGCCGGCCTGGGTCAGCAGGGCCTGCCGGCCCGGGCGTACCATGCGGGTTTGGCTACCGAAGAGCGGGAAACCGTCCAAAACTGGTTCATGGACACGGCCAACGGAATCGTCGTCGCGACCATAGCTTTCGGCATGGGCATCGACAAAGCCGATGTCCGCTACGTTTATCACTATAACCTTCCGAAGACTTTGGAAAACTATTCGCAGGAGATCGGTCGGGCGGGCCGGGATGGGAAACCGGCGACCTGCGAGGTGCTGGGAACGGCGGACGACGCGGTTGTGTTGGAAAATTTTACGTACGGGGACACGCCGGAGCCGGCCAGCGTTTCGGCCCTGGTGGAGATGATTCTGGCGCAGCCGGCTGAGTTCGATGTTTCCGTGCATGAGCTGTCAAGAAAACACGACGTCCGCCCCCTGGTAGTCAGTACGTTGCTGACCTACCTGGAGCTGGTTGGGGTGATCGAGGCAACCAGCCCTTTTTACACCGAATACCACTTTGAGCCGCTCCGGCCGACCGCGGAAATTGTGGGCCGTTTTCAGGGTGAACGGGCGGTTTTTCTCCAAACGCTTTTTGCTGGCGCACGCAAAGCCAGAAAATGGTTTGCGGTGGACATTCCGGCCGCTGCGGCGGACCTGGGCTCTTCACGGCAACGCGTGGTGCGAGCCCTTAACTTTCTGGAGCAGGAAGGTGAACTTAAGCTGAAGGTGACCGGATTACGCCAAGGTTACCGGATCAAACAAAGTCCGAACCAGCCTGACCACCTCAAGGCCAAGCTCATCGAACGTTTTGAGGCTTTGGAGGCGCAATCAGTTGCCCGGGTCGGGCAAGTGCTTGAGTTGCTGTTCACCCCGGGTTGCCTGGTGCGAAGGCTGCTCCGTCATTTCGGCGAGGAACTCAACCAGGATTGCGGACATTGCGGCCCTTGCGCCGGGGAGCAGTTTGGTCCGGCGTTGCGCAGGCGGTCAGGGGCGTTCCTCCCGTTCGAAACGACAGAACTGGCCGCCCTCAGTCGCAAACACCCCGGCGCACTCGCGACCTTACGCCAGAAGGCACGCTTTCTCTGTGGGTTGAGTTCACCACGGCTGACGGATGCAAAATTAAGCCGGCATCACCTGTTCGGATCATTGGCCGAAGTTCCTTTCACTGACGTGCTAGGCCAAGTTCGCCAGCTTCAAAAGCAGGATTGCTGATTACCGACGTTCCATGACGGCCTCAACCCGTCGGCATCGGGCCCCTCGGATGCGAGTGTACGGCCCTTCAGCGGAAACGAGAACACGTCCGGGACGGCGCATCGAGCCGCTGCGACTTCCAGAGGGAGCACGATCCTGCATGACCATCCGAAGGGCCACCTGAGTGGGCAATCGCCGCGCAACCCTTTGCGGTCGGGCCAGGACGCCTCTGGGGCGCTGGCGAGCGGCCTGAGGAGGCAAAGCACGCCATTATATTACTGTAAAAATAGTAATTGTAGTTAATTGCAAAATGCATTTAACTCCTCTTCAAGGCTGGCGGGCATCTTGGGGAAGTTCAAGCCATGCGCTTAGTCACGGTAAAACAACCCTTGGAAAAAAACCGCTTACCTTGGAACGCATGTTCTGGGAAATAGAGCGCCGCCTTTTTCAACCATGTCCCCGTTTTCGTTTGTGCTTTACACGGCTGGTCAGTCGCCCAATTCCGTTCAAGCGCTTGCCAATTTGCAGGCCCTGTGCCTGGCGCACTTTCCCGATCACCACCGCATCGAGATCGTCGACCTCCTGCAAGACCCGCGGCGCGGGCGGGCCGACGGGATCACCGTCACCCCAACCCTTGTGAAAATCGCCCCGGAACCCAAACAAATGCTCCTGGGCAACTTGAGCGACCTCCCCCGGGTGCTACGGGCCATTGGCTGGAACGGCACGACCCAGGGAACTACCACCCCGCCATGAGTGATTCCAAAAAGATCCCCCGCGCCAAACGGCCCAAAGCCAAAGCGCTGACCGGCCTTCCCGGCTTTGACCAGATGACCCGGGGGGGGGTGCCCCGCGGCCGCGTCACGTTGGTGACCGGCGGGGCGGGTTCCGGCAAAACCGTTTTTGCGCTGCAGACGCTGGTGAATGGCGCCAGCCGCTTCGATGAACCCGGCCTCTTCGTCGCCTTTGAAGAAAGCGCCGAAAGCCTTCTCGCCAATGCCGACAGCTTCGAATGGCCGTTGGGAAAATTGAATGGCCAAAAGCTCTGCTTTCTCGACGCCATGCCGCCCGTCGAGGCGGTGGCGATTGGGGAGTTTGACTTCGCGGGCTTGCTGGCGGTCTTGTCCGACCAGGTGCAAACGATGAAGGCACGGCGGATCGTGTTTGACTCCCTTGATGTCCTGTTGCACCTGCTGCCCGGCGTGGTGGAACGGCGGCGGGAAATCAACCGGCTGCATGCGTGGTTGCTGGCCAACGGCTTGACTGCGGTGATTACCGCGAAACTCAATTGGTCGGAGGAGGCCCTTCCGCTGGAGGACGGGGCGCTGCAGTACCTGCCTTTCATCGTGGATTGCGTGGTCGCGTTGACGCATGGGCTCGAAAACGGCTTTTCACGGCGGCGGGTGCAAGTCATCAAGTACCGTGGGTCAAGTTTCTCGGAAAACGAGGCCCCGTTTACCATTGGACCTGTCGGGATAGAGGTGGCCTCTGCCGACACGCCCCTGACTTCATTCCCCCTTTCTACCGAAAAGGTTTCAACCGGCCTCTTGGCGTTGGATGAGATGCTTTACGGGGGAGTTTTGCGCGGCTCCACCACGATGATCACGGGGGATCCGGGAACCGCCAGGACGACGTTGGCCGGCGCGTTTGCGGAGGCCGCCGCCAAGCGGGGCGAGCGCACGGTCTACGTCGCCTTTGATGAAACCCGTGAGGAAATTGTGCGGAACCTGGGCTCGGTGAACATTCGCCTGCAGCAGCACGTGGAAAAGGGAACCTTACGGATGCACTCCGAGTCCGTGGGATCCGGAGGTGCGGAGGAGCACCTTCAGCGCATCAAGACACTCGTGCAGGACCAGCAAGCCACTTGCCTCGTCATTGACCCGTTCTCGGCCTTTTCGAATGCGGGAAGCTTGGCGAGCACCCAGGCGGTCGCGACACGATTTTTGCGGTGGGCCAAGAGCGAGGGTGTCACCCTGGTTTGCACCAGTTTGCCGATGTCGGCCGAGCCCGCGTTCTCCGGCACCATCTTGAAAATTACGACCGTGGCCGACACTTGGATCCACCTCAGCTTCTTCGACGGCGGCGAGCGCAACCGCGGCTTGACGGTCATCAAATCGCGGGGCACCAACCACTCCAACCAGGTGCGGGAGCTCATTCTGGGCTCCTCGGGGCTGTCGATCGCTCCGCCGTACACCGGGGAAGGAAAGGTGCTCATGGGCGCCATGCGATGGCAAAAGGAGCGGGCCGAAAGCGAAGGGCGGGCCCGG
>DASWVC010000054.1:0-70623 GCA_036401335.1 Chthoniobacterales bacterium
CGGGTGGGCAAGAGCCGCTCGGTCATCGCCAATTCCCTTCGCCTCTTGGATCTGCACCCCCAGGTGCAGAGTTACCTGGTGCGCGGCCGCCTATCGGTCGGACACGCCAAGGTGCTGCTTGGCCTCGATAACCCCGCCGAGCAGGAAATCGTTGCGGAAATGGTTATCCGACAGGGTTGCACCGTGCGGGCGACGGAAAAACTGGTAGGCCAGTACTTGTCGCGGCAAGGCCTGCCCAAAGTTGCCCGGCCAGGTTCTCGGCCGGACCCTTCCGGCGCTACCCTTAGCCGGGCCGTGCAACAGTTGGAAAACCAGCTTCGCGAACGACTGGCAACCCACGTGGCCATTCACCATGGAGAGAAACGGGGCCGCATAGAGATCGAGTATTACGGCAACGATGATCTGGAACGCATCATCAAACTTCTGGGAGTCCTTCCCGAGTGAGTTTACGCGAATGGACGGTTGCTTTACCGTTGGTCATCGCCATGGGCGTGGGCGCAGCGGGTTGCCACCGGTCCCGGCCACTTGCCCCCGCCCAGGGCCTGGCGGTCAAACTGCCCCTGAACCTGACCGTTGCGGATGAAGCCCCCCCCGTTTCACGGGGAGTCCGCCGGGTGGGGCTTTGGAAAAATTTCGACGGCCAGCTTGCTTACGCCGCTGCCCTGAAGTTTGTGGCGCTGGGCCCGCGGGAGGCCGGGAGCAAAGCCCTGGAGGAGGAACGCGGTTTGATTTCGGACCTACTGGACCAGTGCGGCTGGCAGGTCACGCCGCAAACGTTCCAGGATCAAGACCCCTCCGGTCAGGTCGTGGCCTTTACGTCGTTGAGCGCACGGTACCTCCGGGGGCCGCCCGCGAGGCGCCGGGTGCTGGTGGCCGCGCACCTGGACACGGAGCGTTCCCGTGTCTTTCGCAGTGTCGGCGCCACGGAGGGGGCAGCCGGGCCTGCGGTCCTGTTGGAAATGGCGCGTGTGTTGACCAGTGATCCAATGCTGGCCGGCCAGGTGGAGCTTTGGTTCCTCGATGGCCACCAACCTTTCCGGGCACTAAACGCCAATGATGGGCTCTTCGGAAGCAGGTTTGCGGCGCAGATGATCCAGATTCACCAGCAAACCAATGAAATCCGGGCCATGGTTTGTCTCGGGAATTTTGGGGGGAAAGATTTTCGATTGCACTACGCACCCAACAGCGATCCGCAGCTCGAGCAAGCTTTCCGACGCGCCGCCAACGGCGTCTCCATTCTGCTCGCGCCGGCCAATCGCCCGTTGCTGAATGACCACATCCCCTTTCAACAGGCCAATGTTCCGGCCATCGCCATCCTCGACGCAGAAGCTCCTTACCTGCACACGGCGGATGATTCGGCCGAACAATTGGAAGCCGATTCGCTTGCGAAGGTGGGTCAGCTGGTCCTTTATTTCCTTTCTGCGGAGGCACCTCCGACTGGCACATGAGCACGCATCCCATCCGTTTGTACGTTAAACCCGGCTGCCCCTGGTGTACGCTGGCCGAGCGCTACCTGGAGAAACACGGCTACGCTTACGAGCGTCTTGACGTCATCAAGGACCGGACGGCGTACGCCGAAATGAAGACGCTATCCGGCCAAACCCGAGCACCGACCTTGGTGGCCGGTGACAGCGTGCTGCCCGATTTCGGGCCGGAGGAACTGGCCGAATTTCTCCAGCAGAACGGTATCAGGCCTTAATTTCGCCCCCACAACCTCAAGAATGCGACGGCACTCACCGTAACCACACTGCGGCCAGGTCCGTCTGTACCGGTATGTTTCACCCCTGATTCCAAGCGAACCGTGACCAGAGCTGATAAAGTCTTGGACCTGCTGCAGGACGTTGCCGAGACCGACGAAGTCCGCAAAAACCCCGATCTGCCGCTCTACGACCTCCAGGTGCTCGATTCGATGAGAACGGTGAGGCTGATCGTTGCCATCTCCGAGGAATTCGGGATCAACATTACACCGGCGGAACTCGAGCGCGAACAGTGGGCCACCCCGCGAAAGCTCGTTGCCGACATAGAAAACAGGCTGGGCGCGTAGTCGAACTGCTCTCCTCATGGGCTGGCCTAAACTGTCTGAACACCCGAAAATACGGTTCGCGCTGCTCGTTTTGTATTACCTCGGAATCGTTGCAGGTCTGCTCATTCTTTATGGCCGAGGCAACTTCTCCACCCCACCATTTGTGTACCAGGGCTTCTGAGCAATGGACCTCCTCGACCGTATCAGCAGGACGGCCCACGAGTACCCTGAAAAATTAGCTCACGTCAGCGAGGATCGTACGCTCACCTACGCCGAGCTTGCGCAGAAGTCCGACGCCTTGGCGCGGCACTTCGCCGGGGCCTTTCCGGCCGGCCATGCGCCTGTTGCCGTCATCGGTCACAAAGAGCCGGAAATGCTGATTGCCTTTCTGGGGGCAGTGAAATCGGGCCGGCCCTACGTACCGATTGACGTGGCCATTCCTGCACGTCGCGCCGCCGGGATGCTACAGGCTTCCCAGGCGGTCGTTGCCCTCACGCCATCGGAAATTGCCGCGCTTGCGAATGAACGTTCATCCGCTAAACCCCGCCGCGTCGGCCTGAACGATCCCTTCTACATCATCTTCACCTCCGGCAGCACCGGCGAGCCGAAAGGGGTTGTTATCACGCTGGGCTGCCTGACGACATTTCTCGAGTGGATGCTCGAACAGCACCCGTTCACGCGCGGCCGTGAGACGTTCTTAAATCAGGCTCCATTCGCGTTTGATCTCTCCGTGATGGATCTCTACCTGAGCTTGGCCACCGGTGGAACCCTCTTCAGCATCGGCAAAAATGAGATCGCGAACCCGAAGCGGCTCTACAGCGCCCTCGACCATTCAACCGTGACGGTCTGGGTTTCCACACCGACTTTCGCCCAGATGTGTTTGATCGAGCGCAGGTTCAATCGGACCATGCTCCCGCAGCTTCGACGGTTTTTGTTCTGTGGGGAAACGCTCGCACCAGACACTGTTGCACAGTTGCTTGACCGTTTTCCTGAGGCCGAAATTTGGAACACCTACGGTCCGACCGAGGCGACGGTAGCGTGTACCTCGGTGCGAATTGATCGCGACATGCTCGCACGCTACGCCCCTTTGCCCGTTGGGGCACCAATGCCGGGCGCAAAGGTCTTGGTTGTAGATGGGGAGGGGCAACCGGTAACACCGGGCGAACGGGGTGAAATCATCATCGCCGGGGCGCACGTAAGTCCGGGCTATGTGGGGTCGCCCGATCTGGCGAACAGCGGATTTTTCTGGATGGGAAACCTCCGTGCCTACCGCACGGGGGACTGGGGCCGGATCGAAAATGGATTGCTGTTTTTCGAGGGGCGCATCGATGCCCAATTCAAGATCAACGGCTACCGGATCGAGCTTGGCGACGTTGAAGAAAACCTGCGCTCGTTGCCCACGGTGACGGACGCAGCGGTCCTGCCGGTGATCAGGCAGGGCATTGCGCAGTCGCTGGCTGCCTTTGTCGTGCTCTCCAGGCGTGGCGGTGAGAGTGACTTTGAACTCGGGACCCGGCTTCGCAGCGAGCTTGCCCAGCGGATTCCGGCTTACATGCTGCCGGGACGGTTTATTTTCGTTGACGCCTTTCCAATGACGGCAAACGGCAAGACCGACCGGCGGAGATTAGCGGATTCGATCCGATGACCCCGTTCGCGAATTTCGCGTACTTCGGGATCTTGCTTTACGCGGTTATCCCGACCTTGGCTCTGGGAATTGCAGGCCGCGCAAACCGGCGCTGGGCCTTTCTGGTCACCCTGGCGTTCTTTATCGGGCAGTTCTTCACGAAGCTTCACCTCAGTCCACACACTTCACTGCCAACCATTGCCGTCGTCAGCGGTTACGGGGGGTATGAATGGACGATCGCGATCGGATTCCTGCACGCGCGACGCCGGTCTAAATCCAATGCCCGGTTCTATGCTGTTCTCCTGTTTGCCCTTGCGCCCCTGGCCGCAACCAAGTTCCTGCCGCTGCTTACCCCCGGCAACGCCTTTGGCTTTCTGGGCATTTCGTACGTCACGTTTCGGGTTCTTGACGTGCTCTTCTGCATTCACGACGGGTTGATCACCTCCTTACCGCCGTCGCAATTCTTTACCTACACGTTTTTCTTTGCCACCCTGTCCGCGGGTCCGATCGATCGTTACCGGCGCTTCGACAAAGACTGGAAACGCACCCGCACACGGGAAGACTTTCTGATCGATCTCGATGCAGCGATCGAGCGGGTTTTCCGGGGATTTCTCTATAAATTCATCCTGGCCACGCTGATCAAACGGTTCTGGATTGACCGCGCCGCAGGAGGATCGCTCGCAGACACGCTGTCCTACATGTACGGCTACAGCCTGTACCTATTCTTTGACTTTGCCGGCTACAGTGCATTTGCGATCGCTTTCAGCCGTCTTTTCGGTATCCACACGC
This sequence comes from Chthoniobacterales bacterium, assembly GCA_036401335.1. GTDB lineage: Bacteria > Verrucomicrobiota > Verrucomicrobiia > Chthoniobacterales > JAFAMB01 > DASWVC01. The sequence continues at coordinate 4,437 of DASWVC010000054.1, forward strand.
CGGAAAACTTCGACCGTCCCTTCCTCGCCCACAACATTCGCGATTTCTGGAACCGATGGCACATCACCCTCTCCTTCTGGTTTCGTGATCACGTCTACATGCGCTTCCTCCTCGCCGCAGCGAAGGGCAAGTGGTTCAAGGGTGACCGCGTCGCCCCCTACCTTGGATTGCTCCTTTCCTTTGGCCTGATGGGCCTCTGGCACGGAACCGAGTTGCATTACCTCATTTACGGAGCGTACCACGCCTGTTTGCTGATTACTTATGACGTGTTGTCCCGCTGGAACAAACAAAAGAAATGGTGGGGCACGGGCCGGTGGTGGCGGGCTGCTTCTATTTTTGTCACGGGCCAGCTAATTTGCTTTGGCTTCCTGATTTTCTCTGGCCGGCTTGGCCCGTAGCGGGCTGCGGCCCGGTAGGGTGGCGAGTCCCTTCGCCGCCGCGGGGGGTGAGGCGGGCCGCTAAAGGAGGGCGGTTGGGGACAAGCTCCCTTGCCAGGCATGCGCGACCCTAGCCGTTCTTACACCCCGACACCCCGACATGCGCTTCCCGGGCGTTTTAACTGCCGGGCACCGCCGTAAGCCGATCGTGGAAGAAATCGTCGAGCGCCTGGTCGTAATAAAGCCACCCTTTGTCGCTTAGATGATCGTGATGCCCGGCAAGAAAAGCCCCGTCTTCATCATGTTCTTCAAAGGTTACCAGGGGCACGTGATGCGCCCGCGCCAGGGCCCGGACCTGTTTGTAATACACATCGCGCAACGGGCGCCCGACCCCAAACCGGTCGAAGTAACTTCCATCGATCGGCATGCTGAGCAACAAAGGGCGTGCGCCTAACTCATCCAGCCCCCGTAACAACAACCCGAAGTCGATCCATTCATGCGCACCCTGCTCTCCCGACAGGAAGGCGCCGGGGCCGGCCTCCGGCCCGATCGGTTCCGGGTCGACATCGGTGCGTTGCCCGGCATCGAACGCCGCTTGCCCAATCAGGTTGTGCCAATCGAGCGCGCGCACGACCGGTTGCACGCCGGTTTGCAAATGCGGTTTCTCTTTCAGGATGTAAATAAGGGTTTCAAAATGATCCTGCATGCGAAGGATCCACGTTTCGACGATGCCCAGCGGAGTCAGCGCGTGAAAAATTGCATCGTGCAGCGGCGAATCTTTGGCGAGTTGGCGAAGGGCGAATGCGAGCAGGGTGCTCTTCTCGAGCGTGTGCGGATAGCGCAGCATTTGTCGCGCGACATCGCGCTTGAGTTCGAGGCTGAACGGTGCGCCGTAAAGCAGTTCATCCGCTTGCAACCGCGAGAAATTCCCGTCGTAGTAGCCCGGCGGGATCGCACGACGAAAAAACCAGCTTGGCGACAGGGAGATCACCACTTTCCTCCCGCGCATCCGCGTACCGACCGCCGCAAACTTTTGCAACATAACCAGCGAAGTCGCACCAACCCTGGCAACCGGGAAAACATTGAAGCCGGTGGGATAGGTTCGGAAAAAATTGGCTGCCTTGTAAGCAGCCGGCCTGACCAGCTCAGAACTCCCGTAAAACGGCAACAGATCCGGTTGTGCAAAGGCCTCCCTTTGCAACGCCACGCCCTGATTTTTCTGCAGGAAAAGGAGCGGTGCCAGGGCATGGAGGTAGCGGCGCTCCCACGCACGCCCAACCGCTGCCCCGCCCAGCAGAATGACAATGGCTGCTCCTAGCACCAGCAAGGAGGCGTCAAGGTGCGGCGTTTTTATCCGGCTCACGGGATTTTTGAGTGCCCTTGGCAGTGATGGCAAGGTCAACCAGGGGATGGTCCCGGATCGTCACAGATCGACGTGATCCTTCCGGCAAGACTAGGCCGCGGCGATCACCACACCAATTCTTGGTTCGTGTAGGTTCCCGGGCCAACCACCTGCGTGCCCTTCGAACCGTTACGGACCGCCACCTTGCCGTGAAATTTTACCCCGGCCGCAAACCGGACCGGACCTTCCACGATCAACTCTTCGCACTCGGCCACCGACGGCACCCCTTCCGCCACCAACGTCTCGAATGCGTCAACCAGTTTATAACCGTCCGAAAGTTTGATGACGGGCGGCTTGCCTGCGCGTTCCGGGATGAGCTCAAGGCTGGAGGCGTCGTTTAACCGGTACGCATCGGAACGGACGGCCAATAGATCGCTCGTCGTCTTTACCGGGGCAAAGCGTGAGCGGGGCACCTCAATCGCTCCCGCTGCTTCGAAGCACCCGATGGCGGCGCCCATGGCCGTCTCGAGTTGATAAGCCTTCGGAGTTTCCTTGTCCCGTGGATCTACCGTTTTTTCGTTTCGGATCAGGGGCAAGGGCAAGATGCCGTCGCCTTCGGCCAGCACCCGATCCAACACGTCCAGGCGCACCCACAAGTTGTTGGTATTGAAAAACCGGTGCCGATCGGTGTCCTGAAATGCTTCCATGTCCTCTTCCGGGCATTGCGCCGATTCCCTCAGCACCAGCTGCCCGTCGGTTTTCCGGCGGGCCAAATGGCCGCCCTTACGATCGACAGCCGTACGACGAGTGACCTCCATGAGGAACGGCAGGCCCGACTCGGCAAAATAACTTAGCAGGCGCAGGTCAAGCGTTGCCCCAAGGTTGTCGGAATTGGAGACAAAAAGGAACTGGGTGCCACGCTCGCGCAGGGCTTTCAGCAAGCCGTGGCCCGCCATTGCCGTGTAAAGGTCGCCATGGCCTGGCGGACACCATTCCAGTTGCGGATTTTGCGGCCATTGGACCGGCAGAAGCGACGGAACACCTATCTTTGGCACCCGGTTCTGAAGCAACTCAAGGTGGCGGGGGTCGCCCAGCTCAGGGTAACGGCCAAGGGCCGCAAGCGTATCCTCGCTCGTGCTGAAACTGTTCATGACAAACAAGCCCAGCTGAGGCGACAGTTCCGACCGCAACCGCAGGAACTGGCGAACGATAATGTCCAAAAAAGTGAGTTCACCTCGCACCCGCAACAAGCTTTTCGCCTTCTCCAACCCCATGCCGGTGCCAAGTCCACCGTTCAACTTCATGACGGCCGTCTGGCTCACGTAGGTTTCTACCGCGGCCGCTACCTGACGGTTTTCTAAGGACGGAAGGTCTGCAACTGCTTCAAGGGATGCCTCCGGAATCAGGCCGGCGTCGGCCTGAGTCAGTTTGTTGTACTGGAACAAAAAGGCTCGAATCGCCGTTTCGTCCATGCCCGCGGCCAGCATCTTCTCACGAATCTGGGTCTCAGCATCGCTCATAACCCAAGTAATCTTGCAGCCAGCGGGTAAGGGAGCTAAATCTTTCGGTCTCGACCCGCAGGGCAAACGTTCCCTAAACCACCACCATGCCGCCCGCCGTCGGCACTTCCGCCGCAGAACTATCCACTTCTTCCCCGACCACGTACCGCGTAAAACGTTTGATCACCACGTTCTCTCCAAGTTGGGCAATTTTGGAGGAAACCAATTCCTTGATCGTCTGGTCTGGGTTCTTGATGAAAGCCTGGTCTAACAGGCAAACGCTGGCGTAATACTTGTCGAGTTTACCTTCGACAATCTTTTCAATCACGTTTGCAGGCTTGCCTTTCACCTGTTCCCGATAAATGCCGCGCTCTTTTTCAACTTCGGCCACCGGCACCTGTTCGCGGGTGACATAAAGGGGATGGGCGGCGGCAATGTGCAACGTGATATCCTTCACAAAATCGCGGAAGATCTCATTCTTCGCCACGAAATCGGTTTCACAGTTTACCTCCACCAACACCCCGACTTTGCCTTGCAAGTGGATGTAGGAAGCCACAATCCCTTCCTTCGCCGAGCGAGCCGCTTTCTTTGACGCACTGGCGATCCCCTTTTTCCGCAAAATCTCTTCCGCCTTGTCGAGGTCGCCTCCGGCTTCAACCAAAGCCCTTTTGCAATCCATCATGCCTGCGTTGGTTTTTTCGCGAAGCTGTTTTACAACGGCAGGGTTCACGTCAGCCATATATGAAAATAGAAATAGTTAAGGGCCCGAACGCCCCGAAAAAGCACCCCGCAACGCAAAGTTATTACCCCGCAACCGCTGCCAGTTGGGCACTATCGTCTTTTTTGCCCTCCTGCGTTGCCCCGTAAATCGCATCCACGAGTTTTTGCAGAATCACCCGGATGGCACGAATGGCGTCATCGTTCCCGGCGATTGGGTAAGTAACTTTTTCAGGATCGGCGTTCGTGTCAACAATCGCAATCGTCGGGATCTTAAGGCGAAGTGCTTCCGCCACCGCGATGGATTCGCGGGTGGTGTCAATGATCACCAGCGCGTCCGGCAACCGGTCCATGGTCCGGATGCCTTCAAGGTTCCGGCGCAGTTTTTCAGCTTCGCGCCGTAGAGCCGAGAGCTCCTGCTTGCCCATTTTCGAGTATTCCGGCGACTTTTCAATCTGCTCAAGGTACGTGAGGCGACCCACGCTCTTTCGAATCGTGGTCAGGTTCGTCAACGTGCCGCCCAGCCACCGCTGGTTCACATAGAATTGCCCGCAGGCTTCCGCTGCTTCCTTGACCGCTTCCTGTGCCTGCTTCTTGCAACCGATAAAAAGCACCTTGCCGCCCTGGCGCGTCACCTCGGCCAGGTAGTCCGTCGCCGTTTGCAATTGCTCGACCGTCTTGGACAGATTGATGATGTAAATCGAATTGCGCTGCTCAAAGATGAATGGTTTCATCTTCGGGTTCCAACGCTTGGTCTGGTGTCCAAAGTGAACTCCTGCTTCCAGAAGTTCAGTCATTAATTCCATCGAAGACATGGTAGTTGGCCGAGGCTAGCTTTCCTTGGTGGCGGGTTAGAAAATTACAATATGGGTCGAGCCGGTGACTATTGTTCAGCTCTACGTCCTTCGCAACTAAAACCTGAGAGCGCGAACTTCGCCGGAGCGGCGTTTGCAGGCCTGGCGGTTTTGCGAGTCAGCCGGACGTGTGTTTCCGGTCAATTTTCCCCATCCGGCGCCCGGGTTTCTTCGTAACGCGCAAACAGCCAAAGCACGTCGGACAGCCGGTTCAGGTACCGTACCGTTTCCGGATTGACGTAATCGGCGGAATCAGCGAGGGCAACGATCCGCCGTTCCGCCCTTCGGCAAACCGTGCGGGCCACGTCGAGGGTCGCGGAAGCGAGCGTTGCTCCGGGTGTTGCCCAATGCTGGTAAGTGATGTGATGGTTCTTCTCGAGGTCATCGACCACGGCGGTCAGCGCATCGACCATTCCGGCGTTCACCAAACCATACCCATCGTTTGAGTACCGTTCACGGTCTTCATCCGCGACGGCCAGCTCGCCCATCAGGATGACCAGGGTTTTCTGCATCGCCAGAACGGTCTGTCGCACCAGCGGGAGCTTAGAAGTGGCCCGGACCAGTCCAAGCGCCGCATTCAGTTCGTCCACGGTGCCATAAGCGTCGACGCGCCGGTTATCCTTTGGCACGCGCCGCCCGTACATCAGAGCGGTCTTGCCTGCATCACCGGTTTTTGTAGCGATCGACATGCTCTTACGGCTGCTCAAGTTCTCAGCCAGGTTTCCGGGCACTTAAGAAGAAGCTCCCCGGCCGTCAGAAGTACCGAGCGGGCGAGGGGCCAGAACGAAAAGGAGGGTGGCAAAACGTCTGCCACCCTCCCCTTTTCTAAAGACTAACCAACCGCAGGTTCTGCTTCCGCAACCACCGGTTCAGGCGTCAACTCGCCCACTTCAAGGGCCCGCATCGTTCGATGTTCCGCGAAGCCGGTTCCGGCCGGGATCAGGTGCCCCATGATCACGTTTTCCTTGAATCCACGCAGGTGATCGATTTTCCCGAGCGTAGCCGCTTCGGTAAGGACACGTGTTGTGTCCTGGAACGACGCCGCAGAGATAAAGCTGTCGGTTTCCAACGACGCCTTGGTAATGCCGAGCAACACCGGCACGGCTTCCGCCGGTTTGCCCCCTTGTTCCGTGACGCGCCGGTTTTCGCGCTCGAATTCGAGCCGGTCCACCTGGTCGCCCCACAACATTTCCGTATCACCGGGTTCGGTGACCTTCACCTTGCGCAGCATCTGCCGCACAATGATTTCAATGTGCTTGTCGTTAATCTCGACGCCCTGCAGCCGGTAAACCTCCTGCACTTCGTTCACGAGGTGTTCCTGCAGGTCTTGCGGTCCGCAAACCTCCAGGATCTCGTGCGGCACAATCGGGCCTTCCGTGAGCTGGGAGCCTTTTTTCACGAGGTCTCCTTTTGAGACCGTGATGTGCTTGTTCAGCGGGATGAGGTGCTCCTCTTCCTGGGCCGTGGTCGGGTCGCGCAGAATGAGGCGGCGTTTGCCGCGCACCGTGCCGCCAAACTCCACCAAGCCGTCGATCTTGGCGATCTCAGCGGCATCCTTCGGCCGACGGGCCTCGAACAGCTCCGCCACCCGCGGCAACCCGCCGGTGATGTCCTTGGTCTTGGCAATTTTTCGCGGCGTCTTAGCCAGCAACGTGCCTGCCTGGATCTTTTTGTTTTCCGGCACCACAATGTGCGCGCCGGCCGGGATGGAGTAACTCGCGATGACCTGTTTGGAGTCATCCACGATGACCACCTGAGGATGGAGGTCTTCCTTGTGCTCCATCACCACCGTACCCAGCACGCCCGTGGCAGTGTCCACCTCACGGCGGACCGTCACTCCCGGGATCATGTCACGGAATTCAACGCGGCCAGTTCGCTCCGTCAGGATCGGCACGCTGTAAGCATCCCATTGGACGAATGCGTCTCCCTTCCTGACGTTCGCACCATCGGCCACCGAGATCACCGAACCGATCACGATGTTGTACCGTTCCAGCTCGCGGCCGTCCTCGGCGTGGATGGACACGGACCCATTCTTGTTCAGCACGATGAAGTTGCCGTCCACGGATTGCACCACGCGCATGTCGTTGAACCGCACGGTGCCGTCGTTCTTCGCTTTGATGATAGGCTGTTTGAACAGCTGCGTCGCCGTACCTCCGATGTGGAAGGTACGCATGGTCAACTGGGTGCCGGGTTCTCCAATGCTCTGGGCGGCAATGATGCCGACCGCTTCGCCCAGCTTCACCATCAGACCAGTGGCAAGGTTTCGCCCGTAACACTTTGCGCAAATGCCGCGCTTCGACTCACAAGTCAGGACGGAACGGATTTTGAGTTGTTCCACCCCGATGCTCATCAACGCCTGGCCTTGCAGCTCTTCGATCAGCTGGTTGGTCCGGATGATGGTTTCCTTGCTGACCGGGTTCACGATGGTCTCGCAGCTGACGCGGCCCACCACCCGGGTCGCGAGGTCAACGACCTCATCGTCCCCTTCGTAGATCGGCCGGACCAGGATGCCGTTACCGGTGCCGCAATCGTCTTCAACCACGATCACGTCCTGCGCCGCGTCCACCAGCTTCCGGGTCAGGTAACCGGAATCAGCCGTTTTCAAGGCCGTGTCGGCCAACCCCTTGCGGGCGCCGTGCGTGGAGATGAAGTACTCCAGCACCGACAAGCCCTCGCGGAAGTTCGAAGTGATTGGTCGCTCGATGATTTCACCGGACGGTTTCGCCATCAAGCCGCGCATGCCGCCCAACTGTTTGATCTGCTGGCGGTTTCCGCGTGCTCCCGAATCCTGCATCAGGTAGACCGGGTTCAATTCGCGCTTGCCCTCGTTGTACTCCAGCGTACGGAACATGACCTGTGAAATCTCTTCACCGGCATGGGTCCAGATATCGATAATCTTGTTGTAACGTTCGCCGTCAGTGATGATGCCGCTCCGGTACTGTTTCTCAACCAGGGCGAGTTGCTTGTAAGCCTTTTCAAGCTCCAGCTTTTTCTCCACCGGGATGATCATGTCCGTGATCCCGATCGAGACGCCGGCACGTGTGGCCCACGTGAATCCGAGCTCCTTTAACCGGTCGAGGGTCTCCACCGTGCGCTGCTGCCCCGCCGCCTGGTAGGTGCGCCAAATAATGTCGCTGAGCTGTTTCTTGCCCGCGTTCTTATTGAAGAAGCCCAGCTCCTTCGGCCAGATGCCGTTGAAAATGACACGGCCCGCGGTGGTCTCGATCAAGCGCTGGCCAGCATCGCCGTACACTGTTTTCCGACCATAATCCGGGTTCTTGAACCGGATCTTGTCATGAATCTTGATCGCGCGTTCGGACACGGCAAACTCGATTTCCGACAGCTCGGCGAAAAGCCGGAGGCGTTCACCTGCTTGCGCACCCTTGCGAGGCGTCTGGGTCAGGTAGTAACACCCGAGCACAATGTCCTGTGAAGGTGTCGTAATCGGTTTTCCGCTTGAAGGCGAAAAGATGTTGTTGGGCGCAAGCATCAACAGGCGCGCTTCCATCTGGGCTTCCACCGACAAAGGCACGTGCACGGCCATCTGGTCGCCGTCAAAGTCAGCGTTGTACGCCGTGCAGACCAACGGGTGGATGCGGATCGCTTCACCCTCGATCAGCTGCGGTTCAAATGCTTGAATCGACAAGCGATGCAGCGTCGGCGCACGGTTCAGCAGCACCGGGTGTCCTTTGGTGACTTCCTCAAGGATGTCCCACACTTCCGGGGTCTGTCGTTCAATCATTTTCTTGGCGCTGCGCACCGTGTGCACGTAGCCCAACTCTTTCAGCCTGCGAATGATGAACGGCTCGAACAACACCAGCGCCATCTTCTTCGGCAACCCGCATTGATGCAGCTTCAACTCGGGCCCGATGACGATCACCGAACGACCGGAGTAGTCGACCCGTTTCCCGAGCAGGTTCTGCCGGAAACGTCCGCCTTTGCCCTTCAGCATGTCGCTCAGCGACTTCAGCGGCCGGTTGCCCGCGCCTGTGACTGCGCGGCCATGACGCCCGTTGTCGAACAGCGCATCGACCGCTTCTTGCAGCATGCGTTTTTCGTTCCGGATAATGACGTCCGGGGTCTTCAGCTGCAGCAGGTTTTTCAACCGGTTGTTCCGGTTGATCACGCGGCGGTAAAGGTCGTTCAAATCGGACGTGGCGAACCGGCCTCCCTCCAGCGGCACCAGCGGACGCAGGTCCGGCGGGATCACCGGCAGCACCTCAAGAATCATCCATTCAGGCCGCGAATGGGAATTCATGAACCCTTGAACAAGCTTCAGGCGTTTGGCCAGCTTCTTGCGAATCTGCTTGCTCTTCGTGTTGTTCATTGATTCCTCCAGCTCGAGGTTCAATGAATTCAGGTCGCTCTGCGTTAAGAGCAGCTTGATTGCCTCCGCGCCCATGCCGGCGACAAAAGTGTCTCCGTACTGTTCCTGCGCTTCCCGGTATTCCTGCTCGTTCAACAACTGGCATTTCTGGAGCTGGGTCTGGCCCGGGTCGATGACGATGTAGTCTTCGTAGTAAATGACCCGTTCCAACTGGCGGGAACTCATGTCGAGCATCAAACCGATGCGGGATGGCATGCACTTGTAAAACCAGATGTGCGATACCGGGACCGCCAACTCGATGTGGCCCATGCGCTCGCGCCGCACCCGGGACAAGGTTACCTCGACCCCGCATCGATCGCAGATCACGCCTTTGTGCTTGATCCGTTTGTACTTCCCGCACGAGCATTCCCAGTCCCGGGTCGGACCAAAGATGCGTTCACAGAACAAGCCACCCTTTTCCGGTTTGAATGTCCGGTAGTTGATGGTCTCAGGATTTTTGACCTCGCCTTTGCTCCAGGAGCGAATCGCGTCCGGAGAGGCCACGCTGATCGCAACTTGGTCAAACCCGACCGCGCGCTCCTCGCCGAAGATTTCGCGTAGATTGGTTTCGTTCATATTACCGCCGGTAAATAGTGAGACTGCTCAGGCTGCCGGTTACCGAATCCGGCAGGCCAAGGTAAAAACAATTTGTTAATGGATGCGTCCCTGCGGCCGCCAGCGCGTCCCGGCTTCTCACGTCCGGAACACGCCGACCAGCAATGCATTGAATCAAAGGGCAGCCGCGGCCACCTCGCCGTCGAGCATGGGTTCGCCGTACCCTTGCTGTGAGGAACGACCGCCGACTTTCACATCCAGCCCCAGGCTTTGCATTTCCTTGATCAAAACGTTGAACGATTCCGGAGTCCCTGCCTCGAGCGAATTGTCGCCTTTCACAATCGATTCATAGATCCGGGTCCGGCCCTGCACGTCGTCGGATTTCACCGTCAGGAGTTCCTGCAACGTGTAGGCCGCACCGTACGCCTCAAGCGCCCACACTTCCATCTCGCCGAAACGCTGGCCGCCGTACTGGGCCTTGCCGCCCAACGGTTGCTGTGTCACCAGCGAGTACGGGCCGACCGCCCGGGCGTGGATTTTGTCCGCAACCAGGTGGCCAAGCTTCAGCATGTAGATGTACCCAACCACTACCTGCTGTTCAAAGGCATCGCCGGTGCGTCCGTCGTACAACGTGGACTTGCCATTCTCGTTAACCCAGCGAAAACCCTCTACTTCCTTGGCTTCCGTCAGGTACTTGCGAATCTCAGGTTCCTCGATGCCGTCGAACACCGGGGTAGCAACTTTGAACCCGAGCGCTTTCGCCGCCACACCGAGGTGCGTCTCCAGCACCTGACCAACGTTCATCCGGCTCGGCACCCCCAGCGGATTCAACACAATTTCCACCGGCGTTCCGTCGCTCAGGAAGGGCATGTCTTCCTCGGCCACAATCTTGGCGACAACGCCTTTGTTGCCGTGTCGGCCTGCCATTTTGTCGCCCACGCTCAACTTGCGCTTGCTCGCAATGTAGACCTTGACCTGTTTGATAATGCCGGGATCGATGTCGTCGCCGCTCTCGATCCGATCAAGGGAGCGTTCTTTCTCGAGGTCCAACTCAGCAAACTTATGTTCAAAGGAGCTGATGATCTCGCGGATCTTGTTTCGGATCGGGCTCGGGTCGATGTCGATGTGATCGTACACCCCGGCCAGCTTTCGCAACAACGTCTTCGTGATCTTCCGGTTAGCCGGGATAATGATTTCTCCCGTCTCCGCATTGACCACATCCAACGGAATCTTTTCTCCCAGCAGAATGTTGGACAACGCCTCGGTCAGTTCCTCCTGGAGTTCATCCCGTCGCTTTTTGTGGTCCTCAGAAATCTGCTTGGCCTGGCGTTTGGTTTCCGCCGGAGTCAACTTCTGTTTCTGGACCTCTTTTCGCGACGAGACCTTCACGTCCATGACGATGCCGTACGTGCCGGAAGGAACGGTCAGAGACGTATCCTTTACATCGGCGGCCTTCTCTCCGAAGATGGCGCGCAACAGCCGTTCTTCCGGGGCCAGTTCCGTCTCGCTTTTCGGCGTGATTTTACCGACCAGGATGTCGCCCGGCTTGACCTCTGCCCCCACCCGGATCACGCCGTCGGACCCAAGGTTGCGCAGGGCTTCTTCGCTCACGTTCGGAATGTCACGGGTAATCTCTTCGGGGCCAAGCTTGGTGTCCCGGGCGCCGATCTCGAACTCATCGATGTGGATGGAGGTGTAGATGTCCTCTTTCACCACTTTCTCCGAGATCAGGATGGCATCTTCAAAGTTGTAGCCGTTCCATGGCATGAAGGCCACCAGGACGTTGCGGCCCAAGGCCAGCTCACCGTCTTCCGTGTTCGGGCCGTCAGCAATGACCTGCCCCTTTGTTACCTTCTGGCCTTTGCGAACGATCGGTTTCTGGTTGATGCACGTGCCCGCGTTCGAGCGCATGAATTTCCGCAACTCATAGACGTAGATGCCTTCGTCCGGACGGCTGATCATCTTTTTCTTGAACTCCGGCACCCTGCCGTCCCGGGTCACGATGATCAGTTCAGCCATGACGGAAGCAACGATCCCGTCTTCCTCGGCCACGATCACGGCTTTGGAGTCGCGAGCCACCTTCCCTTCAAGCCCGGTGCCCACCAGCGGCGCTTCGGAACGGATCAGCGGCACACCCTGACGCTGCATGTTCGAACCCATCAGCGCCCGGTTCGCGTCGTCGTGTTCCAGGAACGGAATCAAGCCGGCTGCAACCGAGACCAGCTGTTTCGGCGAGATGTCCATGTAGTGCGCCTTGGAGGGTTCCACCTCCAAAAAGTCGCCCCGGTAACGGACCGCCACCTTCTCGTCAGTAAAATTTCCTGCCGCATCGATCGGCTGATTGGCCTGGGCCACCAGGTAATTCTCTTCCCGGTCTGCCGTCAGGTAATCGATCCGATCGGTTACCCGGCTATTCTCGATCCGCCGGTAAGGCGTTTCGATAAAGCCGAACTCGTTGATGCGCGCAAAGGTGCTCATTGAGCTGATCAGCCCGATGTTAGGACCTTCCGGGGTCTCGATCGGACAGATGCGGCCGTAGTGGGACGGGTGCACGTCGCGCACCTCGAACCCGGCCCGGTCCCGGCTCAGGCCGCCTGGCCCAAGCGCGGACAGGCGCCGCTTGTGCGTCAGTTCGGCCAAAGGATTGGTCTGGTCCATGAACTGACTCAACTGGGAGCGGCCGAAAAAGTCGCGGATCACCGCGCTCAACGCCTTCGGGTTGATCAGCTTCTGTGGGGTCATGCCGTCAATGTTGACGTCGAAAAGCGTCATCCGCTCTTTCACCAGCCGTTCCGTACGCGCAAGGCCGACCCGGCACTGATTGGCCAGCAGTTCACCCACGGTACGAACGCGGCGGCTGCCCAGGTGATCGATGTCGTCCAGAATGCCTTCGCCTTTGCGCAGGGTCACCAGGTACTTCATCGCGCCGATAAAATCGTCTTTCGTCAACGTCCGCTCAGCAAGGTCGACGTTGATGCTCAACTTCTGGTTGATCTTGTAACGGCCGACGCGGCCCAGGTCGTATTTCTTCGGGTCGAAAAACAACCGTTTTAACAAGCCACGGGCGTTTGCCACCGTCGGCGGATCGCCCGGACGAAGCCGGCGGTAAATATCTTTAAGGGCTTCTTCCTCGTCGTGTGCCGGATCCTTTTTGATCGACTTGATGATGGTGTCGTCGTCCTTCGTATCGACCACGTCGACTTCCTGAACGCCGAGGCTCAGCACCTGCTGGATGGTTGCCTTGGTCAGCGGCTCGAACGCGCGCGCCACGGTGATCTCCCCGTCCCGCACATCCTGGATCAACACTTTCGTGTTAAGCTCCTCTTCCTCCAGGTCGTTGGTCAGGTGCAGCTTCTGGACCGCGTAAAAAAGATTGATGATCTCCGCGTCACTCCCATAACCGACGGCCCGCAAGAACGTGGTGGCCAAAAATTTCCGCCGGCGTTTGCGCCGGTCCAGGTAGATGTACAGCAGGTCATTGGTGTCAAACTGGACTTCCAGCCAGGAACCACGGTCCGGGATGATCCGGAAGCTGTACAGCACCTTGCCGTTAAGGTGAACGGAGGATTCAAACGCAATACCGGGCGAACGGTGCAATTGGCTTACCACCACACGCTCGGCGCCATTGATCACAAAGGTGCCTTGAGGCGTCATGAGCGGGATCTCGCCCATGTAAACCTTCTCTTCCTTCGTGCCTTTCTCATCGCGCAGCTGAAACGTGACGTGCAACGGGGCACTGAATGTCTGGCCCTCGCGTTGGCACTCCAACGCAGACATCTTCGGATCGCCGATGTCGTAATTGACGAAATCCAGGACGACTTTGTCGTCGTAGCTTTGAATCGGGAAAACTTCCCTGAAAACGGCCTGCAGGCCGACGTTCTTCCGTTTGCTCAACGGCACGTCTTTCTGCAGAAATTCCACGTACGAATTGAGTTGAACCTCGATGAGGTTGGGCGGATCGATCGCCTCCTTGATTTTTCCGAAATAGATGCGCTCTGACATACAAGATCGTGTTCTTTGTCCGAACCGGGACTTAAACGCTGCCCAACCGAAAGCCACCCTTGAGATGGAAACCGGGACGGCAAAGGGGAACAGAAATAGCCCCAGACAGGAGCATTGTCAAATGCACCTCGTGCGTGGAGCCAACAGCCGTGACTGTGAAATTAAACTGCCGAGCGATATCTCGAGTTCCCCCGCGGTTAACGGAGCCCCAATTGTACGTTGAAATGCTCGGGTTGCAAGGGATTTTTACGGGGGAACAGCTGCCGCGTAAAAGGGCCGCCCGTCCCTTGCCGGCCTGCCCGGCGGCGAAGGGACTCCCCGACCTGCGGCAATACCTCCTTCCGCTTCGTTTGCCTTGGCTCGGAAGCTTCAATTACGACAGTTTTGATCATGCTGAACAAACGCTGGACGATGATTTTTCTCTGCTTCCTTGCAAACGCGATCAATTTCATCGACCGCGCCAACCTCGCCATCGCGGCGCCAACCATTCGCACCGACTTAAAGCTCGATGCGGCCGTCATGGGTGTGGTCTTGAGCGCCTTCTTCTGGACCTATGCAGGTTTGCAAATGCCGGCAGGATGGTTCATCGACAAAGTGGGCGTACGCGTCAGCCTGGCACTCGCGGTAGGCTGGTGGTCACTCTTCACCATGAGCACGGGCCTTGCCCGTGGCATTGGCCAACTCATGGGAGCGCGCTTCCTCTTGGGCGCCGGCGAGGCGGCCGCCATTCCGTCGTTTGCCAAAGTGGCCTTCAACTGGTTCCCCCGAAAGGAACGGGGCCTGGCCTGTAGTATTTTCGACAGTGGTTCGCGCGTCGGCTCCGCCCTTTCACTTCCCCTGGTGGCTTGGCTGATTGTCACGCTGGGCTGGCGAGGGTCGTTTGTGGTGACGGGATTGATCGGCCTGATCTGGGCACTCGTCTGGTGGTTTATTTATCGCGACCCGGAACACTACCGTTCCATTGCCCCGGAGGCCGTTGACGCGCTTCTGGCCGAACGCGGGACGCCGCTGAACACGAATCCTGAAACGAGGGTTTCATGGCTGGATTTGTTCCGCTACCGGACCGTCTGGGGCATGATGATCGGCCTGTTCTGTTTGAATTTTACGATCTACTTTTACATCACTTGGTTTCCCAGTTACCTGCTCCAAGCCCGCGGATTTTCTCTCGCGTCGCTCGGCACACTCGGCATGCTGCCGGCCTTATTGGCAATTCCCGCGGGCTGGCTCGGCGGCTTCACTTCCGATAGTTTGATGAGACGTGGCTGGGGTGCCACCGCCGCACGCAAGACTTGCCTGGTGTCCGGCATGCTTGCGTCTTCGTCGATCAGCTTGTCTGCGTTTGTGGAGAGTACCGGCGCTTGTTTGGCCCTTTTGTCCCTGGCGTACGCGGGCCTGTCTTTCGCGGGGGCCAACGTGTGGACCCTTCCAGGCGAGGTGGCGCCGGCGCCGAAGTACGTGGCCTCGCTTGGGGGTATCCAGAATTTCGCGGGGAACCTTGCGGGCATCGTGACCAGCACCTTTACCGGCGTGATGCTGACGGTGACGAAAGGATCGTTCGTCGTTCCCCTCGCCGTTGCCGGCGGTTTGTGCGTCGTCGGCAGCCTTGCTTACCTTTTCGTTGTTGGGAAAATCGAGCCTCTGCCCGCGTTGCCCCCGCGACGGAGGAAGTCAGTGACAGATCGTTAAGGGTCACCGTGCATATGCCTTAGAACTCGAGGGACTGGCCCGGATCCAGGACCAGGATTTCCGTCCTGCTCCCCGAGGCAAGGCGTTTGAACTCCTTGGGGTCGCCGATGAGGGGCGGAAACGTGCCGTAATGAATCGGAATCGCGCGTTTGGCTTGCAGGAATTCAACGGCTTTGGCGGCATCTTTCGGCCCCATGGTAAAGTGGTCGCCGATCGGCAACATGGCCAGTTCAAGCGGCACGTCCTCGCCGATCAGGCGCATGTCGGAGAAGAGCGCCGTATCGCCCGCGTGGTAGAGGTATTTGCCTTCCAGTTCAAGAACCAGCCCTGCGGCTTCGCCGAGGTACAGCGGCCTGCCGCCCTCCTCGATCAGGGATGAACTGTGAAAGGCCACCGTGAATTTGACAGCCCCGAAAGGCAGCTTCAACCAGCCCCCGTGATTGACAGGAATGGTCTTGAGACCCTGAGCTCCCAGGTAGGTCGCGAGCTCGAACGTAGTAACAACGGTTGCGCCGGCACGTTTACCAATGGCGGGCGCGTCCCCGACGTGGTCCGAATGCCCGTGGGTAAGAAAAATGAACTCCGGGTCAAATGCCTCGGGCTTGGCCGAGGCTTTGGGATTGTCGCTCAGGAAAGGGTCAATCAGGATTTTTGTCTGACCGCCTTCAATCCAAAACGCGGAATGTCCAAGATAGGTCACCTTCATCGGGTAGGGTATACCCTTCGTCCCACCCCAACCAATGCGGTGTGAACGAAGGAGCCATTTCTACGCCGCCCGTTGGGCAAGCCCCAGCCCTGACTGAGCCATCGCCGGTGGCGAGCTTGAGTCCAGCACCTTGACCATTGCTGGATCCGGCCCGCAACGAGTTCGAGGGGACGCTGGCCACACGTTTTTTTCCTTCCCGTGATGCCCTCCACGTGATCGATTTGGACGTGATGATCACGTCGAAACAACGGCCGAGCCGCCGCGCCATTTGGCGGATTGTGGGCGAAGGTGCAGTCACCTCAAACGGATTCTCTATTTCTGTGAAGGCTATGAAAACGCGCGCATTTCGGCTCATTTTGCCTGCAGTCCTTGGCGCGGCGCTGGCGGGTTGCGGCACCACGCGACGGCAAGCGCCCGAAATGGGTGCCGGGAACTCGACACCGGCCACCGCAAACCCTCAGGCAACCTACTTGGTGACGCGCGGCCAACACGTTTTTTACACCAACTGTTCCAGGTGTCACCCCGGCGGCGAACGTGGCAGGGGCCCGGCCCTTAACAATAAGCCACTGCCCGATTTTGCGATCCGCTTCCAGGTGCGACATGGCGGGGGTGGGATGCCGGCCTTTCCCGAATCGGCTTTATCCAACAACGATCTGGAAGCGGTAATCGCGTACCTGAAAACCCTCCGGCACCACCGGCCGGCTAATCAGGTTGCACGGTGAACGGTCGGCTCAAGTTCCAAAGGGGATGTTCGACGCCCGGCAACGTCCAATCGTTTAACGGGCAAGACCAGAGGTTTTGCCCTCGAGCGGCCTTCCTTTACCGATGACCCCCTCCATGGAATCCTCCGGCCCGGTTCCCTCCGTGAAATCCTCCCGCCGGGGCAAAGTGGCGGACGTCGTAGCTTCGGCCATGAAAATTCCCGTCACGGAAGCCCCCGACCGCAAAACCGTCGCCAAGCAAGGGTCCGCAATCCGGATCATAGGGGCCAAACCCGCCGTAGTAAGGGCGATAGCCGAAACTTCTCGCGTAACCGTGCGCCGCGGCCTTTTGGTTCAGGGGCAAAAGGACGCCAGCGACGACAAGCAAACCGAACAGAAACGTTTTCATGACCAACGATTCTAGACCCGGCTCTTAAAGCCCGGCCGTTTCGTGCCCCAGCGGCCGTGATCCTTGTCTCAACGGTCGCGAACTCCGCCATGGCACGTTTGTGCCAGTCGCGGGTTCGTTCCCACAGCGTCACGACGAAAGTCTCGGGCTCCACCGTCAACTTCTCGTGACTTAGGAAGCGGACGTCGGCAGCCCGAAGAAAGTCTTCCACAGACTTCTTCTTCCCGTGCTTGCCAGCCACTCGACCGCGGTCAGGACCGAGCGACGCGACAATCTGATCGAAAAGGTGATCGATGGGGGGATTGAAGGCGAATACGGCGATCGCCATGCTGCCGGCGACAACCATCCAAGCGGCTTCCAACCTTGGCGCAGTGATTACGACCAAGAAGCAAACGATCAGAATTTCAAGTGGTCGAGGCAGATTTTCGACCAGACAATAGATCCAATCATGCGACACAACGACGTCCATGATAAAACTACGTAGTAAATCCTCCCCAAGCATCCCATAGATGGCCGAGAATATGAGCCATTTTACGAAAAAGCCGATTCCATCAAAATGGGTTCTGGCGAGCCGGAAAAATGCAGTCACTGCAATTACGGACAGGGACTCGTTCAGCAGGACGGCGATCCTGCCGACATTGGCGTTGGCGGGGTGAGGAATGCCGAATCTATCGAGCATCAAGATGTGGATGCTGAGCGACAGAATTGTCGTTCGGTATCAGGGTCAGGACGTGCTTTCACGCTGCGGTCTGCGGAAAATCGAGAGCTGTAGAACGGCTGAAAACTTCAGAGCTGCGGCACGCCACGAGCGACCTGCCAGCAACGCAGCACGCCCACGGTCTTTTCGGCGTCGTTCAAACGCTCGATACCCCGGCCGGCAAGAGACTGCCCGCCCTACCGAACCGGGGCTTCCCTTACTTAGTCCAGCCGCATACGCACTTCGCGGGACGGCCATCCCCGACAAAAAAGCGCCCGGGTAAAAACCCGGGCGCCGCGACCGCAAGCCTGCGTGACAACCAATCGAGGCTACTTGACCTCGACTTTGGCGCCAGCAGCTTCGACCTTTTTCTTGATTTCTTCGGCTTCTTCCTTCGGAATGCCTTCCTTGATCGGCTTGGGTGCCCCTTCCACGAGGGCTTTGGCGTCCGCTAGGCCCAAACCCGCCACCGAGGCCCGAACCTCTTTGATGACGGCGATCTTGTTCGGCCCGATCTCAGTGAGGATCACGTCGAACTGGGTCTTTTCTTCAACCACCGGAGCCGCAGCCGCCCCGGCCGCAGCCGGACCTGCAGCCACCGCCACTGGCGCAGCGGCACTCACGCCCCATTTATCTTCAAGCTTTTTGACGAGTTCAGCGATCTCCAAAACCGTCAGGCCGCTAAGCTGTTCTACGAGTTGTTCAGTATCTGCCATGTTGCCTTTTGTTGGTTGCGTCGCGCTCCCGAAGCCTCAGGGGCATTTAAGATCCCGCAGCCGCGAGACCCGACGAAGGACCGTTTTCTGGTTAATCGCAGCGCGTGGCTTCTGGCACGTTGCGAGGATTACAAAGCCGCCCGCAAGAATTGCCGCGACGCGCACGTTTGCGGCCCTTCTGGACGGGTGACCTTTTAAAAATCATTGCGCAGCCGCACCCTCCTGCTCAAGCCTGGCCTGCAGTAACCGGGCCAGCGAGGCGCCCGGTTCGTTCAGCACGGTCACAAACTTCTGCAGCGGCGATTTGAGAACGCCCAACAACTGGGCCTGCAGCACCCCTTTTGCCGGCAGGTCGGCCAATGCCTGCACCTGATCACTTGAAATCACCGCCTGGGCAAGAACGCCAAGCCTGACCTCTGGTTTTTTAAATTCGGTCGAAAAAACCTTAATGACCTTTGCCGCCGCGCTGATGTCGCTGTCGCCGGTCACAATGGCCGTCTGGCCGGTAAGCCGGTCGCCCAAATCAGGGTACCCAACCTCCAAGGCAGCTTTCCGCAGGAACGTGTTCTTGACGACCTTGCACTGGGCTCCCACCCCGGCCAACCGGGTCCGCAGCTCCGCGAATTGCAGCACGTTCATGCCACGGTACTCCGTCACGATCAGGAACGGGGACGCGTTCAGCCGGTTCGAAAGGTCTTCGACAATGCTTCTTTTTTCTGGTCTCATTTTACCGGGGACTCCGTTTAGCCGGCGTAGGGTGCGGCATCCACCTGCAGCCCGGGCGTCATGGTGGCACTCACCGTCAGGTTGTGAACAAACTTGCCTTTTGCAGCCGCCGGACGTGCTTTGACCACCGCATCGATCACCGCCGTGCAATTCTCGACCAAAGCCTGCGGCTCAAAGGAGAACTTCCCAAACGGCACCGCAACGTTACCGTTTTTATCCAGTTTGAACTCGACCCGGCCCGCCTTGACTTCCCGGACGGCCCGTCCCGTGTCGTCGGTGACGGTCCCGGTTTTCGGGTTGGGCATCAGCCCGCGCGGCCCAAGCACCTTCCCGAGTTTCCGCACCTCCGACATGGCCGCGGGGGTGGCAATGGCCACATCGAAATCCTGAAAACCTGCCTGGCATTTCTTGATTAAATCTTCAAACCCGATGTACTCGGCCCCTGCGCTGCGTGCCGCTTCGGCGGCCTGCCCTTGCGCAAAGACCAATACCCGTACCTGTTTGCCGCTGCCGTGAGGCAAGGGACAGGTGCCGCGAACCATCTGGTCAGATTGACGAGGATCCACGCCGAGGCGGAACGAAAGGGTGACCGTCTGGTCGAACTTGGTCGGAGGCAGTTGTTTCAACTGGGAAAGCGCCTCATCCAACGAATAGATTTTATCGGCCTGAACCAGCTTTAGGCAGGCACGGTAACGCTTGCTGCGTTTCTCTGTTTTCATAATCTATGGCAGTCTTGACGGCCTTTTTCGGCCTCCTGCGAAGGGTCAAACGCCCAGCCAACCCGCCGTGAGCCGCGGTGTCATCCCTTCAAAAATTGTTTTAGTCCACCACTTCAATGCCCATCTGCCGGGCGGTCCCGACCAACGTACGGTAAGCCGCTTCCTCGGTCCCTGCGTTCATGTCCTTGATCTTCACCTTTACAATGTCCATCACCTGTTTTTTGGTGAGTTGGCCGACCTTGGTTTTGTTTGGCTCTTTAGATCCAGCGGCAATGTTGGCTGCCTTCTTGAGAAGGATCGCCGCCGGTGGGGATTTCGTGATGAACGTGAACGATTTGTCCTTATAAACCGTGATGACCACGGGCAAAATGTCGCCCACTTGCTTCTGGGTGGTGGCGTTAAACTCTTTGCAGAACGCCATGATGTTAACGCCATTCTGACCCAGAGCAGGTCCGACCGGAGGCGCCGGGTTGGCTTGGCCGCCTGGAATCTGCAGCTTGATTGTTGCCACAACTTCTTTCGCCATATCTAGATATTAACCTCTTTCTACCTGCCAGTATTCCAGTTCCACCGGCGTAGAGCGCCCGAAGATGGAAACCGAGACGCGCAGCTTACCACGTTCCGGATCGATTTCCTCCACAACCCCGCTCTGATTTTGAAATGGTCCGTCGGCAACCTTGACCGTTTCGCCCACTTCAAAGCTAACTTTCGGCTTAACCTTGTCCTCCCGCTCGCGAATCTGTGCCAGCATGCTCTCCACCTCATGCGGGCGCATCGGAACCGGACGGTCTTTGGTTCCAGCAAATCCAAGCACACCCGGCGTCTCGCGAATAAAGTACCATGTCCGGTCGGCCAGCTGGTTTTGCTTATCCAGAAGGTGCATGTTGACGATCAGGTAACCCGGGAAAAATTTCCGGGTCGTCTCCGTGCGTTTGCCCCGTTTGATCTCCGAGACACGCTCCGTGGGGATCAGCACTTCGTAAACGAGATCACCCATCTCCTCGGTCTTGATGCGCCGGGTCAGGTTATCGTAGACCTTCTGCTCCTGCCCGGAGAGCACATGCACCACATACCACTGACTTCGATCGGGTTCGCTCATGGGAGAAATTGTATCAATTCTATGAATGGTATCAATTGTATCAGTTAAAGAGGAAAGTTCCCCCGCCTTCTATTGGTAGCATTCATGGCACTGGTACAATTGTTGCAATTTCCTCTTAGGGCACCAGCCAGCCGATGACTTTGACCATGACAAAGTCCCAGAACGCGATGTAGCCGCTCAGGAGAAGCATCGCGATCACGACCACGCTGGTCGAGTCAATGAGTTCCCGGTAGCGCTTTGCCCCTCGCTCTTTAGGGTCCCAGGGCCAGCTTGCTTTGCCAAGTTCCGTCCGCACCTCGCCCAGGAAAGTGATAGCGCGCTGAAACATAAAAAGTGGATTGCAGAAGAAACCAGGTCAGGAGGGACTCGAACCCCCAACCGGCGGTTTTGGAGACCGCTGCTCTACCAATTGAGCTACTGACCTAGGCGTCGATGCGGCTGGCGGGGCCACAATGAAAGTGGTCCCGCCATGCGGGACCACTTTCAAACCGCTTCATTTCTCCTCGAGAAAAGAAGGTTAGTCAAGGATGTCCGCCACACGTCCGGCACCCACGGTGCGGCCGCCCTCGCGGATGGCGAAGCGAATGGTTTTTTCCATGGCGATCGGGGTGATCAGTTCAACCTCGATGGATACGTTGTCGCCTGGCATGACCATTTCGACGCCGTCCGGCAATTTGACGGTCCCCGTCACATCGGTGGTACGGAAATAGAATTGAGGACGGTAATTGGTAAAGAACGGCGTGTGCCGGCCACCTTCTTCCTTGCTCAAAACGTACACTTCGGCCTTGAATTTCTTGTGCGGTTTGATGGTGCCCGGTTTGGCCACGACTTGGCCGCGCTCGACGTCTTCTTTCTTAATGCCCCGCAGCAGCACCCCGACGTTGTCGCCGGCGCGTGCTTCGTCGAGAAGCTTACGAAACATTTCAATGTCCGTGACGGTGGTCTTAGCGGTAGGCCGGAGGCCGACAATCTCCACCTCCTCCATCTTTTTCAGGATGCCGCGTTCCACTCGGCCGGTGACGACCGTTCCACGACCTTCAATGTTAAACACGTCTTCGATCGGCATCAGGAAGGGCTGATCGATCGGTCGTTCCGGCAGCGGAATGTACTCGTCGACTGCGGCCATCAATTGCAGGATCGCCTCTTTGTACTTGGCATCCCCGTCCAGCGCCTTCAAAGCGCTGCCTTTGACGATGGGAATGGTGTCACCGGGAAATTCGTATTGCGAAAGCAGGTCGCGCACTTCCATCTCGACCAGGTCGAGAAGTTCAGCATCGTCAACCATGTCGCACTTGTTCAGGAACACGACGATTGACGGCACACCCACCTGACGCGCGAGCAGGATGTGCTCACGGGTTTGGGGCATAGGGCCGTCAGCTGCCGACACCACCAGGATGGCGCCATCCATCTGGGCTGCGCCGGTAATCATGTTTTTCACGTAGTCCGCGTGGCCTGGACAGTCCACGTGAGCGTAGTGGCGGTTGGCAGTCTGGTATTCGACATGCGCCGTGTTGATGGTGATGCCGCGCTCTTTTTCTTCCGGAGCGGCATCAATTTGGTCATACCGCTTGGCTTCCGCCATGCCTTTTTCGGCCAAGATCGTCGTGATGGCGGCGGTCAACGTCGTTTTACCATGGTCGACGTGACCAATCGTCCCGATGTTCACGTGCGGTTTGGATCGTTCAAACTTATCCTTAGCCATTTAAGGTCTCTTTCTTCTTGCTGCTAATGCTCTTCGTAAATTGCTGGTCGTTAGGTCAGCACATGGAGCCCATGACCGGGATTGAACCGGTGACCTCGTCCTTACCAAGGACGTGCTCTACCAACTGAGCTACATGGGCGCCTGCTGTCTTCCGGGTTGCGCACTCAGCGTTGAGGCCAACACGGATTCGTCGCCGGAACTGACGACAACGACCAATGCCCGCGAAACAGGTCCTTTTCAGAGGCAGGTCGATGGCGGCTCAAGGTCCGTCAAGCGAGCCGGAAACTTAACAAAGAGCAGAGAAGCGTCAACAGGATTCTTGAGGACCTTCAGAGCGGACACGTCCCGCCGCTGCCCGTCAAGGAGGACGGCCATGGGGCCCTACGGGGTCAAAGTCGCCTCTGGCGACGCCGTCGGGGCAGGTTCCCTCTTGGCTTCAACCCTCGGTGGACAAGGTTCCGCGATCCGCCGGACGTGCAGGGCGCGGCCGGTGGTTTCGTCAATCTCGACCAGCAACCCGTGGAGGCGCACATCGTTCCGGGCGACGGGGAAGTTAACGGGCATGCTGGTGTAGAAACGTTGAACGATCGGTTCGATCTCACGTCCCAGAACCGACTCGGCGGGCCCGCACATGCCGGCATCGCAAAGAAAGCCGGTTCCGCCGGGAAAGATCTGTTCGTCGGCGGTCTGCACGTGCGTGTGGGTACCCACGACGGCGGAAACCCGGCCGTCCAGAAAACGCCCCATGGCGATTTTTTCGCTCGTGGTTTCCGCATGGATGTCGACGAAAATGACCTTGGTTTCGTCCTGCAACCGGGCCACTTCGGCGTCGATGGCCCGAAACGGGTTCTCCAGATGCGGGAGCATGTAAGTCCGCCCTTGCACATTGATGACGGCGACTTTGCCCTTGGCGGTTTCCAGCACGATCGAGCCGTGACCGGGCGTGCCGTCCGGGTAGTTGATCGGCCGGAGCAAACGGGGCTCGCTGTCAATGTAGTGCAGGATCTCTTTTTGGTCCCAGACGTGGTCCCCGGTGGTGATCACCGCGGCTCCCGCCCGCAGGAGGTCAATCGCAATCTTCGGTGTGATCCCGCGCCCAGCGGCGGCGTTCTCGCCGTTGACCACGATGAAATCGAGGCTCCAGGCGTGCTTCAACTGGGGAACCATCTCAATCACTGCCTTCCGGCCGGGTTCCCCAATGATGTCGCCCAAAAAAAGAAGTCGTAGCATCGCCAGATTACCTATTCCTCTACAAATAGATTCAGCCGAGGGTTGAAGCCACTGACCATGCGCTTCGCCCGGTTTTCTTTACTCGGATTCCTCCTCTGGTGTGCCACCGGCAGGCTTAACGCCGAGCGGTTGTCGCCGTTGGCGACCGCCCGGGACTGGCGGCTCCTGGCAGCGGCTGAAAGGGCATTGACCCCCGACGAGTTTTTTCACCTGCTCGAAACGGTTTACGCGCCCGAGCACGCCGCCGACCCCTGGGTGCAGTGGGATGGGGTTCAGGTCGCCTTGCAGGCAAGCGGCGCGGATCGTTGCACCGTCCCGCTTGCGGCCACAGCTGCCTCCGTTAAGATCCCGCCCCGTTATTGGCGCCCCTTGCCGACAGAATCGGCGGATGCCCGGCGTCCGCTCGCCGGCGTGACGGTCGCGATTGATCCGGGGCACCTGGGCGGCGTGTACGCGCGCATGGAAGAACGCTGGTTCCAATGCGACGGCGCACCGCCGGTGCAGGAAGGTGAACTGACGTTGCGCGTCGCCAAGGTGCTGCAGCCGTTGCTGGAAGCACTTGGCGCCCATGCCGTCCTGGTGCGGTCGAACGCCGAGCCGCTCACGCCCCTTCGCCCCGAAAACCTCCGGGACGCTGCCGCCCGTTTGCTTGAGGGCAGCGACCCAGGCCATCCGCCGCTGCCCGGCTACCAAGGGCCGAATGACCCGGAAAAAGAGCATTCGATCGAGTGGCAAGCAGAGCGCCTGTTTTACCGGGTCGCCGAAATCCGTGAGCGGGCGGTGCGCGTAAACGACGTGCTCCGGCCGGACCTGGTGATCTGTCTGCATTTCAACGCGGAGCCGTGGGGTGACCCGGATCATCCGGAACTGGTGGAGGCAAACCACCTTCACCTCCTGGTCAACGGCGATTATTCACCGGGAGAATTGGCCTACGACGACGTACGCTTCGAGATGTGGCAGCGGCTGCTCGGTCGCACGCACGAGGAGGAACTCGCCGTCGCGGAAGCAGTCGCGGGGGCGCTGGCTCGTGCCACCGGCTTGCCCCCGTACCAGTACCACAGCCCGAACGCGGTACCGGTCGGCACCAGCGGCTACGTGTGGGCACGCAACCTCCTGGCCAACCGTCTGTACCAATGCCCGGTCGTCTACACCGAATGTTACGTGATGAACAGCCGCGGGTTTGTCGAACGCTACCAGGCCGGAGAATACGACGGCTTGCGCTGGTTCGCGGGCGCCTGGCACGAAAATTTGTTTCGCGAGTACGCGAACGGAATCGCCGACGGACTCAAAAACTACTGCGCCGGCCGGCGGTAGGGGCGGCAGCTCGGAATCCGCCGTCGCCGTCGGTTGTTTTTGGTTGCAAACGTTTTCGTTGGCCTTAACGTCTCGCCTCAGTTTTCAACGGGCTGTGGCTCAGCTTGGCTAGAGCGCCACGTTCGGGTCGTGGAGGCCGTGGGTTCGAATCCCACCAGCCCGACTTATCTGTAGAAAGTGCGTTTGCGCGCGCGCATTGCCCAGACCTGGGCGCCCAATTTTTTACGCCCTTTCCGGTCGCGTCCCTGCGCTTCAGGCTCGCGCTCCGCCGCACCATCGATTCTTATGCACCCATGAAAATGCCTCGGACGACTCCCCTGCTGGTGTTTGCGGCCAGTTTATTCAGCCTTGCCGGGGTCGCACACGCAGACGCACCGGCCCGGCCAAAGGTCGTCATCCTGGCTACCGGCGGCACGATCGCAGGGTCGGGCGCAACCTCAACCACCACCGTCGGCTACCAGGCGGCCAAGGTCCCGGTGGAAGCGCTGCTCCAAGCTGTGCCGGAACTCCAGAAGGTTGCTGAGGTCAGGGGTGAGCAGGTGATGCAGATCGCCAGTCAAAACATGACCAACGATGGGTTGTTGAACCTTGCCCAGCGGGTCAATGAACTGCTCCGTCAGACTGACGTGGACGGTGTGGTCATCACCCACGGCACCGACACGTTGGAAGAGACTGCTTATTTCCTCGACCTGACGGTAAAAAGCCCGAAGCCGGTCGTGCTGGTCGGTTCCATGCGGCCCTCGACCGCCATTTCGGCCGACGGGCCGGCTAACCTTTACGATGCCGTCCTGATTGCGGGGAGCCGGGATTCCATCGGCAAAGGCGTCCTTGTCTGCCTGGAGGATGAAATCAACGCGGCCCGCGACGTGACCAAAACCAACACGTCGGCCCTCGACACGTTCAAAGCGCCGGAACTCGGCTTGCTCGGCTACGTGCAAGGCAACCGGGTCGCCTACTACCGGAGTTCGGTCCGGCGCCACACCGACATGTCCGAGTTCGACCTCAGCACGGTCCGGCAATTGCCGGAAGTGGCGATTGTTTATGGCCATGAAGGCGTGACACGGACGGCCGTCGATGCCTTCGCTGCCGCGCAGGTGGCCGGTCTGGTTTACGCCGGGGTGGGCGACGGCAACCCGTCCGAGATCACGGAAGCGGCCCTGGCCGATGCCCGGCGTCAAGGCGTCATTGTGGTACGAAGTGCCCGCGTGGGCAACGGCATCGTGGCGCGCAACAATGAGGTGAATGATGACCAGCGAGATTTCGTGGTTTCAGACACGTTGAACCCTCAAAAGGCGCGCATTCTTCTGATGGTTGCCCTGACCAAGACGCACGACACCAAAGAGCTTCAGCGGATTTTCGCCGAGTATTAAGTGTTGCCGGTAGGGTCGGCGGTCCCTCGCCGACCGGGGCATCGGGGTGCGCATCCCGGTCAAAGAGCTGATCCTTCAGCGCCCACTCTTGCGGCCAACGGCCCGGCACGATCGGCTCTGGATTGCCAACCCTGCCATGAAAAATCCCGCGTTGCCGGCCTTCAACACGCGTTATTGGCCGACAACAAACTCCTAATGCGATGGGCTTTCCCGGCATGATCGCACCATGCGTGGCGCGCAAAGGTCGTTGTTATCGATCAAAAGCGTTGCCTGTTCTCGCGGGTTACACGTGCGGAAATAAAGTTTTTGACCTTCAACGTAACGCCAATTTTCCGGTGCTGCCGGATCGGCCGACCCATGACCGGGTCTGCGTTGTGCCCCTCTCGGGATCGAAACCTCGAAGTCGACGTCGAGGAAGATGGACAAATCCCAGTAGGCGAGCAATTCCGCTCGATGAAGAAAAATCCCATCCAAAAGCAACACCGCGTTTAACGGAGCAAGTTGATCGGGTACCTTGATCGGCAAGTCCGAAACCTCGTCAAAAACTCCGGTTCGGAAGTACCTTGAACCACCCGGGCTCAACGGATCAAGAGGCGCCTCGCGAAGGGCACCCTAATCATAAGAGTCCAGAAAAAAACCTTCGGGCGAGCTCCGGCCTCTCCGGTACCGTACCTTCCGCGAATGGTGAAAGGCATCAACGCCGGCACGAATCACAGTACTATCGTTTTGAAATTGGTTTCGACGATACCCTGAACTGTTGGGAAACAGCACCCCTTGGCATGTGCAGTGTCTCTTTGGTTGCCCGAAGCGCGACCTCCCATGTCCTTGCACGCCGACACCTTCGTCCTGGGGCGCTTGGGGACAAGCTCCGCTGCCAGCAACCCCCGCCGCCAGCGCGGGAACGCTGCATGGGAGGGCCCGGCAGGGGGGTTCGCGCTTGCGTCGTGCCAGCATTGACGTTCATAACGCCTGGGTGACACCGTCATCCGCGGGAAAATCCGGCTCGGAAATTATTGCCCTGCTCGGGCTGCAACCGCATCCTGAAGGAGGGCATTACGTCGAGACTTACCGAGGTCCGCTTGATGGGGCCGAGCGCCCCCCTGGTTCCGCCATCTATTACCTGCTGGCTGAAGGGGAATTCTCGAGGTGGCACCGGATTGACGCCACCGAGATCTGGCATTGGTACGCCGGCGCACCGTTGGAATTGCGCATTTCGGAAGGAGCCGGCAGCGTCCAGATGACCCATCTCGGCCATGATTTCGCGGCGGGCGAACGCCCGCAGGTCATCGTCCCTCCTTTCGTGTGGCAAGCTGCCCGGAGCCTGGGCCCGTGGACGCTCGTGGGTTGCACGGTCAACCCCGCGTTCACGTTTTCCGGCTTCGAACTCGCACCGACCGGTTGGGAGCCAGGACACCGCGGCGGGAGTCCGGGTTGAACCGCGTTTTGAAAAGGCCGACGACCCGCGTTTACGGATTGATGCTCCAGCCGAGTTTGCCCAAACCTTTCCGTGCGGGTCCGCGAAACGATAAAGAAGGGCGTGGCCGCGCGCGTCACCGCCGGAAAGGGCGGGCTTAACCGCTAGAAAGGGAAAAATGGATCTGTTGCGGACAAAACCGACGGAGGGGTTGGTTGAGGAAAGCGAAGAAAAGCACGGGTTTCGCCGAGCCCTGAACGGGTTCCACCTCATTTTACTCGGCATCGGTGCCATCGTCGGCACGGGCATTTTTGTGCTTACCGGCACCGCTGCCGCCCAACATGCCGGGCCGGCCATTGCCGTGTCTTTTATCATCTCGGGCCTGGGATGCCTTTGCGCTGGACTGTGTTACGCCGAATTCGCGTCCATGCTGCCCGTCTCGGGCAGTGCCTACACGTATGCGTACGCTACGGTCGGAGAACTGATCGCGTGGATCATCGGGTGGGACCTGATTTTGGAGTACCTGTTCGGGGCGGCGACGGTCGCAGCCGGCTGGTCCGGGTACGCGACGGCCTTGTTGGGGGACTTCTCGATCAAACTGCCTGCGGCCCTTTGCCACGCCCCGCTCGATTTCGTGAACGGGCGGATGGCGCTGACGGGTGCTTTCCTGAACTTGCCGGCGATGCTCGTGATCGCCGTCATCACGGTGGTCCTGGTCTTCGGCATCCGAGAATCCGTGCAGGTCAACAATGCCGTGGTGATTGCAAAACTGTTGGTGGTGGC
This sequence comes from Chthoniobacterales bacterium, assembly GCA_036401335.1. Taxonomy (GTDB): domain Bacteria; phylum Verrucomicrobiota; class Verrucomicrobiia; order Chthoniobacterales; family JAFAMB01; genus DASWVC01. Next base: position 33,421 of record DASWVC010000054.1, read on the forward strand.
GGCTTTTTTGGTGGTGTGCTTTCCGCACATCCGCACCGAAAACTGGGCACCGTTCCTGCCTCCCAGCCAGGGCCAGGTCGGGGTTTTTGGCTGGACCGGCGTTCTGGCGGGAGCGGGCGTGATCTTTTATGCCTACATCGGCTTCGACGCCGTTACCACGGCGGCCCAGGAAGTGAAACGTCCGCAACGGGACATCCCGATCGGGATTCTGGGCTCTCTGGCCATCTGCACGGTCCTGTACGTGTTGGTGTCCCTGGTGCTCACGGGCGTCGTCAATTACCGTGAACTGAATGTGCCGGCGCCGGTGGCGTTTGCCGTGGAAAGGATCGGTCCATCGGTTGCCTGGATTAAGCCGTTTATCGAACTGGGCGCCCTGGCCGGTTTGAGCTCGGTGATCCTCGTCCTCCTCATGGGCCAGCCCCGGATTTTCCATCGGATGGCGATGGACGGGCTGTTGCCGCCGGTGTTCTCCAAGGTGCACCCGCGTTTTCGGACTCCGTTTGTCACGACCATTGTCACCGGGTCCGTTACTGCCGTGTTCGCCGGACTTTTGCCAATCAAGGTACTCAGTGAACTCGTCTCCATCGGGACACTGCTCGCCTTCGTCATCGTGAGCGTCAGCATCATCATTCTCCGGCGCACCCGCCCGGAATTAGAACGGCATTTCCGAACGCCGTGGGTCCCCTTTGTTCCGGCCTGCGGCGCCGTGATCTGCGTGGCGCAGATGGTGTTTCTGCCTTGGGAGACCTGGTTGCGCCTGCTGATCTGGCTGGCCCTTGGGCTGATCATCTACTTCGGCTACAGCCGCACCCACAGCGTTTTGCACCGGAAGGGGAAGAAGGTAGCGGGGTGACGGAGTGTCGGCGGTTCGGTAGGGTCACGAGTCCCTTTGCCGCTGGCGCGGCGTGACCTTCTTCGAGGGCGCTTGAGGACAAGCTCCCCTACCGGAGGTCACGAAGGGACTCGCCGCCTCACCGGACGCCCCGTCGCGGTCGCTCTCGATCGTGTCGACCGAGTCGCTAAAGCTGGGATCGTTAAGCAGCCGTTCCCATGCCCGGCGGTTTAACGCGGGTTGTTCAGCAAACGATCGTTGAAGGGTGCCAGCGCTCATCCGTTTCCGGGAAGGTCATTAAGGTCCAATTGTCGCATACAAACGCTTACGACAGATCGCCATGTGGTCAGCTTGTCACGTTTGCGGTGTTTTACCTTGAGAGACGCTATGCCCTCATGGCCGTTACCAGCAGCCTTTCTTCCACGCCGATACCCCGTTACTCCCACACCTTCTTCCCTCCCGCTGGCGCAGCCGGTTCACCCGTACTACCTTCCGCTCTTTTATGGCCAAGGCAGTCCATTCCCGCAAGAACGCCATCACGATTCGGGGCGCCCGTCAGAACAATTTGAAGGGCATCGACCTTGACCTTGCGTTGTACCAGATGCACGTCGTGACCGGCCCGAGCGGGAGCGGCAAATCCAGCTTGGCCTTCGACACCATCTACGCAGAAGGCCAGCGCCGTTACGTGGAAACGTTCTCGCCGTACACACGGCAGTTTCTCGAACGCATGGATAAGCCGGCGGTTGACGAGATTTCAGGCATCCCGCCCGCGATCGCCATCGAGCAAGGGACCCGCGTCCGCACGACCCGATCCACGGTCGGGACGATGACGGAAATCAACGATTACCTGAAGCTCCTGATGGCGCGGGCAGCGTCGGCCTTTTGTCCCAGCTGCCAGCGGCAGGTTGTGCCGGAATCCGCCGAATCAATTACCACCGAAGTCTTGGCCCGGCTCGCCGATAAAACGGTCTTGGTCACCTTCGGGGTGCCCGCGCCGCCCGGGACCAGGGCAGCCGACTTTTTCGGATTCCTCCACCAGCAAGGGTTCGTGCGGGTGTTCCTGGAGGGAGACGTTAAGCGAACCGACCAACCTGAAAGCGTCAAACGCGTGCCCGGGTTGGTGCCGGTGATCCAGGACCGGCTGACGGTCGGCGAGGGTTCACGGGCGCGTCTGACCGAAGCGATCGAGGGCTCCCTGAAATACGGCAAAGGCCTGGTCAACGTGATCACCCTCGAACCCGTGGCCGATCACCGGTTTTCAGTGGGCTGGCATTGTCCGGATTGCGACCTGGACATCCGGCCACCGTCGCCTGGTCTTTTCTCGTTCAACAACCCGCTGGGAGCCTGCCCGGCCTGCCGCGGCTTTGGGCGCACCATCGGCATTGACCTCGATCGAGCCCTGCCAGACCGGTCCCGCAGCCTTGCGGAAGGTGTGGTAAAGCCGTTCCAGAGCGGCCAGATGCGCGAATGCCAGCATGACCTGCTGAATCGGGCCCGGGATCGCGGCGTCGACATCCATGCCCCGTTCAGCGGGCTGCCCGCTCCCGACCAGGAATGGGTCGTTAACGGGGATCGTCGACCGGACGTGTCGCTGGAAGAACTCTGGGAAAGCGGCGGGTGGTACGGGGTGCGCGGTTTTTTTGAGTGGATGGAGGCACGCACCTACAAAATGCACGTGCGGGTGTTTCTGAGCCGGTACCGGGCGTACACTTTGTGTGAAACCTGCCGGGGCACCCGTTTCAAGCCGGAGACGCTTAACTATGCCCTGGTGATTTCGGACCGGCGTTACACCCTGCCGGACCTGCAGAACCTGCCGGTGGCCGAGTTGGTTCAGACCATGCAGCAGTGCCCGCTGAACCCTGCCGACACGAACGTCGAAATGCTTCGCGGCCAGGTCGTGACCCGGCTTCAATACCTGGTCGACGTGGGGCTGGGCTACCTTACCCTGGACCGTTCGACGCGGTCCCTGTCCGGCGGCGAAGTGCAACGCGTTAACCTCACCACTTGCCTGGGTGCATCGCTGGTAAATACCCTTTTCGTGTTGGACGAACCGAGCGTCGGGTTGCACCCGCGAGACGTCGACCGCCTCGTTCAGGTGCTTCATGGACTGCGCAACAAGGGCAACACGCTCCTCGTCGTGGAACACGAGGAAGCCGTGATGCGCGCGGCGGATAACCTGATCGAAATCGGTCCGGGCCGAGGTGAGCACGGCGGCAAACTGGTGTTTGAAGGTTGCGCGGACCGGTTGCATGAAGCACCGGCCGAATCGTTGACCGCGGCCTACCTGCTCGGCCGGAAACGGATTCCTTCCGACCGGGGCCGGCGGGTGCCCAAGCAGTTTATCGAGGTGGTGGGTGCGCGCGAACACAACCTCAAGAACCTGCATGCCCGGATCCCGCTCGGGGTGTTTTGCGCGGTCACCGGGGTCTCCGGCTCCGGCAAAAGCACCCTCATCCAGAATGTGTTGTACGAGAACCTGATCCGCCTCAAGGGCCAGGCCAGCGAGGAACTCCCGGGGTTGTGCGACCGCATCACCGGCGCGCACCTGGTTGATGAGGTGATGCTCGTCGACCAGTCGCCACTCGGGCGTTCCCCGCGGTCAACCCCGGCCGTTTACATCGGCATTTTTGACCGTATCCGGGAAATGTTTGCCGCGACCCCCGAGGCGGAAGCGGCCTCGCTGACGCCGGGCGTGTTCTCGTTTAACTCCGGCACCGGGCGATGCGACCGTTGTGCCGGCCTCGGGTACGAGAAAGTGGAGATGCAGTTCCTCAGCGACCAGTACGTGCGGTGCGCCGAATGTGAAGGCAAACGCTACCAACCGCACGTGCTTGAAGTAAAACTGGCCGGCAAAAACATTTTTGAGATCCTTCAGCTCACGGTCACCGAAGCCATGGATTTTTTCCGGCCGCTGCCGTTCGGCGACACCGTTCAACCTCCCCTGGAGCTGCTGCGGCAAGTCGGGCTCGGCTACCTGCGGCTTGGCCAACCGGTGAACGTGTTGTCAGGCGGCGAATCGCAGCGGCTGAAGTTGGTGGGTCACCTGACGGAAAAGACCAAACAAAACCAAAATGCGCTGCTTATCTTTGATGAGCCAACCACAGGACTGCACTTTGACGACATTGCAGTTCTCCTGGAGACCTTTCACCGTTTGGTTGAGCGTGGCAACAGCCTGCTCGTGATCGAACACAACCTGGACGTGCTCCAATCGGCCGACTACCTGCTCGACCTCGGCCCGGAAGCCGGGGAACAGGGCGGCACGATGGTGGCTGCGGGCACGCCTGAAGAGGTGGCGCGGGTCGAAGCCTCGCACACCGGCCGTTTCCTGCGCGAACGGTTCAGCCGGAAGGGGCAGGTCTACCCCACGGCCCGGACCCGTCCCAAGACGACGGCCGTCTTGCCGCCCGTCATCTCCCTCCATGGCGCCCGGCATCACAACCTGAAAAACGTTTCCGTCCAGTTGCCGTTGGACGAGATGGTCGTTATCACCGGGCTCAGCGGTTCAGGCAAGTCGAGCCTCGCTTTCGACATTCTGTTTGCGGAAGGTCAACGCCGGTTCCTCGACAGCATGTCGGCTTACGCCCGGCAATTCGTCGAACAGCTCGAACGCCCGGAGGTCGACCATGTAGAGGGCCTGCCGCCAAGCGTGGCGATTGAACAACGGGTTAGCCAGGGAGGCGGGAAATCAACGGTCGCAACCGTCACGGAGGTGTACCACTTTCTGCGTCTCCTGTTTGCCAAGACGGGTACCCAGTTCTGCCCGAAATGCCAGGTGCCTGTGGCCAAACAAAGCTTGGCAGCCATTACGCGGCAAACCCGCGAAATCCTGGCGGCGAAACCGGCCCTGCTCCTCGCGCCATTGGTGAAGGCGCGCAAGGGCTACCACAAGGAAGTGGCCGCCTGGGCTGCCCGTGCGGGCTACCGTGAACTCATCATTGACCAGCGCAGGCATGCGGTGACCAGTTTTCCGGAGCTGGAGCGCTACCGCGAACACACGATTGAGGCCGTGGTCGCCGACCTTCCGCGGGGGCAGACCGCCGACCTTCCCGCCCTGATCCGGACCGCGCTGAACCTTGGCCACGGTTCGGCGTTCCTGTTGGCCCAGGGCGGTTCGCGCACCGTCCTCAGCAGCGAGATGACCTGCCCATCCTGCGGCACCGCGTTTGAAGAACTCGATCCGCGCCTGTTCTCGTTCAATTCACCCCATGGCTGGTGCGAAACCTGCCACGGGTTCGGCTTTATCCTGCCGTTTGCCCCGGAGGTCGACAAAGCGGAGTCGGTCCTCGAGGCGGAACTCATCCAGGAGCGTCGCAGCGATTACGTGGACCTGAGCGACGTATCCACGTGCCTTGCATGCGCCGGCAGCCGGTTGAACCCGGCAGCACGCGCAGTTCAAGTCCAGGGTTTCACGATCACCGAACTGGCGCATGCGCCCGTGAGCCACGCCCTTGATCTGGTGGGCAAGTTGCGGTTCACGGGTTCACAGAACGTGATTGCCGGCCCGATCCTGGCGGAAATCCGGCAACGGCTGCTCTTCATGGGACAGGTCGGCCTCGGGTACCTGGCCCTCGACCGCGCAGCCAAGACCCTGAGCGGCGGCGAGGCGCAGCGAATCCGGCTGGCGGCGCAGCTTGGATCCAACCTGCGCGGTGTGCTGTACGTGCTCGACGAACCAACCATCGGCCTGCACCCGCGCGACAACGATCGGCTCCTGGCCACGCTGGACGGCCTCAAGCGAAAAGGGAATACCCTGGTGGTGGTGGAGCACGATGAAGAAACGATGCGTCGGGCCGACACGATCCTTGACCTTGGCCCGGGCGCCGGCCGTGACGGAGGACACGTGGTCGCCCTGGGCACGCTGAACGAGATCAAACGGCACCGAGGCTCGGTTACGGGCCAGTACCTGCGCAAGCCCATGGTTCACCCGGTGCACGGCAGCCGGCGTCCACTGGAACACGTCCCTTGGCTCGAGCTGAAAGGCGCACACGCGAATAACCTTAAAAACGTTGAGGTGCGCTTTCCCATCGGCCGGCTGTCGGTGATCACCGGCGTGTCGGGCTCCGGCAAAAGCACCCTGTTGCGCTCAGTGCTGCTGCCGGCAGTGACGGCGCAGCTCGCGCCGCCTCGGAAAAGGAAGGGATCACCGCCGGAAGCCAGGGTGTCCGGGGTGCAGTACCTGGGCGGGGTTTATGAGGTCGATCAATCGCCCATCGGCAAATCCTCGCGGTCGATCCCGGCAACCTACGTAAAGGTCTTCGACGAGATCCGGAACCTGTTTGCGCAGCTCCCGGAGGCGAGGATTCGTGGCTTCAGCGCGAGCCGGTTTTCTTTTAACATGGAGGGAGGACGCTGCGACGCCTGCGGCGGCCAGGGGATGGTGAAACTGGAGATGAGTTTTCTTCCCACGAGTTTCATTCCCTGCGAAGCATGCAGCGGAAAGCGGTTTAATGCCCAGACGCTCGCGGTCCGGTACAACGAGAAAAGCATCGGAGAAATTCTTGAGCTGACCATCGCCGAGGCCGCCGCTTTTTTTCGGGCGCAGCCTAGAATTTACCAGCCGCTACAACTGTTGGTAAGCACCGGCCTGGGGTACCTCGGCCTTGGCCAACCCAGCCCGACGCTCAGTGGCGGGGAGGCCCAGCGGTTGAAATTGGTAAGTGAGCTCAAAAGGGGCGTTGGAAGGGGTATCACCGAGCGGCTCCGGCATAACCAGACGCCTAAATCGAACCTGTACCTGCTCGAAGAACCCACAATTGGCTTGCACATGGCCGACGTGCGTCTCCTGATCGACGTGCTGCACCGGCTTGTGGACGACGGCAACACGGTCATTGTCATCGAACACAACCTGGATGTGATTGCCGAGGCGGATTACCTGGTCGACATCGGCCCGGAAGCCGGCTCCGCCGGAGGCGAAGTGGTGGCGACGGGCACCCCGGAGACCGTGGCCGACCACCCGGTATCCCGTACCGCGCCGTTCTTAAAAAAGCTGCTCGCCGGCAAGGGGGGAGGGTTGTAACAATTGTATGAATGGTATCAGTTGTATCAATAGGGCCATCGGTTTGCATTGTCCTAAAAACCGCTAAGCTCCAGTGACCTGCCAAACCCGGCCTTCCCGCACGCACCTCGGGAATACATTCTGGCAACGCCGCAGGTCAGCAAAATTGATACAATCGATACCATTCATACAACTGATACAATTTCTTAAGGCTTCAGCCTTACCTTGCCACGGTGGATCATCGCGCCGCGGTCACGGAAATAGCGCTCCAGCTCCGGCGTAAAATGCCCGTAATCCTCCGGGTTTAGCGCCAGGAAAATCTCGGCACCCGGCTTTAAAATTCGCGTCTCGAGGTCCCGAAGGAAAAACTCCCATTCCGGCGGACCCCAAACTTGATTGCTACGATGACCGTTGAAACAGATGGCAAAGGCGGTGACCAGGTCAAACTTGCGCCCCAATTCCGGGAGGGGTTCATAGGGGTTGATCCGCCAGATCACCCGCTCCACCCCGAGCAGCGCCACCATTTCTCCAAAATACACGGGCTCCGGTAAATCCAGGCCAAGGCCGCGGTGCCCAAGCTGTTGGCAAGTGAAAAGGAAGTAACCTGCACCGCTCCCGAGATCGAGAATTTCCTTGCCGGTTGCCCGGTCAAGGTGCAACTCGCGCACCTGACCGACTGCCTTTTTCAACCAGTGCTCCGCGTTTACGTATTTCGGCCAAGCCCACTTTTCCCCGGGGACTTCGTATTTGGCCCGGATCCGATCGAGCCCTTCAAGGTCGATTTTCTTGAGTAGGGCTTCGGGTTCCAACGGATGGCGCCAGCGGTAGTAGGCGTCCATGGCACTCTCGATGAACTCACCGGTCCAAACTTTTTCCAATTTGCGAGTTAGTTGCATACGGAATCGGGTCGCCTCTGCCGCTTGGCGTTGACCGCGGGCAATCTTTCACATTCCGTGACCTTGCCAAGCCGTCAACCTTCCGTGGGCCGGGCTTGGCGGCTTCCGTGCGGTTGCTGGAGCCAAGGCCAGAACTCCGCCCAAACGGCTCCGGGATCCAGCTCGGGAAGGCGTCGTGTGGGCGCCCGGATTACCTTAACGTCCGGGCCGCGCGGGGCCCATACCTCCGGGTTCGTCGGCCCGAACAGGGCAAAGACGGGCGTGCCGGCAGCGGCCGCCAAGTGCGAAATCCCGGAATCGTGACCCAGGAGGGCACGGCACCGGGACAGGCGGCCGGCCAGTTCCGGAAGGGGCAACCCGCGCCAGCACTCAACTTGAAGGTCGGGCAATCGGGCCAGGAACTCGTCCGTGGCGGCAGCGTCGGCTTCTCCGCAAACCAGGGTCACCGGCTGCTCGGGCAGGACTTTCCGTAACTGGCGCACGAGGTCCGCCCAATGGCTGACGGGCCAGTTCTTTGCTCTTGCTCCGCTTCCCACGTGCAAGGCAAGGGGGTGGCGGGAGTTTTCCTGGCCGCGATCGACCGCGATCGGCAAAGTCGGCCAACCCAGCGCCACGCGACCCAACAAAGCATTTACCGGGAAGGCGAGTTGCTCCAGGGCGTGCGGTCCGCGTTCGTCAACGCGACTCGGCCCCACCACCAGCCGGCCGACACCGAGGCGGGCGAGGTTCCCGGCGACCACTTTGTCGGGATCGAAAAGGTAGCTCAGCGCCAGGTCGGCATTGCGCACGGCGTCCACCCAAGGCTGCGCCGGGAACTCCCCGCTGCGGAAAAGGCTGGTGAGGGCGCCTCCGTTCAAATCGTAAGTTGCCGTGGCAGGAAACGGATGGGCCAGGCGCGCCTGCGGCATCGTTCCAAAAAGGTAAATCTCAGCCTGCGGGTACGCGCTTCGCAGCGCCACCAGGGTCGGAAGGGTCAGCAGGAAATCACCCAGCGCGCCTCCTCGAAAGACGAGAACCTTCAAAGCACTACTGGTTCATGCCCGGGACCGATCCCAACTGGCCCGCCTGTTCCCACTGTTCGGGCCGATTCCACGGGATCGTACTGTCCGGCTGACCAAATTGTGGTTTCTGTTCGGTGGTGTCGCCGTGCGTGCCACCCCCTTGGCAACTCGCCAGCAACACTGCTCCCGCTAAAAGCAAAAACGCTTTTTTCATCGTGTACTAGGGACCACCAGGTCACCTACGGCAACCTTTGCAAAATTCTCAGGGGCCGAAGTAACAAACTCTGCCACGCAACTGTCCCTTTCCGCTGAAACGACGCGCAACTCCCGTAAACCCTGCCCGTTTCTAATCACCTCAAGGCGTGCGTTGGCCCCAATTCCCGAATCGGTGCCGAGGCTGATTGTCAAAGCCTGGGCGTCCGGATTCATGGATAAGATGCTTCCTTCAATCGGCAGGGGCAGTGCGGTCCGTGTCCCGGCGGGAATGCCGGCCGCGCTGATCCGGAGCTGATTCAGGGTGTCTTCCACCCGAACCAATCGTCCGGCCAAAGCGTTACGTTCATTTTCGGCCCGTTGCTTCTGCTCAACGTTCCGTCCGGCCTCGGCCAGGGCAGCGGTCAGGGCGCGATTCTCTTTTTCGCGCGCATCGAGTTGTTCCACGGCCTGGTTAAGCCGCGTTCGGGTGCGGGTCAGGTCGGCACTGGCCTTTTGCTGTTGATCTTGCAGCGCATTCAATTCACCGGTCTGCCGCTCGTCGTTCAGCCGCAACCGTTCACCCAGACCAGCTGCAGCCTGTTTCGCCCGCTCACTTTCCTGACGTGCCGCGGCAAGGTCCTGGGTGACCCGCGTGAGCTTCTCCCGGTTAAACAAGCCGAGGGCGCCCGCTCCGAACGCACAGATGACAGAAACTGTGAGGAGAAACCGAAGCATCTGCTACCCTCAAAGGAAGACCTTGGCCGAACAGGGCCGCTGATAATGCGTTGCGGTGGCCAATGCAAGGGGCATTTTCTTGACCCGAGAACAAGCTGAGAGCGGCTGGCCGTTGCGCCGCGCCGGTCAAAACTTGGAAGTTGCCGTTGCAATCTCCTGGCAGGCAATCGAAATGAAAGAGGGGGGGAAGTGATGCCGTTTGGTCAAGGAGCCGCCCGGGTCGGCTTTAAACGCACGGAGCGGGGTTTGAGGCGACCAGGTATAGTTTCCAAATTACTGGCCTTGTTCGGGCGCGACGGCAACGACCGTGGTTCCGAGGATGGCAGGGTTGTCCCAGGCGATGTCTCGCTGCCCTGGAAAGTGTTGCTTTACCTGCCGTTTGATTCGGAGGTGCCATCCTGGATCAGCAGCGTTGCCAAACGCGGGTTCCAGGTCGAAGTCCGCACAACACCGGATTTACCATCGGTTGCGCACCGGCCGGACGCGGTGCTGATAGACACTTCGGACCGGGTGGAGGAGGCGGTTCGATACGTGAAGCGCGCACAGGTCCACTTTGGAGGCCAAGCCGTTTTCACGGCGGTATTGGTGCACTCGCCGGACTTCATGCGAACACAAGGAAAACGGCTTCTGGACGCGGGAGCATCGCGGGTGTTCCAACCAACCAACGCCCGCGACGCACAGATCCTGACCGGACTGAAAGTCGCGTTCACTCCAGGTTACCTGGACCCATCCCTACAATTTCCACCCTTACAATCCTTAAGACCGTTGCCTCCCGCCGGCGAAGCGGGAGCTTCTCACAACCACATTCTACTTGTGGTGGACGACCCGGTGATCGCCAACCTATTGACCAGGATCCTGGAGGAAGGTGAATTTACCACGACCGTGATCCCGGACGTGGAAGCGGCGATGAGGTGGTTGGAACACGCCCATCCGGCGGCGGTGTTGCTTGATTCGGTTCTGCCGGGCCTGGCGGGCCTTGAAGCGGTAAAACGGTTCCATGCTCCGCGTGCTACGGGCACCGCTTTGCCGGTCGTGGTTTTCGTTGGCACCCTGGCGCCGGTCTCCGAGAACCAACTGCTTGAAGCCGGCGCGGCCCAAGTGTACCGGAAAGCCGACGTCGATGCGCGCAAGCTGTTGAACACGTTTGCAGCCCTTCTTCGTCGGGCCCCCTCGGATGAACATGGCGTGGGGTTCGACGATAAGGCTGCCGCATTTTCTAAACCAGATTCGGTTTTGTTCGGCGAAATCCGGGAGGTGCTCATGCAGCAAGCGCCAGGGATCTGTGGCGAACTGCTCCGCTTGCTGGGTCAGGTGGCCCACGAGGAAAACCCGGAAACCGAAAAACTGAAGCAACTGCACCGGAAGCTGCACTCGTTGGCCGGGCACGCAGGGCTGGCCGGTTTATCTCGAGTGAGCACCCTGGCCGGAGCTTTGGCGTCATTGGTCGACGAACTCCTCGGGCGCAACGCATCGTTCACCCACTCGATCCGACGCACCCTGGCTCAAGGCATCGAGCTTACCACTGAGCTTTTCGGAAGGGCGGACGAATTCATGCCCGCAACGATTCCCGTGTTGGCGGTGGATGACGAAGAGGTCAGCCGGCGGGTGTTGAGTCACGCCCTCCAGAAAGTGGACCTTCGCCCCACCGTTCTTTCGTCTTCGGAGGAGGCGTTGCCGGAAGTCCGGGCACGCCGGTATGACCTGATTTTTCTGGACGTCGAAATGCCAGGCTTAAGCGGCCTGGAACTGTGCCGCCGGATCCGGGAATTGCCAGCCTACCGCACGACGCCGGTAGTGTTTGTCACGTCAAAGGACTCACTGGCAATCTCTCTGGAAACCGCAAGAAGCGGCGGTACGGATTTTATCAAAAAACCGTTTGGCCTTCGGGAACTGGCCGTAAAAGCGCTGATTTACCTGTTGGAACAACCGGGCACGCCGCCTTCATCGGGCTAAGGCGAGGATCGAGAAGCCGGGAAATCTGGCCACACAATTCCGTTGCCGGGACCCGCATCCTGTCCCATGGTTCAACACCGTCAGGGACTATGGATCGTAGACACGCGAACCCCGCCAGGGCAGGAATGCAGCAACGGTAGTGTGCTTTGCGTTGCCGTAGTTCTCTGACGGCTTTTTTTGACTTTTTGACGGGATGTCTGGCAAATGTTGAAACTCACGGTCAGTAGTGCCCCGACGCCTTCCTTCCCGAATCGCTGAACCTTGTTGCAGGGTTCCAACCGAAGCAGCCAACCTGCGCCGCCGCGAAAAGAAAGGATGAAAATCGTACCACGCAATGTGCATGGCATTCTTGACTACCTGGTAGGCCTGCTGCTGGCGGCGTCGCCCTGGCTCTTCCATTTTGCCGATGGTGGACCCGCTACGTTCATTCCGGTTGTGCTTGGCCTGGGGGCGCTTCTTTACAGCTTGCTCACGGATTACGAACTTGGCGTGGCGCGCATCATCCCCTTTACCACCCACCTGATACTGGATTTCGTGTCCGGCGTTCTGTTGCTCGTCTCGCCCTGGCTGTTTGGCTTTCACGACCATGTTTACCTTCCCCACGTCGTGTTCGGTCTGCTGGAGATCGGTGCGGCCGTCATGACTCGTAACGATGCCGTGGCCAACATCAATCGGGTGGTTCGCCGGTGAGCACCTTGCAGCGGTGAAAAGCCGTTGGTGAAATCCAAAGGTTGAATTTCGCCGGGAGCCTGTTTTCTCTGGAGAGATTGGAAACAGAGCTCACGATCCTTAGTGGCCTTACGCCCCGGACGCACGCGGTGACTGGAACGAGCGTCCTTGGGCGGGCAGCGGAAGCCGACGTGGTCTTGCCTCACCCGGAGATCTCACGTCGTCATTGCCGGATTCTGCAGGTCGAAACGCGTTGGTACGTCGAAGACCTCGGGAGCCAGCGCGGCACTTTCCTCAATGACGCCCGCATCGGCGGACGGATGGAGCTTCATCCTGGCGACCGCCTGACCCTGGGCCCCGTCGTCCTGGTTTTCGGTCAGGCTGCCGTGCCTTCCGAGGCCGCCGAAACCGTCAAGGGGCGGATGCGCGTCAACGGGCAACTGACGAACGTCATTCCACTAGGGAAAACGATTGTTTTGGGTCGAGGAGAAGACGTGGACGTGCAGCTCAATGACACAGCCATCTCCCGCCAGCATGCCCGTATCCAGAAAGAGAGCCAAGGGTACCGCATCTTCGACCTGCACAGCAAAGCGGGTTCTTTTGTCAACGGACGACGGTTTGATGAACACGCCCTGGTGATCGGTGACCAGGTTCAGATCGGGCCTTTTTGTTTCGTTTTTGACGGACGCCAACTTGCGCGGATTCACCGATTGGCATCCGGGCGCATCCTTGCCCGTAACCTGGCAAAAACGGGCGGCAGCACGTTGATCCTGAAAAACGTCTCCTTTAGCGCCACGCAGGGCCAATTTATCGGCATTCTGGGACCAAGCGGCGCCGGCAAAACCACGCTGCTGAACGCCCTTTCAGGCCTTCGCCCGGCCGACACCGGACAGGTCCTGGTAGACGGCACCGACTACTACGCCCACCTCGACGACCTGAGGGCTAAGTTCGGTTACGTCCCCCAGGACGACATCGTGCACGCTGAGTTGACGCTGCAACAAGCCTTGTCCTTCGCCGCTCGCCTCCGGCTTCCCGCCGGCACGCCGCGGCCCGAAATCCGCACCCTGATCTCCCACACGGTCGAGCAACTCGGATTGTCCGAACGTGCCGGGGTCCGGATCGGGCAGCTTTCCGGCGGGCAGCGCAAACGGGCCAGCGTGGCTGCGGAATTGCTGAACCGGCCGTCCCTGTTGTTTCTCGACGAACCTACCTCCGGCCTGGATCCGCTGGCCGAATTCCGGCTGATGGAGCTCCTGCGACGGTTGGCAGACACCGGTTGCACCGTCATCTGCACCACGCACGTGATGGAAAACGTGTACCTGATGGACGAGATCGCCGTCCTGGTCGAAGGCCAGCTCATTTTCCAGGGCGCGCCAGATGCCGCGCGCGCGCACTTCAACGTCAGCCGGCTCAGCGGGCTCTACGACGCGCTCCAGTCACCTGATTGCACCAGCCTGAGCCCTTTCGAGCCTCCCATCCCTGACGAAACCACGACCGAGACCCGTACCTTCCCCAAGAAAGAGCGCCGGGCTGCCTCGCTGCCCATTTTGTTGGAGCGGCAAGCAGCCATCTTTCGGGCCGACCCTAAGAATCTTTGGATCGTGCTCGGGCAACCCGTTCTGATCGGCGCGTTGGTGGCCTGGGCCAGCCAGTCCGCTCCGCTGGCCCAATTCTTTGCCTACATCACCACCCTCTGGTTCGGTTGCAGCAACTCGGCCCAGGAAATTGTGCGGGAGCTGCCCATTTACCGGAGGGAACGCCTGGTCGGCCTGGGCCGATGGAGTTACCTGCTGGCGAAGCTGGTGTGGATGGGCGGCCTGACGTCACTGCAGGTGGCGCTGCTGTTTCTCATCATTACCCTGGTCGGACCGGTCGGGCCTGGACTTTGGCCCCTTCAACTGGCCAGCCTTGTCCTCCTGGCGTTTGCCGCCACCGGCATCGGCCTCACGGTCTCCACCCTGGCCAGGTCTCCCCTCCAGGCCATGATGCTGGTTCCCATGATCCTCATTCCCCAGATCCTTTTTTCAGGGTTTACCGTGCCGGTCGGTGACATGGCGTCCACGGTTTTGCCCGTGAGCAAGGTCTTTCCAAGTTTTGCCGCAGAACGCATTGTGGATTGCAGTTTCATCCTCGGAAAACCGATCACGGGGGATCTGGTCCGCGATTTCTCCACCGCTTACCAAAACCTGAACCAGTGGCAGCGCCAAAGCCGGCGGCCTCGTCTGATGAATGGCGCCCGTTTCGAAGACACCACGCCGGTGCTTCTGAGCTTCCTTAACCTGAGCCTCTGGACGGCCGGGGGCTTTTTGGCCTCCTCGGTTTTGCTGGCCCGGAAGGAACGAGGGTGAAGAACGTCCCGGCGTGGCGGCGTGACCGGGAACCCGGGAGGGCGCCGGGAGTGCCGTCAGCCGTTACAAGTTTCCCATGCGGGAATCGCTTTCCCGCCCCTCGGACCGCTCGCGCGGTGGAGATTCCAACCCATTCACCCCTAACACCCGTACCCCCTGCTGTTTGCCTTTAAGCTGGAATTGGCCGAGATCCACGAGGTCGCGCCCTGGCGGCAGGACCGTTCCAAAATCCTGGGACAGCACCAGGTTGCGGTTCAATTCTTTCATCACACCTTCCAACCGGAACGCCGTGTTCACGGCATCCCCGATGATCGTCGCGTCACGCATCGCGACCTGGCCGATGTTGCCACTGGTCACGCGCCCAAAATGGAGGGCGATGCCCACCCGAAACGACTGTCCGGTTTCCGGCCAGCTCCGCTTGGCAGCCAACTCAAGCAACGTCGCAGCGACGTCCAGGCAGGTGGCACACTCGGTGCCTTGTTGATCGCGTGCAGGCCAGTAGGCAAGCACGGCGTCGCCGATGTATTTGTCGATGATGCCGCCGGCCGATTGGACTGCATTGCCAATGTCGCGAAACCAATTCCCGAGCACTAACGCGAGCTGACGCTCTTCCAGCCTTTCCGCCATGGCGCTGAAGCCGCGGATGTCGCAAACGAGGATGGCCACCGACAAGGAGGCATGCTGCCCCTCCAAGCTCAGGGCGGCCAACGTGATGTCCGTAGCCTCACCGGGTTCTTCGTCCAGGGTTTGCTCGAAAATCAGTTCGTAATTGGCAATGCGCACCCGCGCACCGGACTGGAGCACAACCGGCATCACCACCCGCTGATCATTAACGTAAGTCCCATTGCGACTGCCCAGGTCCATGATCTGATATTCGTACCCATTGTGACAGCGGACGATCGCATGCTGCCGGGATACGTGGGTACCTGGCAACGACACCGTATTATCGAGGGTACGCCCGATGGTCGCAGTGTTGCTTACAACCTGTTCGAACAACGGCTCACCTGGCGAGTAGACGCGAAACCTTGCGGGCATGGCAGGCCACAAAAATGCCAGCTTACCACCCTGTTTGCCAGTCTCTTTAGAGTAAGGCGGATCGCTGAGGTCAATTTCTTGTTGACGCTCCCCCTGGGTGCCCGTAATTTCGGCCCACTCCATCAAGAGTAGCAGAGGGACTGGCCCGTTGAAGCTACGGCAACCGGTTCGGCGAAAGCCGAACGCCCAGGTGCCAAATCCAGCCTTGAGAAATCAAGGGCAGATGGTGAGCAATGCGTGTCTATCCGCGGCTCTTGGTGGGTACCCTACACCCGCCCTATGGATAAACGCCCCAACTTTTCGCACTTGCAATGTCGTGAGTGCGGCCGTCGGTACCCCAAAGAAGCCATTCACGTTTGCGAGTTTGACTTTGGACCGCTCGAGGCAGCCTACGACTACGAGGCCATCAAGGCCGTTGTCTCCCGGGATCTCATCGCCCAACGGCCCCGATCCATGTGGCGGTACCGCGAGCTTCTTCCGATCGAAGGGCAGCCGTCTGTTGGGTTGCAAACCGGATGCACTCCGTTGGTGCGGGCCAAGCGCTTGGCTGAAAGGTTGGGAGTCAGCGAACTTTATATAAAGAATGATGCCGTAAACCATCCCACCTTGTCCTTCAAGGACCGGGTGGTATCTGTGGCGCTCACCCGTGCCAAGGAACTCGGACTCGACACGGTCGCCTGTGCGTCAACCGGCAACCTGGCGAATTCGGTGGCCGCCAATGCAGCCGCAGCCGGTCTCCGCAGCTTTGTCCTGATCCCGGCCGACCTGGAGCCGAGCAAAGTGGTGAACTCACTCATTTACGGCACCAACGTCGTGGGCGTTCGGGGCTCCTACGATCAGGTCAACCGGTTGTGCGCTGAGGTTGCCGGTAAATTTGGGTGGGGGTTTGTGAACGTAAACCTTCGCCCTTACTATGCCGAAGGGTCGAAAACCTTGGGGTTCGAGGTCGTAGAACAACTCGGTTGGAAGTTGCCGCAACATACCGTGGTGTGCATGGCCAGCGGTTCATTGCTGACCAAGGTTCACAAAGCCTATAAAGAATTCGTGCAGGTGGGCTTGGTTGACGACACGCCGACCTGCATCTACGGCGCTCAGGCCAGCGGCTGTTCACCCATCACCACGGCCATCAAAAACAAAAGCGAGGTTGTCCGGCCCGTGCCAAACCCCCGGACAATCGCCAAATCGTTGTCCATTGGGACCCCCGCAGATGGGTACTACGCCATCCGCACGATGGAGGAGACCGGTGGGACCGGCGAAGACGCCTCGGATCCCGAAATCATCGAAGGCATCAAATTGCTCGCTGAAACGGAGGGCATTTTTGCTGAAACGGCGGGCGGTGTGACCGTCGCCTGTGCGAAAAAATTGATCGAGGCAGGTAAAATTCCGCGTGACGAAAGCATCGTCCTTTGCATCACCGGCTATGGCCTTAAAACGCAGGAGGCCATCGTCGAACACGTGGGACGCCCCCACTACATCCAGCCGCAACTGCGCGAGTTCGAAGCATTGATCTCTGAACAATCCACTCTTTCCCCTAAATAATACCTGTCATGCCTGTCCCTGTTCGTATCCCTACCCCGCTCCGCAAGTTGACCGACAACCAGGAGGTCGTCCAAGTCAACGGAGCTAACATTCGCGAAGTCATCAACAGCCTCGAATCCGCGTTTCCCGGGTTGAAAGAACGCATCTGCGACGATAAAAACCAGATCCGCCGCTTTGTGAATGTGTTCGTCAACGAAGAAGACATCCGCTTCCTGCAGGATTCCGAGACCCCGGTGAAAAGCGGAGACGAGATTAGCATTGTCCCGGCCATTGCGGGCGGGTAAATCCGTCCCAGCCCCTTTTTTCTGTTCTGGTTAAGCTAGTGCTGGAAACGCGGCCGGGGCCCCCTTACCGTGTTCTTGAGCGGAGCACAAGTCCAGAGACGGACCTGGTCCCCGGGTCTGGCCCTCTCCACTCCGGGGCTGCCGTGGGGCCGAACACAACCTCATGGTTTACTCCTGATCCCCCACCTTTTCCCGTGAGGGTTCCTGGTCCGCGGTTTCCGGCCGCGAGGTGCCGCTCTCCGGTTGGTCATCCACGGCGCCGTCCTTGCCTCCATCCGGTTCGTCTCTCAAAGTGCTCATGGTTAATGATCGCGGCGCGTTTTCGCAACGCCTTGCCCCAGAAGCCTTTTTTCGGTTTTTAGGCCGCTACCATAAACCCGTCCCGGAGGCACCCTGTTGCAGGTAACATAAGGAAACCATGATGCGGCCAAAGCGTCGGTTGTCCCCAACCGACTACGGGATTGAGGCGGACCACGATCCCGGGCACTTGAGGACAAGCTCCCCTACCGGAGAAGGCACTCGCCGGGGAGAGAAGCTTATCAGAACGCATGGCTGCCAGACGCCCGGGAAAGGGCGTTGCGGCCGGGCAGCCGCAATCGCCACCGGCATGCCGGGTCAGCAAGTCCCCTTGTTCGGTGGACGCTTGCTTAGCGATCGGTCCGATGGCCACGGCGCCGGAGGTGAAATCCGAACAACGAAAGCCCACCTACCAGGACGAGGGCCAACACCGATGGTTCGGGAACAGCAGCAACCGTCAACCTGGCATTCTCATGGTGGAAACTGCTGTAGACGCCACTCTGCTGAAAGAACCCGTAGATGTCGTAAGTACCCGGCAGGAATTGCCCTTGGGTGCCACTGGCAGTCTCACCAATGAAAGGTTTGTCGAAGGCTGCAATCGCGGTTGACCAACCCGTGTTCGCCAAAAACACGTTCGTCCCAAACCGTGCATCCAACGACACCGGTTGTTGCACGACCTGCGCATTGATTGAAAGCGTCAGATTTTGCACCGCAATGACCTGACTTGCCGCGCCGGGATCGATGGAAAACGTTGGGACTTGGAACGACAGCGAAAACGCCTTCCCATTGTCGAGTGGACCTTGCAGCGAGACGGATTCCAACTCGGCCCGCGTTATTCCGGGGGTGAGCGCGACGGCGAAAAGGACAAGGCTAAAAAAGCGATGCATGGCTACTTGAATCGCTCGCCCACGGAGAAAAGCTCGTGGAAGATGGCGGTTCCAGGTCAAACATTTTTGTGTGTTGTTACGGTAGGTTTAAGTAGGTTCAGCCGGCACAGTTTATAAAATTTGTCTCTTAACATCGACTGGCCGAAAAGGTGCTTCTAAATACGCCTCTCAATGGGCGTTATTGCGGCACAAGGGCCGTTCGCGACCAGCGACAAAACAAAGGCGTCGTCCCAGACCGATGAGGAATGAGCAAACGGCAGAAATCGGAAACGGGCTGAGAACCCACACGGTCTTTACACACGTGCTGGTGGAAAAAGCGGAACTTTACCGCATGATCCTCGAGGGCTTTGTTCGGGCACGCGAGCAGTTCATTACCCACCTACGACCAGCGGAGGTTGCGCGTGAGATCGGGTGCAACGACGAGGAAGCGGAGAACGCCTTGCGCAAACTCCAGCAATGGGGAAACGTTGAAGCCACCCAGGATTCGGCTGAAGCCGTTTCAATCGACGAATTTTACCGGAGCCGGTTCCTTTACGCGCTTTCGGCGGCGGGCGAAGCGGCTGAGCGGGCGCTGGCGATTTTCGAAGAAACGCTGCATCGGCCCGGAGAGTTGCAAACGGCAGCATTGCGCGACATCACCGAATTCCTTGAAGGCATCCGGGTCCTGTTGGCCGGCGCGGAACCTGACGTGCCCAAATTGCACACGCAATTGTTGGGTTTGACCGAGCGCTTCCGGAACCTGACGAACCGGGCGCAGGCTTTCATGCGAGATCTCCAGAGCACGGTGCAGCTTCACGGGATGAGCGTGGAACAGTTCCTCGGGTACAAACAGCTGCTGATCGACTACCTGGAACGGTTCCTACGAGACCTCGTGCTCGCCACCAATGAGATTTCCCAGAAGATCCTGCTTCTCGAGCAAGCGGGCATCCGTGATCAATTCGGGCCGGTGGCACGGCGTTCGTTGGCCGATGCCCTGACCCGTACGCGGGAGATGGAAGAGCGGGAAATCGCAAGCTGGGAAGGGCGCTGGCACGGGTTGCGGCGTTGGTTCCTGGGCGAACCGGGCGTCCTTTCGCAGTCCGAGATTCTCCGAGCACGCGCCCGGGAGGCAATCCCTGCCCTGCTTTTTACGTTGCAGAACATCAACGATCAGCGCGTCACCCGGAGCGACCGCTTTACCGACTGGCAGACGCTTGCGGTCTGGTTTGCGGAGACCGCCACCGATGAAGAGGCGCACCGTCTCTGGCGGGTGGCGTTCGGGCTGGCACCGGCGAGGCACCTCCAGATCAATCAGGAGACACTTGACCTCTGGGACCAGGCGGGTGACGGACCGCGGACGCCATGGCTGGCGGCGGAGCCCCTCCGGATCAGCCCGCGCCTGCGCGTGAACGGACGTTTGGTGGTCCGAAGCCAGGCCACGGCGGTCGTAGATCGGGGCAGAGAGAAGGCGGAGCTCGCTCGTCTGGCTGCCGACGAAGCGGTGCAGATTGCCCGCGCACAGCGGGAACTGGCGCTTAACCGACCGCTGCGCCTGACGGATTTCGGCAGATTGGACACTCCGGCGTTTTACCTTTTGCTTGACCTGCTGGGAGAGGCGCTGGCGATGCGGACCGACCCTCGCGAACCCGTGGAAGCTGCCTCAATGGATGGCGCGCTGCTCGTTCGTCTCGGCCCGGAGGACGACCCAGTGCGTTTGGCCGAGATCGTTACCACCACCGGCGTGCTGCGCGGGCCCGATTGCGAAGTGACAATTTCGTATGCTCACCTTACCCCGGCCGCCAAGATGGTGGCCGGGGAATCAAGGTGGCCGGAGGCGCCGGGGCTATAACGTGTTAAGCGACCCAGATCGTATGGCCGACCGGAGGTCCCTTCCGGGTGCAAGCACGGGGCGGCCGACGCGCCAACGGCTGGCTGGGCTGGGATCAACCATTAACGCGCAAGAGCGGGACGAGCGTCAACGCGCCGTCCGCGCACTTCTGAGCGAGCCGCTGCTTTCCCCGGGAGGTTCAGAGGCGTTTACCCTTGTACAGAAGCACCGGGACTTTCTGCGTCTCTGGTTTGCCCACCACGCAGGCTGGCAGCTCGTTCTGGACGCAGAATCCGCTCGACTGATCAAACGACCCGCCCGGCTTGACGACGCGACGCGCCCCTGCCGCGAGCCCAACTCCGGGGCTGCGCTGAGCAGGCGCGCCTACGTGATTCTCTGCCTTGCCTTGGCGTCACTGGTGCGCGCCGATCGTCAGACGACTTTGATCCGGCTGCGAGACTTGATCCTTGGCCTCGTCCGAACCGAACCGCGGTTGGCCGCGGCAGGCCTTAGAATTGAACTCGACCACCAGGAATCGCGCCGGGATTTTGTGCATGCCATTCGCCTGCTCCTGGCGTGGCGGGTGTTGAAGCGTGTGCAGGGCGAGGAAGAGCATTTTATCAAAGATGCGGAAACTGACGCCCTCTACAACGTCCACCGGCCCACGCTTGCGCGGTTGCTCGCGGCGAGCCGGCCGCCTTCGCTCGTGAAGGCGCGAGAATTTCCGGAGCGACTTCGTGCGTTGGCCGAAGACGACCTTGCGGCCAACGCCGAGGAATCGGATCATCGGCACCTGCGGGTCCGTTTGTTCCGCCAGCTGCTTGACGACCCGGTGTTGTATTACGATGAATTGACCCAGGAAGAGCGGCAATACCTGGACCGGCAGCGCGGCTTTATCCTCCCGGAGATTGAAGCGGCGACTGGCCTCGTCCGCGAGGTGCGTGCTGAAGGGATCGCCATGGCCGATCCAAGCGGAAAGCTCAGTGACTATGGCCTTCCCGAGGAGGGAACGGACGGGCACCTTACCCTGTTGCTCGCCACCTTTCTGGCAGCCCGGCTCCGTGAATCGCCGGGCGCAAGCGTCACCTTTGCCGCCTTGGTTGCACGAACGCAGCAGTTCATCGTCACCCATCACCGCCATTGGCGCAAAGACGTGCGTGATTCCGGTCAGGATCGCGCGCTGACACGCACCGTCGTTGATCGGCTTTCTGCGCTGGGCCTGGCCCGCTGCGAAGGCGACCGGATCGTTCCCCTTCCGGCCATCGGACGCTACGGACTGCGGGAAGAGAGCGAGCCCGCATGGCCGGACGAAGGAGGGACGGAGTGAGCGACGAACTCTTTGGCGAGCCGTCCGGGGACGGAGCTTTCCCCCCGCGCATTCTCCCACGACCCACCCGGGAACGCTGGCAACCTTTGCGCAGCGGCCTTCTGAACATTTTCAAGTACGACGAAGAAGAATTCCTTTTTGAGGACGGAAGGCTGCTTCTGCGCGGAAACAATGGTGCCGGAAAATCGCGCGTGCTGGCGTTGCAGCTTCCCTTCCTGCTCGACGGTGAAATGGCTCCGCACCGGGTCGAGCCGGATGCAGACCCGGCGAAGCGGATGGAATGGAACCTTCTCATGAACAAACATGAGAACCGCCTTGGCTACACTTGGATCGAATTCGGCCGGCGGGATGCGGACGGTGTTGAGCGGTACCTTACGCTTGGTTGCGGCATGCACGCCCGCAAAGGAACCGGCATCCCGCCGAATGGCCGCTGGTTCTTTATTACACCTCGGCGCGTGGGCGCAACGCTCCAACTGCTTTCGGGAAACCGTGTGCCGCTCAACCGGGAACGGCTCGAGGCAGTGCTGGGGCCAGGGGCGATTTACCGCAGCGCCCGTGAATACCGCGCCGCGGTGGATGCCGCGCTTTTCGGCCTGGGTGCGCGGTATGAGCCGCTGCTTGAACTGCTGATCCAGCTTCGCAAGCCGCAGATCATGCGGGATTTCAAAGCGGACGACCTGTCACGGCTGTTGAGTGAAGCCATGCCGCCGCTCTCGACCCGGCTGGTCGAGAACGTCTCGGTGTCGTTCCGCAGTCTGGATACCGATCGCCAGCAGCTTACCGAACTGACCGATACGCGCCGCAGCGTGGAAACGTTTCTCAAGAGCTACCAGCATTACGTGCAGGTCGCGGTGCGCCGCCGGGCGGCTGAGGTCCGTGCAACGCACAGCCGGTTTGAAAGCGTGCAGCGGGAGCTCAAGCGGCTGCGGGACCAGCGTGATCAGATCGCCGCCGACCTGGTTGCTGCAGAGACGGACCAAAGACAGATCGAGGAGGCGCTGGCGGCGACCCGCGAAGCGGAAAGGACCCTGCTCGCCAGCCCGGAGATGAAAAATGCGGAAGCCTTGCGGCACGCCGCCGAAGCCAAGGAGGACCGGGTCAAACGCGCCACGGCGGCCGAAGAGTCTGCGCGCGAAGCGCGAAATGCGCACGGCCGGATGCGTCACGAAAGGGAGGAAGCCGAAGGGGTGGTGATGCGCGAGCGCCAGGCGGCTGATGTCCTCCATGCCGCCTTGACGGATGCTTGGAGATCGGCGGCGCTGGCGGACAACGCGCTGCCGCTGCGCGAACCCGCGGAAAAAAATGCACGAACAGATTTTGACCGCACCGTTGCCGAACGCCGGCGGGTCATCCTGATTTTGCGTGAAAACAACTCGGTGGTGGCGCGAAACGTTGACTTGCGGAAGCAGGAAGAGATCCGTTTCGAACAGCGGCGCGACGACGTGGCCCGGTGCGAGGAGGCGCTGGCCAATGCCCGAACTGAATGCGGGCAGGCTTTGGAAGACGCCCTGACCGGCATTCACCAATGGGAAGCGGCGTTGCAACTCTTGCCCATGACGAAAGGAGTGGATTGGCGTGTGCTCCTGGAACGGTGGCTCGATGCGACGGGCCGGCCCTCTCCCTTGACCGAATACGTCGAGGCAGCGCATCGCTCGGCCGCGCAGACCGTGTTCGATGCGCGCAGCCGTCAAAAGACTGCCTTGGCGGAGCAAGCGACCGCGCGAAGGGAAGCGGCGGACGAACTTGACGGCCTCCGCGCCGGCCGTCAACCGGAGCCGCCGACCCCTCACACACGGATGGCTGACGCGCGCGCCGGCCGGCCGGGAGCTCCCTTTTGGAAACTATGCGGCTTTCGTGACCATGTCGCACCGGAGGACCGCGCCGGCTTTGAGGCAGCAGCCGAAGCGGCAGGGTTGCTCGACGCCTGGTTGACCCCGGACGGCGCGCTGATAAATGCTGGAACGCTCGACTGCTATTTCGTGGCTGCTGACGGCCGGCGGGACGCGGGCCTGAACGCGGTGCTGTATGCGGAAGGCGAGATGACCGACGTCGTGGAGCGCGTCCTCGGCTGCATCGGCACCCATGAAAATGAAGGCAAGAGCTGGCTTTCCCGTGATGGCCGCTGGCAGCACGGGCTGTTGCGGGGTGCCTGGCGTAAGCCGAAAGCGGAGTACCTCGGCCACGGCGCCCGTGAAGACGCCCGGCGCCAGCGAATGCAAGAACTCGAATCCGTCCTCGCGGCCATCGATCGTGTGGTCGCGCAGCACCAGCGCGAACTCGAGGACATTGCCCAGCGGGCAAAGGGGCTCGAGGCGGAACGCGCCGGGGTGCCCAGCCTCGCGCCGTTGCAGCGCGCCGCGCACACCCTGGAAGCTGCCGAACATTCCAGCGCGGAGGCGCGGGCACGGCTCGACGAGGTTGACCGGCTGCTGGCAACGGCCCGCGAAGGGGAGCGCGGCGCCTGCCAAAGGCGGGATCGAGATGCCGCCGATCTTGGCCTGGCGGCGTGGAAAGAACCGGAAGCAGTCAGTCGCTTGGAAACGTTGCTTATCGAAGTCCGCCTGAAGGCGGCTGCGCTCTGGCCGGCCTGGGACGCTTTGCTTGCTGCAAATGCGGCGTTGTTAAAGGCGGGGATACGCGAACGGGAAGCCCAGCATGCGGCAGAGGCCGTCGCCGGCCGCTACGAGGAAGCACGGCAACTCGCGGCAGCCGCAACCGCCCACTTTGCCACTCTCCACGCTGCCATCGGGGCAACCGCCGATCAGGTATTGAGCCGGCTCGGCAGCGTGCGGCGCGAGCTGACCCACCTGGTCGAAGCCGAAAAAACAGGGCACCACCACATTGGAAAACTCAATGTTACCCGGGCCGTGGCCGTGAATGACGGAGAACGCGCTGAATCCGATCGCGTGGTCCGTGAATTGGAACGCGGCCATGCCATCGCCCGGCTGCAGCTCTTTGCGGAAAAGCGGCTCCTTGAGGAAACGGGCGTGAACCTGGGGCCCGATCCCGGGTTGCTGGCGCCCAGCGCGGCAGTGGACCTGGCCCGACAAATCGAGCAGGTTTTTGGGAGCGTTGCGGCGGATGAGGATGCCTGGAAACGCGTTCAAGCAGGCATCCAGCAGCAGTTCACCCAGCTCAACGACCACCTCGGCGCCCACGGGTACTACCCGCAAGCTGAAGTCGTTGATGAAGGGGTTTTTGCGATCACCTGCGCCTTTCATGGTCAGACTTGCACCATGACCGCATTGCGCCAGTCAATCTCCGACGAAATCCAGAGCCGCGAGCAGATGCTGAACGCGAGGGAGCGGGAAGTCATCGAGAACCACCTCATCGGCGAGGTGGCTACGGAGCTGCAGAACCTCATCCGGGCCGGTGAGGATTGGGTCCGCACCGTCAATGAGGAGCTGGCCCAGAGGCCGACCAGCAGCGGCATCAAATTGCGCTTTAGTTGGGACGTGGATGCCGAGGCTTCCGCGGGGCTCGACGCAGCGCGGCGCCAACTGTTGAAAATGACCGCCGCCTGGTCACCGGCTGAACGCGACAGCATCGGGCGTTTTCTTCAGGATCGAATCAATGGTGAAAGGGCAGCGGATGAAAGCGCACCGTGGCAGGACCACCTGCACCGCGCCCTTGATTACCGGGCATGGCACCGGTTCGGCATCATGCGCTTCCAGGACGGCCAGTGGAAAAAGCTGACCAAACAGACTTACGGTACCGGCTCGGGTGGGGAGAAAGCCCTGACCCTGATGCTCCCGCAATTTGCCGCCGCGGCCGCGCATTACCGGAGCGCCTCGCCCCACGCGCCGCGATTGATTCTGCTCGATGAGGTTTTCATCGGCATTGACGCTCCGACCCGGGCACGCCTGATGGGGCTGCTTACGAGCTTTGAATTGGATTTTGTGATGACGAGTGAACGCGAATGGGGGTGCTACTCAACCCTTCCGGCGTTGTCGATCTGCCAGCTCGCTTCTCACCCTGACTCACCCGCGGTTCACGTCACCCGCTGGGTGTGGAATGGACGCCAGTTGTCGACGCACCCCAATGGATCATCCGTCTGACCCGGAGCGCCTCCGCCTGCTTTTCGACCGCCCCAGCCTCAGGTGGATTGTCGACCGACTGGCCGTGCGGCAGGCCAGGGAGCGTCCGCTGCGCGGGATCCTGGTGCGTGGAGGCGCC
This sequence comes from Chthoniobacterales bacterium, assembly GCA_036401335.1. GTDB lineage: Bacteria > Verrucomicrobiota > Verrucomicrobiia > Chthoniobacterales > JAFAMB01 > DASWVC01. The sequence goes on from DASWVC010000054.1 coordinate 59,397, forward strand.
ACCGCCGAGGAACGCCGTGCCGTCGATGACCTCCTCGGCCGGAAGAGCACGACCGGGAACAATCTAAGTCTCACCCTCGAAGCGCTGGAGGAGGCTCTGCGGGAGGCCGGCCTGCTTCAAGAGTTGGGTGAAGTGGTTACGGCATGCCGCGGGCCGGCGGCAAACCGCCGCGAAGAAGCGGCGCGGCGGCGTTCCGAATGGGATGGGGTATTTGACGCGGTCCGGACGCGTTGCGCCGGACGGCCCGGGCTGCTCCGCTGGGTCGATGACGTGCACCGGCAAGGAGTGTTGAAGCGAATGGTCAAAGGTGGCCCAACGGCCGCTGCCGGCCTCCTTGACCGTGCTCTGAAAGTTATCGAACGGTTTCCCTGCCCAGGCGTTTTGCTCGCCAACCTCGCCGCTGAATGCCTGGGCGACAGCCATGCCTTGGACCGCGGTCAGCCTGCGGGCACGCTTTGCCTGCGCGCGATCGAGGTTTTACACGGCATTGATGGACTGCGCAGCGCCGATGCGCGGCGGCAAGCCTGGAGCGCAGCCGGCGTGATCATCGACGATCTCAGCGCTCCGGTCCTCGCCTTCAACCTGCGCGGAACGAGCGGCTCAGCGCTGGAAGCATTCCTTGAGCTTTACCGCCGGCACGGCCTGCCGGGATTTTTCACTTACCGCCAGCTTCAAACCTCGGATGCGTTTCTGCCCCTTCATCCCTCGATGCGGAAGGTCTTTGTCTGCGAAAACCCGAGCGTTGTCAGTGCCGCGGCCCGCGAGATCGGGACCAAGTGCCTTCCCCTGGTCTGCACCAATGGCCAACCCGCCTCCGCCGTGCACTTGCTTCTGACCCGACTGCAGCAGGCCGGAGCTCAGGTGCATGCGCACGCCGATTTTGACTGGGCAGGGCTGCGCATCGTTGATCAACTGGTGCGGGAACACGCAGTGCTCCCCTGGCGAATGGACGCGGGGGAATACTTTGCCGCTGCCGGCACCGCGCCTCTGGAGCCGCAGCCCTTTTCCGCAGCCTGGGCACCAGACTTGTCAGAGGCACTTCGCCGGCGCGGCAAAGCCGTTTTCGAGGAGCAGGTCGTAGGTTCGCTGCTCAGCGACCTTGGCCAGGAACAAACCTGAACCGGATACACGCCTTCTGCCGTGACGGCCTGCAGCCGTTCCGGGCTCCGTCGACCGCGGGATAAGGCGTGACCCCGCCAATGCCACAAGCCGAAAAATGAGAGGATGCCACAGATGGCGGCCCGGAGAAGAACAGCCGAACGTGGCCCTTGAACCATTCGTGGCATTTTGCGGTTCTTCGGTTTGTGGCATTCTTCCACCCCGTCACGCCGACACCCCGATACCTTCTTCGCGGGCGCTCCCCGGGCGCTTGAGGACAAGCTCCCCTACCGCGGCATTCTTGAACCGCCAGCGGCGATGATGACGCCGATGATGACGAACCCGGTGACCACGAAGCGAATGCCCGCACTTACCCCGAACGTATTTAGCATGGTCAGCAGAAGCACCAGGAACAGCGCTGCTCCCCACAACCCGGCGACGTTTGCGTTCCCGCCGCTGACCGACGTCCCTCCAATCACCACCAATGCGATGGATGCAAGCAGGTATTCGTCACCGATCTCCAACGACGAGCCTCGAAAATACCCGGCCAGCAGCGCTCCGCAAATTCCGCCGAGAGCACCGCTCAGCACGTAGGTGATGCACCGGGTGCGTTCGACGGCGATGCCCGCGAGCCAGGCGGCCCGGGGATTCTGCCCGATGGCCAGGACCGAGCGGCCGTAGATCGTCCGGTGCAGGACAATCCCGCCCGCGATCGTGAACAGGAGGGTGCCCATGGCCAGCAGGGGGATGCCGGCAAATTGCGCACTGGTGAACGCGGCAAACCCTGGCGGCGGCTTGACCTGGAGGCCGCGGCCGTAAGCAATGCCCGCGGATTGGATGATGAAGCTGGCTGAAAGGGTAGCGATAATCGGCGGGATGCGCAGGAGACGGATGAACAGGTAATTGGCCAGGCCAATGCCGGTGCCGGAGGCGAGCGCCGCCAGGAGGCCAACGGCAACCATCGCGTCGGCGCCGCCCATTACTTTCATGGCTACGGCGCTCGCCAACCCAATGTTGGCCGGCAGTGACAGATCGACATTACCGGGTCCCAATGTAATCACGAACATTTGGGCAACGCCGGTGATGACGGAAAAAACAGCGAGTGCAAGCCCCGCCGTCAACATGCCCCCTGCCCCATGGCCACGCGTGAAGACGATCGCGGCCAGCCAGACGGACAATGCCCCCAGGTAGGACCAGATCCATGGCCGCGCCACCGGACGGAGCCCGCCGGTTAACTTCACGGATCCCTTCCTCCGGTCCGGTTAATGAGCGCGCGGGCAGCCAGCACGACGATCAGGATCGCACCCTGGGCGCCGACCTGCCAATCAGGTGAAATGTGCATGAAGTTAAGAAGGGTGCCAGCGAGCGTCAGGGTCAGCGCTCCGACGACCGCCCCGACGGGCGACACACGGCCGCCGGTAAACTCTCCCCCGCCGAGGATCACGCCGGCAATGGAGAGCAAGGTGTAGCCTTTGCCGATGTTGGCGTCGGCCGATGTGGTCAAACCGATCAGCGCGAGCCCGGAGAAGACCCCGAACACCCCGGCCAGCGCAAACATAACCATCTTCGTTTTCAGGAGCGACCACCCGGCCCGGCCAATGGCGCCCGAATTGCCTCCGGACCCGCGCAGGATCGCGCCATAAGAAGTCCGCATCAGGCCGGCGTGAACCGCCGCCGCGATAGCAAGTGCGGCAACGATTGGGAAAGGCACGTAAGGGGTGTGGTACCCCATCAAACCGTGCAACCAGACGGGCACTTTTCCGCCGGGCTTGGGCAGGACGAGAATGGCCAGTCCCTGCCAGACGAACGACATCCCGAGCGTGACAACGATGGAGGGAACGTTGCGAAGGTAGGTCACAGCACCAAGCAACGCGTAGACGGCAACCCCGCCAAGAAGAATGGTTCCGCCCAGGACCGGCGAATCACGCAGGAACGTGGCAGCTACACAAGCGACGAAGCTGACGAAGGTACCAATGGAGAGGTCAAGATCGTTGACGGTGATAACAAACATCTGCGCGATGGTGGCCAGTGCCACGGGAATGCCCAGATTGAGCATGAGGTTAAGGCCGAAGTAGCTGACCGCGCGCGGGTTGAGGGAAGCGATCCCCACAAGGACGAGAACGAGCGACACTCCGGGAAGGGCTGCCCGCAGGAAACGGCGCGGCGCCCGCGCTAGCCTCAACGGGATCGGGCGGGCGTTCGCGGCGGTAGAACCTGGCGTTGCGGTCACGCTGACTCCTCGAAAGACGAATGGATGACCCGTTCCTCGCTCAGTTCACCTCGGGGCAGGTCGGCGACGATGCTGCCATTACGGAACACGTAGACGTGATCGCAGTTTTCGAGTTCCTCCATCTCGGTCGTGTACCAGAGAAACGTCCGGCCGGCATTGGCCTCGTTGCGGATCAGGCGGTAGACCTCCCGTTTGGTGCCGACGTCAACCCCGCGCATGGGGTCGTCCATCAGCAGAATTTTGGCTTCACACCCGAGCGCACGGGCGAACAATGCTTTCTGCTGGTTTCCTCCAGACAGCGATAAGATGTTGTTCCGCAGGTCGGGCGTCCGGATCTGGATGCGCTTTTGCCAGCGTTCGGCCAGCTGGTCTTCTAACTCCGGTGACAAAAGAAAGGAACGGCGCAACGCCGGCATTGAGCTGACACCGACGTTCCCGACGATCGACCAGAGCGGGAAAATTCCGTCGCTCTGGCGGTCACCGGCGATCAGGGCAACTGGCTCCGTGACCTCGATGCCGGGCATCCGCCGGCTCGCAGCCTTAAAAATGGCGAGCAGGAGGTCGGTCTGACCATGGCCGGACAACCCTGCAAACCCGACGACCTCGCCTTCGTGCGCGACCAGCTCCAGACCGTCACGCTGCCGCGCCGGACGGGCCCGCACCCGCGGCCGGGTGGTCCGGCGTGTTGCGGGGGACGGCTCAGCCGCCTGCATTTTACCCGCTGTGGCCCCGCCCATTGCGGTCACCAGGAGTTCACGGTCAAAGCGGGCCGCACAATCGGCCGCGACGACCTTGCCGTCGCGCATGACCACGATGCGGTCTGAATAATCGAGGATTTCTCCAAGTAGATGCGAGATCAGGATGCAGCTCACGCCCGTGGCCACGGTCCGCCGCACATGGGCAAGCAGTTGCCCGGCCGTGTGGCCGTCCAGAGACGAAGTTGGTTCGTCCAGAATGACGAGATGAAGGGGAGACCGGCTGAGGGTAAAAGCGCGGGCCACTTCCACCATTTGCCGTTTGGCGATCGGCAGGTCGCTCACCACGGCATCGGCTTCAATGCCGTGGCCCGGAAAGATCTCGTCAAGTTTACCCCCGATAAGCCGGGCGGCCCGCCTTCGCCAGCCCCAGCCCGTGATCGAGGGATGAAGGACCCGCGCATTCTCGGCGACGGTAAGGTTGGGGCACAAGGAAAGCTCTTGAAAAACGCAGCGGATCCCAAGCTGCTGCGCCATGACCACCCCGTAGCCCCGGCGCGCTTCCCCTGCGACCAAAACCTTGCCGCCATCCGGGCCAAGCGTCCCTGCCAGGATGTGCATCAACGTGGATTTGCCCGCGCCATTGTGGCCCACGAGTCCCACGCATTCTCCGGCGTGAACCGCGAAGTCAACTCCGGCCAATGCGCGCACCGCTCCGAAATGCTTCTCGACGCGGTCCAACCTGACAATTTGTCCAGGTAACTCAGGCATCACAAAACCCCGGGTGCCCGTCCCATCTTCGCCACCGCTCTGGCAACCGGCACATGCGGCCAGGCCGCCGCGACAATCCCAACCTCACTTTTTCAAGTTGTCGTCAATCGCCTTCTTCGCATCCTCAAGCGTGTACTCATGGCTCGCAACCCCGCCGACCGGAATGCCGGGAAGGGCGGCCTCGAAGTCGTCCTGCGTAAACGCCAGGTACGGCACGACCAAGTCATGCGGAATGTCCTTTCGACCGTCAAGAATCTGTTGCGCAACCCAGAACGCAAGGGTGGAGACGCCCGGCGCAATCGACGCCGACCAGGTCGTGTAGCCGTTCTTCCCCTTTTGCTCCTTCCACCAGGCAAGTTCATCCTGACGGTTTCCCATGATGATGATGGGCAGTTTACGCCCGGCTCCAGTGAAAGCTTGCGCGGCACCATAACCATCGCCGCCCTGATCCACCACACCCACAATCTCGGGAAGGGAGGGAAGCACGGTCCCCACGGCCTTTTGCGCGGTTGTCTGATCCCAGTCACCCTCAACGCTGTTTACGACCTTAAACTCCGGATGCTTGGCCACGCCTTCCATAATGCCGGCATGAATGGCATCGTCAATCGAGGTACCCGCAAGGCCGCGAATCTCCAAGAGGTTTCCGCCTTTCGGCAGCCATTTGGCCAGGTGTTCGACTTCTTGTTCGCCGTAATCCTTGAAGTCGATGAAAACGCGGTAGGCCCCAGGTTCGGTCACGGTGCCGTCGAAGGAGACGACGACAATGCCGGCGTCAATTGCCTGTTTGATGGCGCCATTCAAAGCATCCGGTGACGAAGCGTTGATGACAATGGCGTTGTAGCCTTGCAGGATCAGGTTCTGGATCTGCGCTGCCTGGGTCGGAACTTCCTTGTCGGCCGTCGTGAACACGTCCGCCGCGGCGACGGTTCCGTCCGCGACGGCTTTCTTGGTCACGAGATCGTAACTTTTCAACATGGCCTGGCGCCAGGAATTGCCCGCATAGTTGTTAGAAAACGCTATGCGCACGTTTTTGGTGTCCGCGTGAGCAGCACTGAGAATGGATAAGGTTGCGAGAGCGGTTAGGAGAACCTTTCCGCGGGTAGTATTGTTCATGCCGTTTGTTTCCGGATCAGGGGGGATTTTCAGAAGTTGGCGCAACCGTTCACGACCGTGGCTGGTCGAGGCTTTGCCAGCCGGCCCCGTGGAGAAATCACCCTCCAGGGTATGGGAACGCGATTTCCAGGGGACCTGGCGGGAATTGTCTCCTAACCGGCCAGAGGGCTTTGAGGGTGCACCCAGCCCTGATGGTAGGTCGAAAACCCGGTAAGAGCAAACGGCGGCAATCCGTCACGGGACGTCCAGACCGTAAGCCCGCACGGCGGTGCCCCCGAAAAGGCTGGCCCGTTCCGCTGGCGAAAGCGATTCGGCCAGGCGGCACACGATGTCGTGCCACTGCCGGTAAGGACAGGCCGCCAGGCAAACCGGCCAATCCGTGCCGAACATCAACCGGTCGGGACCGAATGCCTCCAGCGCAGCCGCGACGTAAGGCGAAAGCTGAGCTTCGGTCCAAGCGCCCGGATCCGCTTCCGTAACCAGGCCTGACACCTTGGCATACACATTCTCCCGCCGCGCAAGTTCTTTCAGGTCCTGCCGCCAGGGTTCCAGGCGGTTCGCTCTGATCGCAGGTTTGGCCAAGTGATCAACGACGAAGACCTGCCCGGGATGCCGATCCACAAAGCGGATCGCCTCAGGCAGCTGGCGCGCGCGAACGAGAAGGTCATACGTAAGTCCGAGCCCGCGCAAAGTCCCCATCCCCGTGTTGAAGTCTTCGCGCTGCAGGTAGCCATCCGGTTCATCCTGGATCAGGTGGCGGACGGCCCGCAGCCGTCCTTCCCCCGCCAACTGTTCGAGGTGATCGGCAACGCAGGGATCGGTGAGCGGCACCCAACCGACCACGCCCTTGATGAAGTCGTGATGCCTTGACAGGGAGAGGAGCCAACGCGTTTCCTCAAGCGTCTGTCGTGCCTGCACCGAAACCACGCCGTCGATGCCCGCTTCCCGGATTTCCGTTTCCAGGTTTAACGGAAGGAAATCGCGCCGCAGGATTCTCATATCATCGGAGATCCATCCGTACTCCGCCGCGGAGTACCTCCAGAAATGGTGATGGGCGTCAATCCTCACGGTTCAAGGGGCTGCAGACCAGCCAGGGCGGAAGACGGCCGTCGGGGGAAAACCAGCGCACGCACCGGTTATTGGCCGGGGATGGGTCCACGGTGCTCAGGGCGCCCCCGGGTAAAGGTGAAGTTGTGAATGGGCGCAAGGATTTCCAACACCTCAGCCAAGAGAACCCTGTCCATCGGCTCTGCCAGGTAGGCAAGGTTGTCCAGCATTCTCTTCCGCCGAGCCGTACCTACCAAGGTGGTAGCAATATCCGGATGGGAGCACGAGTACTGAACCGCGAGCTTAACAATGTCCACCCCTTTGGCCGCACAGTAGTCGACTGCTTTGCGGCAACCTTCAATGATCGTCTTGCTTGCGGGGTGCCACCCCGGAACTCCCTGCGGGGTAAGCAGTCCCATGCCGGTTGGCGATGCGTTGATGATGCCAACGCCCTTTTCCTTAAGGTACCCGATCAGACCGGTTAACGAATCGTCGTTTAATTCGTAATGGCAGAACGAGAGGATGGAATCGACGATGCCGGGGCCTGTGCGGTTGAGCACACTCGGGAAAACGTTCAGCGGCAGCCCGGTCAAGCCCACAAAACGCGTCAGCCCTTGTTCCTTCATCCGGTGTAGCGCCGGGAGGGTTTCATTAACGATCTGGTCGTGATCCGCAAACTCGATGTCGTGGCATTGAACCAAGTCCACGTAATCGACGCCGAGCCGCTTCAAGCTTTCGTGCAGGCTTCGTTCCGTTCGTTCGGCCGAGTAATCGTAGTCGTTCTTGGCCTCGTTATAGGACCCGACCTTGGTCGCCAGGTAATACCGGTGGCGGGGGATGCCGCGCAGCGATTTGCCCAGGTTGGTCTCGGCCAGCGTCTCACCGTATGCCGGTGACACATCAATGAAATTCACACCGCCGCCGATGGCGGCATGAACGGTCTCAATGCATTCATCAAGGTTAACCTGGTGAAAGACGCCTCCAAGGGATGAAGCGCCAAAACTGAGCACCGACACCTGCATGCCGGTATTTCCAAGGGGACGGTATTCCATAGTCAGGCAGCGGGGAGGTCCAGACGATTTAGGGTTGATCCGCTCTCCGTTAACGTTCGCGCGTCAGCCACAAAAAGCTTCTACTTCGCCGGGGCAGGAATGCACATCCGTTGAAAACCTGTTCAAAGAGGAGCTCGCAGGCGCAGCGCTGAAGCACCGCGCTTCGACGGGCTAAGCCACTCACCACAGGAGGTTTTTCATATTGTAATAAATGTTCCATACTTTTGATATTGTGTTCCAGGGCTGGTTTCAGTAATAACGGACGGCGCTCTGTTCGCTCCTTGGGAGTTGCAGGCTTTCCAGGGCCGGGACAAAACGCGCGTGCAGGAAGCTGAACCAATGATAACCACCACACCCTTCCAAATACGCCGGCCGACCGCGTGCTTCCCGCACGGGCCTCACAAAGGTCCAACCCTTCCCTGACAGGGTCTCCCGGGTACCCATGCCTGCTATAACTTAACCTACCCATCCTTCGTATGCTCATGAGTGCCAGCCCTCAGAATTTGTCGCGGCAAATCAAGAAACCTCCGATGCAGAAAGTCAAAGCGCGGGTGAACCGCATCGCCGGACAGGTCGGCGGGATCCAACGAATGATCGATGAAGGCAAGTACTGCGTGGACATCCTTAACCAGATTGCCGCCGTGCGATCGGCTTTGGATGCGCTCGGTATCGAGATGCTCACCCACCACCTTGAAGGCTGCGTCATGAGCCTCGGCACCGGTCGTGATCACGCACGCGCAAAATCAATGTCGCGTGACCAGTTGCTTGCAGAGGTGCAACTTGCACTTTCGCGCTTCCTGCGGTGATGACCCGACAGGCATTGCCGAAAAGCGGTCCCGCAAGGGGGAGTCTGCCGCGGAGGTTCGCGGAACGTGGAAGGTGAACGGGCGCCGGTGCGGGATCTCAAAGAAAATCGTGATTGAAAATCGGTGAAACGAAGCAGAAGTAGGGGGCGGCCAGGGCTGACGGAGAACGAGTCCGGTTCAGCGAGCAACGCAGGTCACCAGATTTATGGGCGATTATAAAGGTCGGAACCAAAACAGGCAGCGCAAAAGACGGTTCGCAAAAGTGCAGCGGCTTAAAGCATTGGCTGCGACTGAAACACCGAAACAGCCCGCGAACGAGGCCACCGCCGGCGAAGCCGTTGCCGCAGCACCCGGGGTGAATTTGTAAGGACGCCGAACCGGCTTCTACGGACTGGCCTGTCCTTTCCGGCTCAGACCGATAGCGGTGTGCCAGAAGTTCGTTCAGATCTCAAGAGAAGCGTCGTCCCTAAAAGCTGGCCAGCACCTCGGCGAGGTGGATCGTTTTCAACTTTTGGTGTTGCCGGTTCAAGAGCCCTTGCAAGTGCATCAAACAACTGGAGTCGTTTGAAACCAGGTACTCAGCGCCGGTGTCCAAAGCTGAGGCGGATTTGGTTTCGCCCATCGCGGTCGAGATCATCGGGAATTTGACGGCGAACGTTCCGCCAAAACCGCAGCAGCTGGTTTGATCCTCCATCTCGACGAGGGTCAGCCCCTCGACGTGCTTGAGTAAGGTACGTGGTTGATGTTTGACGGCCAGCTCACGAAGGCCGTGGCAGCCGTCGTGAAAGGTTACCCTGGCCGGAAATCTGCTGCCGAGTTCCGTCACGCCAAGCTGGTCCACCAGAAACGAGGATAACTCAAAGGTCCGATTGCTCAATTGAACCGCTGCGGCCTGCAGGGGCGTTCGCTGAAAAAGGTCCGGGTAAAAGTTCTTGAGCATGGCCGCACAAGAACCGGAGGGCACGACCACCGGTTCGTTGCCTGGGAGGGCGTTAAGCACGCGCTCAGCGATCCCGCGTGCTTCGTCCCAATACCCGGCGTTAAACGCCGGCTGCCCGCAACAGACGATCTGTGGTTTGAAATCGACCTTGTGGCCGAGCTTCTCGAAGATGCGGACCGCGCTGATCCCCACGGCAGGAAACAACTGGTCCACAAAACACGGGATGAACAGCGTGATATTCAACGTAGAAACGCTTCGTGCAGCCCGCCATCCACCGTGATCACTTGTCCAGTGGTTTTGCTCAGACGCTTCGTCAGCAAAAGGTAAAAGGCTTCCGCCTGGTCGGCTGGCGTGATGGGTGCACGCGTCAACGTGCGGTCGGCATAAAATTGCGCTAATTTCGCGGTCAGCGATTCGGTGGGCTCATTCTCCTGGTAGGGAAGGTTGTACTTGGCCAGGGAAGCAAGCACCCGTTCGCGTGGGAACATGGCGCTTCCCTGGACCACGGTGGCCGGGGCCACAGCATTAACGCGGACCAGCGGCGCAAGTTCAATCGCCAATTCGCGCGTGAGGTGGTTCGCCGCGGCCTTGGAGGTATCGTAGGCAAGGCTTCCCTTTTTGGCCACCACCGCGTTGGCGCTGGTCGTGAGCACAAGGTTGCCGGGAAGCCCTTGCTCCCTCCAGGTTCTGGCGGCTTCGTCGGCCACCACGTACGAACCGGTGACATTGATGGCAAAGGTGAGCCCCCATTTGTCGTCCGGAATGTGCCCGGTCGTGTCCGGTGAAACGAAGATACCGGCAGTAACCGCGATTGAATCAAAGCCGCCGTAGGCGAGCACCGCGTCATTCAACATCGCCCGTACGCTGGCTCGATCGGTGATGTTCCCGCTGAATCCGACAGCCGGCCCGCAATTGGATACCCCGGTACCGGCCACCCCGATGCCGACCCCGTAGGCGTCCGTAATTTCCTTGGCCGTCCCTGCGGCAGCTTCGTGATTAAGGTCGACACAGACGGCGTGCGCCCCGTCTTTGACCACACGGAGCGCAACTTCCCGTCCGATGCCGGAACCGGCTCCGATGATCACGACGACCTGCCGGGCGAGCTCTTTTTCCGGGGGCATGCGCTGCAGCTTGGCTTCCTCCAATAACCAGTATTCGATGTCGAACGCTTCCTGCTGCGGCAGGGCGATGTACTCGTCCACGGCTTCCGCGCCGCGCATTACTTCCACGGCACAGTTGTAAAACTCGGCCGTGACCCGCGACTCGGATTTATCTTTGCCCCAGGCGACCATCCCCAGGCCGGGAATCAAGATCACCGTGGGGTTCGGGTCGCGCATCGCCGGCGAGTTGTCCCGTTTGCAGTGCTCATAGTAAGACGCGTAATCTTCCCGGTACCGGGCCAAGCCGTCTCGGAGCTTGCCTTGCAAAGCGTCCGAGTCCTCCGTCTGGGGGTTCCAATCAACGTAAAGGGGTTT
>DASWVC010000055.1:0-1604 GCA_036401335.1 Chthoniobacterales bacterium
TCTGCACGAAAACAACATCGTGAACGTCGTTCGGCAAGCGTCGATCAACATCGTGCTGGCCGCCGGGATGACTTTCGTCATTCTCACGGGGGGAATTGATCTGGCGGTCGGTTCGGTGCTCGGGTTCACCGCCGTCATCGCGGTCAGCGTGTCCCTGATTCCCGGATTGGGGTGGACGGCCGTGCCGGTCGCCTTGCTGGCAGGAACTGTGGTGGGAGTGCTTACCGGCGCGACGGTGGCCTACATCGGCCTGCCGCCGTTCATTGTTACGCTTGGTACCTACACAGCCATCCGCGGCGCTGCTTACCTGGCTGCTCACGGAACCACGGTCATCAACAGCAAGGTTGATTTCGCCTGGATCGGCAACGGGTACGTCGGCCCCGTGCCCTGGCTCGTGGTCATTGCGCTGCTCGTCATCCTGATAAGCGCGTTCATCCTCCACCGGACCGTGTTGGGTGTCCACGTGTATGCCGTCGGCGGCAACGCCCTGGCGGCACGCCTCACGGGCATTCCGGTGGCGATGGTGCTGATTTTTGTGTACGGCGTCAGCGGGTTCCTTTCCGGCCTCGGCGGGGTCATGAGTGCCAGCCGCCTGTACAGCGCCCAAGGGCAATTGGGCATCGGTTACGAGTTGGATGCAATCGCTGCGGTAATCCTGGGCGGCACAAGCTTTTCGGGTGGAATTGGCACGGTCTTCGGCACGCTGATTGGCGCATTGATCATCGCCGTTCTCAACAACGGACTCACGCTGATGAACGTCTCTTTTTATTGGCAGTTGGTCATCAAAGGGGCGGTCATCATTCTCGCGGTCATGCTCGACAAGCTGCGGACCCGAGGTCAGGCATCGTAAATCACGCCGGTCGCGCGTAGGGCCGGCAGGCGAGCGGGGGTCCAGCAGAGCGACGAGTCCCTTCGCTGGCGTATTGGGATCTCTGGTAGGGGAGCTTGTCCCCAAAGCGTTTCCAGGGATGGTGCCCGTCCGGTCGGTCGGGTCACGGTGCCGTTTTTTGCGGGCGGGGCCTTCCGGGGAGCGCCACCCCGCCCCTTCTTTGGGCCAGGAGCGGTCGCCCCCCGGGGCGCTTGAGGACAATCTCCCCTACCGGAGCAGGTCTTCCTGCGCCCTCTTTTCAGCCTCGAGGCTGGCACCATCTCGGAAAAGACTTTTGGCAATTGCTTTCATGGCGAGCGCGAACCCGCTGTGTTTGCATTGTAAGATCGGCTTTAGTAAGATTCTTACGCCCATGAAGATTACCTCTAAAGGCCAGATTACCATCCCTCAGGAGCTTCGGGAACGTTTCGGCCTGTTGCCCCACACCGAAGTTGAATTCGTTCCCGCAGCTGACGGTCAGGAGTTGCTGCTGCGTAAGTCCGCCCGGCCTTCACGCCGCGGGGCGGCGCTCGTGGAACGATTGCGTGGGCAAGGCGCCGGCAAGCGTTCTACGGATGAACTGCTGAAGTTGACCAGAAGCGACCGATGATGAGAGTGCTCGTGGATAGCAGCGTGCTTTTGGATGTTTTGACCCGCGACCCCCACTGGGCAGCGTGGTCCGAGGAAAAACTGGCCTGGCACGCGGAACGCGATCTCCTGGCGATCAACCCTATCA
>DASWVC010000056.1:0-5208 GCA_036401335.1 Chthoniobacterales bacterium
CCTGACGCAGTCGCCAGCGGCACCGAACCGCTCATCATTGTTGGCGCGATGGCGGGAGGATGAATTGCTTCCGGCCCGCCGGCCTGCAGCTTTCTCCAGCCCCTAAGCCGGCCCATTTCGGAAAGGATATCCGGCATTTACTGCCGTTTAACGGGTTCTTGCTCGCTCGGCGCGGATTTGTTGAACAATGCCAGCAGGAGCAAGATGCGGCAGTAGCAACGTAGCCACAAGCACGGGACCGACGACGGCCTCCGCACCGTCTAAGACGAGGTCTCCGGCAATTCCAACCACAGGGAGCAACAGTGCAAAGGCGCTTTCGAGTGGAATTTGAAGAAGTTCGATCACCCCAATGCACGCTGCCCCAATGGCCAAAGCAACGAGTTTTGGTCGGAGGGGGACGCGGGGATCACGAAGAAGCGCGTAACCTAATTGGATGTTCATGGTGGTGGTTGAATCGCTATCCTACCCGCCTGTGCGACGACGGGACAATGGCACTAAGATAAGGGCCTTGGGGCGGAATTGGAGCCCTCGTTTTGGGGCGTGTGCCTGACCGGGGCCCGGTAGGCCGGCGAGTCCCTTCGCCGCCGGCGTTGCGCAACGGGGCCTCCGGTAGGGTCGGCGGTCCCTCGCCGACCGGGGTATCGGGCGCGCCCGCCCGGTAGGGTCACGAGTCCCTTCGTGACCTCCGGTATGGTAGGGTCGCTTGTCCCCACGCGACGTCCTCAAGCGCCCCCGGGCGCGCCCGCCCCTTCGTCCGGCCCCTTCTCAAAGCAGAGGGCTTGTTGGAAAAGACTTCGGACAACCTCGCTCGGAGGGCGGTGGAACGCCGCAACTTCCCTTCAGGCAAACCTTGGGGGTTGGTTCTCCCCGCCGACCGGAAGGCGCGTACGACGGGGGTTGCTTTGCCACCCCGATGCCCCGGCGGCGAAGGGACTCGCCGCCCTACCGGGCTCCCGCTCGACCCGGTCGCCCTCAAGGCTCAAAATCCCTTATCATAGTGCGGTTACGACGATGGGACGACGCCACGTCTCGCTGCCCCCAATGTGCACATGAAGCGGCGCGTGCGCGTCCTGAATTAAGCAGTCGAGCTTTTCCGAGCCGGTGAGCAATTCGCTTAACGGCCGGTGCTGCTGAGCGAGCCCGCACCGCTTTCCTGCTGCCAAGGCTTTCTCGAGGGACGTATAGAGTAGCGTGAACGCAAGGGGGCCGCCGTGAACGCATCGCCGGCTGGCGTCTGCGCTCAACGAAAGGCATTCCAATGAAGGCAGGAGAGGTCACGGCAAATCGGCAAAGTCAATTTATAGAGCGGTCGCGCCAGACCCTGGACCGTTTTTTGACAGGGCTTGATCCCGCCGGACCGATTGCGGTGCTTTGTCACAGCGACGCGGATGGTCTGGCCGCTGGGGCGATACTGGTGCGGGCACTGCGGCGGAATGGACGAGCAGCGCACGGGGTGGCGACGGGCAAAGCGGGCAGCGCCTGGTCACCAGAAACGCTTGCGTTTCTCCGGAAAGAGGTGCCGCAAGCGGTCGGGCTCGTGGTGTGTGACCTTGGGGTTCGAAGCCGTCCGGTATGGCCCGGAATGGCGACCTTGCTTCTTGACCATCATTATCCGGCCGGCTTGCCCGACGCGGACGGCACGCTGGTGATCACGGGGTATGACCAACAACCGATCCCAACTTCCGGGCTGATTGCTTACTGGGCGGTAACGCCGCCCGGTGAGGCTCTGTTCGATCCCGGCCCTGATTCGCTAGGATGGATCGCGGCGCTTAGCCTCCTGAGTGACCTGGGCGATAAAGCGCCTTTCCCATTGTTGTCCATCGAAAAAAAACGGTGGGGCGCAAGTCATCTGCGGGAGGCCACCACTTTGCTCAATGCCCCACGCCGCTCGTCCAGCGGCGATCCCTCCCCGGCTTTTCAACTCCTCTTACGGTGCGATCATCCCCGGCAGATCGGTGACGGCGCCAGCCCGGAATCGCAGGCTCTGTTTGCAGCCAAAGAGGAAGTGGACGCGGCTTATAACCTGGCAAAGCGAGCGGCCCCTAAATTCAGCGGTCCGGTGGCGATGGTGCGGATCCATACGCCCTGTCAAGTGCACCCTTTGATTGCCCAGATCTGGCGTTCGCGCCTTCCCAAGTACCTCGTGTTTGCCGCCAATACGGGTTACCGCGCAGGTTGGGTGCATTTCAGCGCACGGAGCCGTCCCGGAACCAACCTGCTGGAATTTCTCCGCGAACACAGGCCGGCCGGCGCCGATCCGGAATTGTATGGGAATGGTCACGACCAGGCCGCGGGGGGCGCGCTGCCGTTTGCCATATGGAACGACTTTGTCCAGCACCTGGGGTTCGGTCTTGAAGTGCAGGTGGTGGAACCGGAGCCCAATGAAGGAGTGAACGTTCCATGAACGCCTCCAAAGCTTTGGCAGAAGGGTTGCCGCCCTCCCGTCTTGGGTTTGCGGTAAACGTGCTTGGGCAGCCCGGACTGAAGAGTGCCGATACGCGCCGCTGGCAAAAGCACCCTCACCTGCGCACTTCCCTGGGTTACCTCAAACCCATTTTCACCTACCTTGAGAAGCACGAAATTCTCATGTACCGCATGTCTTCCCAACTGGCTCCCTACCTCACCCATCCGGACCTGCCGCAGTTCCATCGGCAGATCGAAGAGAGCCGGGACGAACTAACCGAAGTTGGCGGGATGGCGCGCGGGTTGAAACTGCGTTTGTCTTTTCATCCCTCACAGTACGTGATCCTGAACAGCCCTGACGAGCAACTGAATCGAAAATCGGTTCTGGAGGTCCAAGCCCAAGTCGATCTCTTGGACGCGATGCAGTTGGGACCGGAGGGTGTGGTGGTGATTCACGTCGGCGGCGCTTACGGGGATCCCAGAGCCAGTCGGGAACGCTGGGTTAGAACCTACGAAACGTTATCCCCGGAGATCCGAAAGCGGTTGGTGCTTGAAAATGACGACGTTTCGTTCAGTGCCGCTGATGTGCTTTTCGTTCATGAGCGAACGGGTGTGCCCCTCGTGTTTGACCATCAGCATTTCTGCTGTTTGAACCCGGAACAGCTGGACCTTGCCGACACCGTGGGACGGTTTTTGAGGACCTGGCCAGCTGGGGTGCGGCCTAAGCTCCACTTTTCTTCACCGCGTACCCAGTTTCGCGAAACCCGTCGGCGCGATCGCAATACCAAGAAGTTTGTGACGGTGATCCTGCCGCCTCGGTGGACCGGGCACGCAGACTACTGCGACCCATTCACTTTCATCAACGTGATGCGTAGCGTGGTCTCCAATGCCCCATTTGACGTGATGCTTGAAGCTAAAGCGAAGGACCTGGCCTTGCGACGGTTACGGTCTGACATGGCAATGTACGCGCCGGATCTTGCGGCGCGTTTCGCGTGTGCTCACACGGAGAATCCGTCCAGAAACGATCCCGTCCTCCTTCTCGGTGAACCGGTCTCGGACGGGACGGCAATGCCTGAACCGGGCAGTTGACCGACTTAATCCAAGCCGGTCACCAGAGCGGAGCAGGGGAATGCCTTAGGCCTCCTGCTTCGCACCCACGGCGGTCCGGTAGGGCCGGCAGTCCCTTGCCGGCCGTGATGGGATCCGCATCCTTACCGGACTGCGCCTGCTCGCTTCGGAAGAGCCCGGCACGGGCCGTCGACGATTTCAGCGCCTTGCACCCAAATTAATCTTGGCGGATTTGCCCCGTCGCTCGCCCCCAGTAGTCGTTGAAGTCGATTTTCGGCTCGGTTTCAACATGGGTCCGGTAAAACTCGTCAGCATTCTCTTTTGTGACCAATACCCCGGTGCCGTAAAACTCGCGATGCTCTTTTGGTTCTTTTGCCGGATCGAACTTTCCGGTCTTGGCTCCGTAGGCAATGGATAGTCCCATGCTTCCTTGCCAGTAAGGATCCCAGGACACCGTGGCGACAAGTTCGCCCGAGCGGATTCCGTCGATGGCCAGTTTGATGCCATCAATGCCCGTTACGAGGACTTTTCCGGCCAGGTTTTCCGAGCGCAACGATTCGATTGCCCCGGTGGCCATGTCGTCGTTCGCGCACCAGATCCCTTTGATCTGATCGCCAAAACGAGTCAGCCAGGCGCTCACGATGGAATACGCTTCAGTCGATTTCCAGTTAGCGACTTGAAAATCGAGCAGCTTGACGTTTGGGTTTGCAGCCAACGCTTTTTCCAGCCCAGCCCGCCGTCGAGTTGCTGCGTCGCTTGCGAGAATGCCGCCGAGTGCGACGATTCCGCCGGAGCCACCGATTGCTTTGATCAACGCATTGGCCGTGGCCTCACCGTATTTCAGATTATCAAAGGAGATGTGGCACACATAATTAGGGTTGCAGTCCCAGGGGTGCAAGTCGGCCGGCCTCGTCCATTGGGTGGTAACGTAGACGCCGGCCTTCAGGCAGGCATCCACGATGGGACGCGCATCCGGTGCGTCGTTAGGATCCACATTGAGTACCATGTTACCGCCGGTTTTCTGAATGACCGCCCGAATGTCAGCAATGCCCCTCTCGCTGTCTCCTTCAGTCACCAGGGTCACATACTCCGCGCCAACCGATCTGGCGAAAGCGGCGCCGCCCTGGTTCCAGGTCGCATGGTACGGGTTCGAAAGGGACCTGATCGAGTTCACGAGCGTAGGCGCCTCAGCCGCGTAACCACGGCGTGTGAGGGCGCCAAAAACGGCCGTTCCGCTGGCAATGACTGCGGTTCGACGAATGAAGGTCCTGCGTTGGATGGGCAGGTTAAGGGAGTTCTTATTATCTGAGTTCATGTGGGGGGGGCTGCGGGCCGCTGGCCTTTCCGCGGACGTGGCTTGAACGGCTGCGTTTAGCAATCGGCCGAAACACACCCGTATGCCCATATGTCTTAGTGGAGAGAGCTGGATCAGCGCCAGGAAAAACTAACGTTCCAGGTATTTCAGTTCTTGTCGTGCCACTCACGGCAGGTTGGTGGCTCCTGGTTAAGCCGCTGCCTGAGGCAAGTTAGTCGCTTCTTCGGCCGGAGCGTTGCAGAACCGGCGCGTTTCGGTCCCGGAAAACCGCGTGGATCAGGAACCTTCCAGCAGGTGTTGGTAACAAGGCGGTTCCCCGCCGCAGGCACATGGATCCTCGGCCGGCTTTTGCCGTCGTTTTCGAGCATTCGGCCTTCGCCGTGCCGCTTCGGGCTGGCACCCGGACTTTTTTGCTACTCTGG
>DASWVC010000057.1:0-2316 GCA_036401335.1 Chthoniobacterales bacterium
TAGTTGCCGAACGGCCCGTCAGAACGCCATTGCAGTGGACGCGTCTGCCCTTAGGTAGGCCGAGTTAGCGTCCGGACGCGAATGAGGAAGGTGGGAACGGTAGTTTCCATGCAAGTAGCACAGCAAAACAACCATCAATCCTCCTACCCTATCTTTACTAACCATGATACCGAAATCTAATATAATAGCTTTATCTTTTATATTAGTCATGCTGAATCAAGAAGTCAGGGCTGACGTGATGCCGGTCCGCCGCGTGCGCATCACTGCTTACACCCCGGCGGAAGCGGGCGGCGGCGGCACGCGTGACGCCCATGGGGCCAGGCTCCACGCCGGCAGTGCGGCCGCCGACTGGTCTCGATTTCCGTATGGCACCCGCTTCCGCGTGCGCGGTCGTGATCAGGTTTTTGTGATCAACGACTACGGGTCGGCGCTCGTCGGCACCAATACCATTGACCTTTACATGCCATCGCGCCGTTCAATGCGGCAATGGGGAGTTCGTCATGTCGACATTGAACTGCTCGAAATGGGTTCTTACGAGAAAAGCCGTGAAATCCTGAAACAGCGAGCCCGTTCGAGGTACGTGCGGAAGATGTTGCATGCGCTCAACGGGCGGTAGACCTGTCTTCGGGCGTTACCCTGCAACAAGGATGCACCCGCTTTTGGGGTGAAATCCCTCTTCTGCCGTGGTGGCGAACCGGCGTGGAAGCTGGCGACGGGGTTTGGTTCGGGTCGTCAAAACGATTTCCTGTGGCCATTGAGGAGCTATCTCGTCGAATGGTCATAGCCTCAATACGAGCCAGGTCCCCTTGATCTGGTTGTATTGAAAGTTGCTGCCTCGGTTTGTTCGCCAGGGTGTGTCGGCCGAAGCGAGGGGCGCATGAGCTTTCTTCGCGTTTGCATTTCGGCTGCGTGCCTCTGGACGGGCTGCGGCTCACCAGGATGGGCGGCGGATGTTTTTACTTACCACAATAACCTTGCCCGCACGGGGCTGAACCCGAACGAGACCATGTTGACGCCCGCAAGTGTTGGGTCGCCATCGTTCGGGCTGCTTCGGAAACTGCCGGTTGACGGTCAGGTGTATGCCCAGCCCCTTTGTGCCTCGAATGTAAACGTCGTTTCCGGCGGGCAGGCGTTAGGGCCTCGGAACCTCGTTATGGTGGCCACCGAAAACGACAGCGTCTATGCGTTTGATGCTGACTCCGGCGCCCTGTACTGGCGGCATTCCGTGCTGGACCACGGCGAAGTGCCCGCCGACGACGATGGCTGCACCGACATCATGCCGACCAACGGCATTGGCGCTACGCCCGTCATTGATCGGGCGGCCGGCTCCAACGGACTGATTTACGTGTTGGCCATGAGCGCTGCACCGGACTACAGCGCCTACCATTTTCGTTTGCACGCGCTTGACCTGGCCACAGGTCAGGAGGTTCGCGGTGTAGAAATCCGGGCGTCGGTCCCCGGCGTCGGGCCCAACAACGACGGCCACGGCCGCGTGGTCTTCGCGCCCCAACACGAGCGGTCCCGTGCAGGCTTGTGCCTTGCCAACGGCACCTTGTACCTCGAATGGGGATCTCTCTGCGACATCGGCCCTTACGCCGGCTGGATCATCGCTTACAATGCCGCCACGTTTGTCCAAACGGCAGCCTACACCACCAATGCCAATGGCTCGCCTGCTTCCACGGACCTGCCGGACGGCTCCGGCTCCGGCATCTGGCAGGCCGGGGCGCCGCCTGCAGTGGACGCGTCAGGCAACCTTTTTCTGGCCACTGCGAACGGGCCCTTTGACACGAATCTGAACGCAAGGGGTTTTCCGACCAACGGCGACTACGGCGACGCGTTCCTGAAGCTTTCGCCCAGCCTGCAGGTCCTGGACTACTTCACCCCCTACAACCAACTGTACCTTGCCACCACCGACAACGACCTGGCCTCCGGCGGGTCCATGGCACTGGACGTCCCAGACAGCACCGGGAGTGTGCACCACCTGGCCTTCACAGGAGGTAAAAACGGAATTTTTTACGTCTTCGACCGCAACAACCTGGGCAAGTTCAACTCCACGCAGGACCACAACTTGCAACAGATAGCCTTCAACAGCGGGGTGTATTCCACCCCGGCGTATTTCAACGGCTCAATCTACTTCAGCGTGGCCTCGGGCACGCTGCAGCAGTATTCGTTCAACGCCCAGGCGACCCTGGACCCGGTGCCCGCCTCGGTGACGGCCGCCACGTTCGGGTACCCGGGCGCGAGCGCCAGCATTTCTTCGTCCGGCAACGCCCAAGGCATCGTGTGGGCCATTGAACGGGGCACGACCCAAGCCAT
>DASWVC010000058.1:0-3061 GCA_036401335.1 Chthoniobacterales bacterium
TGTCCAGAATGTACTTGGCCTTGCTGGTGTAAAACCTGAAGAGCAGCAGGTAGTCACTGGCGCGGTGCTGATCCTGACGTTGATCTGTTTTGGCACATCCGCCGCCATCAATAAAGCAAAGGCAAGTTTAGCCCGGCACGCTCGCGCCCGGCGCGGCAAGGATCAGCCCTCAACGCCGTGAAGGCCAAAGTGTAACCTAAGCAAACGCCAAAAAGCTTAACTCAAGGAATGGTTGTGCGTGACGGCTCAGGAACAAAAACGCCCGAAAGCGAGACAAAGGAATGAAAACACCGCTACGTTTGATTCAAATTGGCTGCGGAGGATGGGGATGGAGTTGGATCGGGGTCGTGCAAAGGTCTAAGCTATGGAACCTTGCCGCCGTCGTTGATGTAAACGCTGGTACCCTGGAGCGGGTCCGAGCGACTTACGGGATCGGGCCTGGAGAAACCTTCGCCAGCTTGGACGATGCCCTGAAGGAAGTGCAGGCGGATGCAGCCCTTGTGGTGGTTCCTCCGGAGGCTCATGCTCCGGTTGCGGAACAGGCACTTTCTCGCGGTTTGCATTGTTTGATCGAGAAGCCGCTGGCCGCATCGGTTGCGGATGCACGAGGAATCGTTAGCGCCGGCAGGGCAGCGGAGAAAAAGGTCATGGTAAGTCAGAACTACCGCTTCAAGCGGGCACCGCAAACCGTCAAAAAGGTACTTCAAGACAACGTCATCGGCGAGGTTGGAAGCGTTTTCGTAAACTTTCAGAAGGCACCCCGCTTTGCCGATTATCGGCTCAAAATGGCCGAACCGCTGCTTACTGATTTTGCCATTCACCATTTTGACCAGATGCGGGGCATCATCGGGTTGGAGCCCATCCAGGTGACAGCCCGAAGCTGGAACCCGAAGTGGAGCATCTTTGCCGGTAACGCAACTGCATCCGTTATCCTTGAAATGAGCAACAACGCAACGGTGGTCTACAACGCGAGCTGGGCGTCGCAAGGATGGGAAACGACGTGGGACGGAGATTGGCGCATCCAAGGAGATGGCGGCGAAATTCATTGGTCAAACAACGGGATTACGCTCCGGCCCTCAGACCTTTTTAAAACGGTTTTCATGGAGGGAGCAGTCGAACAAAACGGCACGCTTCAGGTCGGTCTTGTGCCCATGGAGCTTGAAGAACGCCAGGCGGTGCTGGCTGAATTCCAGGCGTCGATTGTCGAAAATCGTGAACCGCAGACGAACGCCACGGATAACCTTCGGAGCATCGCCATGGTCCTCGCGGCGCTGGCCTCGGCCAGGAGCGGTCAGCCGGTTCGAATTGAGGACATACTGGCGGGGGCGAAGTGATTGGTTTTGCGGGGCGCAGGATAACGGTTATTTAAGGGCTGAAACCTGTCGGTCATTTGCATGGTTGAAAATCGCAAATTACGAGTGAAACAGAAAAACCATTACGGTGGGGGTTTATCGGCGCGAGCGACATCGCTAAGACCCGAATGATTCCTGCGATCAACGCCCAGCCTGACAGTGCGGTCGTTTCGGTGCTCAGCAGCAACTTGCAGCGGGCTCAACAATACGCCGCTGAAAACCATCTTGGAAAAGCCTCGTCGAGGTTAGAGGATTTCGTGTCATCAGCACAACCAACGAACTGCATCACACACAGGCGAAAGCGGCCTTGAACGCCGGAAAGCATGTGCTCTGTGAGAAGCCGCTTGCGTTGTCCCTCTCGGACGCATGGGAGATGGTTAAACTTGCCGGTGAAAAAAAACTGGTGTTTGGCACCAATCACCACCTTCGGAATGCGATCACGCACGCGCCTGCGAGCCTTGAAGTCCATGGAACGGAAGGATCGCTCTTCGGTTACGGCATCATGACCCAGAAACCAACGGGAGACCTTTACCTTCAGCGTGGAACGGAGCGGACGAACGTTGACCTTGGTAAACGAGAGGGTCTCTATGAACATGCCGTGCGGCATTTCAACCAAGCCGTAAAGGGATCGGGCGGACCGTTTGCCACCGGTGTGGACGGAGTGAAATCACTTGCGGTAGCCCTGGCTGCCAAGGCGTCTGCCGCGTGCGGGAAGCGGGTGAGGGTAGAGGAAATCAGTTAACAACTCCACGCCGGGCGTTGTACCCCAACCTTTTGATGACGGACGGCAGCCTCACCGGGTACCGGCCCTACAATTTCGGCTTCAGGTGCGGAAACAGGATCACGTCACGAATGGATTCGGCTCCCGTCAGCAGCATCACCAAGCGGTCAATGCCGATGCCGATGCCGCCGGTGGGAGGCATCCCGTGCTCGAGGGCCAGCAGAAATTCTTCATCCAATTTTTGCACTTCTTCTCCGGCCTGGGTCAGCAGCCGTTCACGTTGCACGATTGGGTTAGTCAGTTCCGAATAACCGGGGGAAAGCTCCTGGCCGTTCACGATCAGTTCAAAAACGTCGACCAGGCTGGGGTCTTGTGCGTTCTGCCTGGCCAGCGGCACTAACTCTTTTGGCAGGTGGGTTACAAACAACGGGTCCACCGTCGTTTCCTCAATTCGCTTTTCAAACAGCCGCTGGGTAATTTCGAACTCCTCCATCTCAGGATGCAGCTCGATCTGGAGTTCCTCGCAACGCTGCCTTTTCGTTTCCTTGGTGCGTTCGAACCAGCCGGGGTCAACGGAACGGATGAGGTCGTGGTAGCGGACCCGCCGCCACGGACGTTGCAGGTTAATTGTCCTCACCACTTGGCCCTCGGCGTTTCGATGCTCAAGCAGGGAACCGCTGCCGCCGTTCTCGGCCAGGCCGCAGACGAGTTCTTCAACCAGATCGGCCATCTGCTCGAAATCGGCGTACGCCCAGTAGGCTTCGAGCATCGTGAATTCCGGATTGTGCCGTCGGGAAATTCCCTCGTTACGAAAATTCCGGTTCAGTTCAAAAACCTTCGGGTAACCCCCGACCAGGAGGCGTTTCAGGTAAAGCTCGGGAGCAATGCGCAGGAACAAATCAACGCCTAAGGCATTGTGATGCGTCTGGAACGGGCGCGCCGCGGCTCCGCCCGGAACCGTTTGCATCATCGGGGTCTCCACCTCGAT
>DASWVC010000059.1:0-25765 GCA_036401335.1 Chthoniobacterales bacterium
AGGACGAGAAGGCCATCTTTATGGACCAGCAACGGCAGGCGGGGGTGCGCCAGCAGCGCTTGCAACAGGTCCGGGGTTTTCGTCCCTTTAACATAAGGAGGATCGGCGAAGACCAGGTCGTACAATCCAGCTGCCCTTTCCAGGAAGCGGAACACGTCGGTTTGATGAGCCTGGCCGTGAACCTTTGCCCGGGCCAGGTTTGCGCGGATGGCCGTGATGGCAGCGCGATGGGAATCGACCAGGTCCGCCGACTGCGCGCCGCGGCTAAGCGCCTCGATGCCGAACGCGCCGCTGCCGGCAAACAAGTCGAGGACCGCGGCCCCCGGCACCCGGTCTCCGAGGGAGGAGAAGACCGCCTCACGCACACGGTCCATGGTCGGCCGCAGGTCGTGGGCGGGCAATTGCAGACGAATGCCGCCCGCTGAGCCGGCAATGACTCTCATGCAGCAGGCGCGGGGCGAAGTTGGACGGTGTTTTTGTTGTCAACGACTCGACCTCGGGAATGGCCGTTCATTGCCGTTGGCCGGGGTTCATCGCAGCTGCATCGGTCACAGGTCGGACGGAGCCGGGCGCGGTAGGGCTTCACGCGGCTTGTCATGGCGTTCACCACCCAGCAGCCTGCGAAACAGCTTCTTTTTATTTCCGATGATGCGGTCGAAAAGGTCGGTTTGAGGGTGACTGACCGGGCCGACGACTTTGAAATCGAGGATCCGGCTATGGTCATCCCCATTTGGGATGAAATTTTCTTCAAGTTCGTTGGGAATTTTCTGGCTCAGAAACTGGTTGATGGTCAGTCGACCGGTAAGGTCGACGTGTTGGGCGGCATCGATAACCCCGTGCAGGGCCACCTGGCAGTTTTTCGAGACGAGGTTAATGCTTTCAAACGCCACCACGGGCCCGTTGACGTGAAACTGGGCTGCCGCCCGGTCAAGCTGCAGGCGCTGCAGTTCGTCGACCTGGGTCCAGCGCCCGATCTCCTGCAGGAGCGGGTACTGGTCCAAATAACAGGAGTCAATCTGGAGCTGACCGCTGCCTTGCATCGGGTTGCCCTCGCCTGTGGCGCCGCGAAGGTCAAGGCTGGCTTGCAGGGTTCCATGGGCTCGGTCCATCAACTCGTTGAGGTGGGGGGCAAGGTCACTCACGTTAACGCCGGAGGCCTGCAGGGCAAGGCGATAGCTGTACGGCGGAGTGCTGAGGTCCACGAGGAGGTTGCCGCTGACTTGTCCGCTGTACACCCGGGCTTCGATCGAGGAGAGTGCAAGCCGGCCATCTGTGATCTGGACCGGCGAGGCCAAGTCTTCAAGGTCAAGGGAATTTCCTAAGGTCACGCCATCGGCCTGCAGCTTGCCGAGGTACCTGGAACCCTCGAGGTGCACGGAAAAACCCAATCCACGCAGGGTAGCAACCGGAACCCCGTCACGTGAGAGCAGGTTGACGGTGCCATCCGTGAGTTTGAACCGTTGAATCTGGATCAGAAATGACCGCCGGAATCGCGACCGGCTGCCGTTGCCGG
Source organism: Chthoniobacterales bacterium (assembly GCA_036401335.1). Taxonomy (GTDB): domain Bacteria; phylum Verrucomicrobiota; class Verrucomicrobiia; order Chthoniobacterales; family JAFAMB01; genus DASWVC01. Next base: position 1,514 of record DASWVC010000059.1, read on the forward strand.
GTGCGGCTGCAGGCAAGGAAAGATCGGCGGCTGCATGCGGCGGCAAGGGGCCAGCTGCCGACGACGGACCGTGGGCTTCGACCGCGAACGCTGCGGGCAGATTAAGGTTCACCTGTTGCAGCGCCAGTTGCTTGACGAGCAGTTCATGGCGGAAAATCTGTAAGTAACTGCAGCGAATCCGGAGTTGGGCAGCCCGCAGCAGCACCCTGGGGTCACCCGGTTCCTGCACCAGCACGTCGGTCAGAACCAGCCCCGACCACGGGGCGTACGAGATTCGAAAAAAGGAGAGGGGAAGGCCGATGCTCCGGCTCAGGGCAGCGCAAATCTTTTGGTGGGCACCTGGCGATTGAATGTAAAGGTTGGAGGCGAGCCAGCCTGAAGCCAGGAGGACTCCGGTGCTGCCGAGCACCCAAAGGGCCACGCGACCGAAAAACTTCACGGAGCGAGCAGTCAAGACCGCTATAACTAAAGATAAAGGAATGGATGAACAAGCAGAAGGTTGCCGTCATTTTTAACCCGGCTGCGAAAGGCGAGAAGGCGCGTTTTGTTGAAAACAGCCTGCGCAGCGTTGCCCGGAACGTTGAATGGTGGGCAACCGACGGCCCGGGTCAGGCCCTGGAACTGGCGCGACGAGCGGCCGTTCAAGGCAGCGAGGTGGTGGTGGCTGTCGGGGGAGACGGGACCATCAACGAAGTGGTCAATGGGATCGCGGGCAGTCCCGCCATCCTGGGGGTGTTGCCGGTAGGCACAATGAACGTGTTCGCCTACGAGCTTGGCCTGCCGCAGCAGCAAATCCAGAAATGTTGGGAAGTGATCGAACAAGGCAAGGTCAAGCGGATCGACCTGCCGTCCGCCAATCATCAATACTTTGTCCAACTGGCCGGTGTCGGCCTGGATGCCCAGGCGGTCGAAGCAACCGATGGAACCCTGCGCCGCAGCATTGGGCCGTTCAGTTACCTGCTCTCCGCGGCCCAGGTGCTGGGACAACCGCCGCCACGTCTTGAGGTGCGGTGCGGGGGCGGCCAGCGGTTTGAGGCGTCGTTTGTGTTGATCGGCAATGGCCGTCATTATGGAGGGCCGTTCCCGGTTTTCACGCAGGCCGCCAACGACGATGGTCTGCTGGATGTACTGGCGTTTCGGAACCAGGGTTATGCTGACATGTTCCGTTACCTCCAAGGCTTGCTGCGGGGCAAACCGGAACAAGTGCCCGACATCGAGTACGTGCAGACGGCGTCTGTGCTGGTGAGCAGCAATCAGGATACTCCGGTCGAAGTAGACGGTGAAGTGTCGCTGCGCACGCCCGTGCGGTTCGGTCTTTCTCCCCAACCGCTTCGTGTGCTGGTGCCCTGAGAGCAGGCGAGACAAGCGTTGCCGCTTCGATTAAGCTGACGGCATGGAGGGATCGCGTCCGCTGCATCCGGTTCCGGCCGCCCTCGAGGCGCTGCTCTGGGATCGCGAAGAAGCAGGGCCGGTGCTGGATGCGCTTGCGTTGATCGAGCCTGACCTGAAAGGGTTTCTGGACGGATGCGGCGCTTCCGCGGCTGCCTTGATCAATCTGCTGACATTCTCACCCGGTTCCTTGGAGAAAGTCCGGCGCCGCCCTGAGTTGCTGCGCTGGCTCGTCAGCGACGACGTGCGTGCCTCGAAGCAACGCCTGCAGAACGCGCGCGATCCCTGGGGGGTCGTGGACGACCCGCATTTTAACCGGCTGCGGGAGTGGAAGTCGGATGAATTGCTGCGCATCGCCTTTCGTGACCTTGGAGGTCAGGCTGACCTGGTTGAGACCACCGCCGACCTTACGGCCGTCGCCGAACGGTGCGTGCACGTCGCGTTGGCTTCCGTCCTTGCCCACGCGCAGCGCCGCTGGGGCAGACCCCAAACCGGTTTCGCGACGCTGGCCATGGGCAAATTCGGGGGCGAGGAGCTGAACTACAGTTCCGACATCGATTTGATCTTCTTCTACGGAGAGGACGGTTTCATTAACCCTAAATTCAGCCACCACGAGTATTTTGCGCGGGTGGCTGAGCGCATTGTCGAGATTTTCAGCGCCAGAGGCCTGCCGCTTTTCCGTATCGATCTGCGCCTGCGGCCCGAGGGGAGCGTGGGACCGCTGGTTCGCTCGCTGGCGAGCATGGAATATTACTACTCCGGCTACGGAGAAACCTGGGAGCGCCTGGCCTTGATTAAAGCCCGCGGCCTCTGCGGCGACCGGGAGTTGCTGTATGAATTCAACCAGCGATTGCAACCTTTCATCTTTCCCCGCCTGGTTTCGTCAGATTTGCTGGACGAAGTGGCGGAACTAAAGCTGCGCATTGAGCGAGACCTGGTGGGAAAGGAAGACCTCCACCGAAATGTGAAACTAGGGTTTGGGGGCATCCGGGAAATCGAGTTTACGGTGCAAGCCTTGCAGCTGTTGCACGGTGCCCGCCAGCCCTTCCTGCAGGGCCGCAACACGTTGAAGACGTTGCTTGCCCTTGAACAGCTTGCGTTGATGCCGCCCGAAGCCGTCCGCGCACTGCGGGATGCTTACGTTTTTCTGCGAACGGTGGAGCACCGGCTCCAGATGGTGCGGGAACAACAGACTCATACCTTGCCAACCGACCCGACGGGCCAGCGGCGGATCGCGCGTTCCATGGGGTTTACCTCTGCGGATGGTTTCCTGGCCGAACTGGCCCGGCACACCGCGGCTGTCCGCGCCAATTTTGAACAACTGTTGCAAGGGCGCGCAAACCTCGCGCCGCCGCCCATCGCCCTCGATTTTTTCCGGTCCCGGGAGGCGGCCGAGCGGGCGTTGGATGCGCTGCAGCGCGGTTCGTCGACGGTGCACGTCTCGGCCCGCAACAAGCGGCTTTACCGCAAGCTGGAACCGCAGCTTCTCGGGTGGCTGGCCCGTGTGGCCGACCCGGACACAACCCTCACCCGCTTCGTCCGGTTTGTCGATGCGTACGGCATCCGTGGCGCCCTGTTTGAGACGATCCTGGCCAATCCCCGCCTGCTGGAACTGCTGGTGCGTTTGTTCGATGCCAGCGCTTCTTTCTCCGAGATCGTGATCCGCCGTCCCCATTTGATCGAGGAGATCGCCCGGGGGCGCGACCTGAGCGCCCCGTTGTCGGGGGCGGATTTCCGTGCGGCCCTGAAACAGAACGACGAAGGCGTGGACCCTGCTGAATGGGTCCGCATCTACCGGCGGGCCGAAGTAACCCGTTTGCTTCTGAAGGATGTCTTGGGGCTTGCTACCCTGGAGGATCTTCAACAGGAAATGACCGATCTGGCGGAGGCTTGCCTCGAATTCTGCGCCCGGCTGACCGGACCGGACTCGGACCTCACCATCCTCGCCCTTGGAAAATTCGGCGGCCGCGAACTGCTTTACGGGGCGGACCTGGACGTCATTTTCGTGGGCAGCGACCTGCTTTCGGCCGAAAAGTTAATCCAGACCATGAACGCCAAGACCCAGGAAGGGCGGGTCTTCGCCCTGGACACCCGGCTGCGGCCGGAAGGCGAATCGGGTGTGCTCGTCAATGGGCTTGACCAATACCGGATGTATTTTCAAAATCGGGCGCAACTATGGGAAGTCCAGGCCTTGACCAAGGCGCGCACGCTCTGGGGCCCGGTGAGCGGAGCTTTAAGCGGCTTCATCGCGGGTGCCTGGGCGGAGGCCGGCAAGCGGCCCGATCTTCAAACGAAAGTCGGTGAGATGTACCTCCGGGTGGTTGAGCAACGAGAAAAGGGAGCGGATTTTTTCCACCTCAAGACCGGACGCGGCGGCCTGATGGCGATTGAGTTCGTGACCCAGTACCTGCAAATGCGTGCCGGCCTGCCGGAGGTCAACACCTTGCAGGCGTTGCGCAAATTGGGCGACCGGGGGTGGGGGCCGGAGGCAGGCTTACTGGGGGATGCCTACCGCTTTTACCGGCGGCTGGAAGGGGCTTTGCGCCGGCTGCAAAACAGTTCGGCTTCGCAACTGCCCCGGTCGGCGGAAGAACAACGGCAACTGGCAATCCGTGTGGGGCTGGAAAATGAGAAGGCTTTGGTGGCCCGCTACACCGCGGAGAAAGCGGCGGTCCACCGGCTGGTTGGCGAAGTTTTGGGGGTTCGTGGATAACCTGGACGCGATAAATCTTTTTCAGCATGTGGAAGATGCCTGGGAAGGCGGTCTGGCCGAGGAGCTGGGTCGGCTTTCCCGGGCTGCCCTCGACGGGGAAACTGTCTGGTTCGCGACCGGTTCGTTCCTTCAAGCAACCTGGCTGCGGGCACGGGCTTTGCGAGCGGGTCAATCGCTCTTCGGGTTGGAGTTCATGGACCTGCGAACCCTGCGCAGGCGGTTGTGCGAGGTTTATCACCTGCCCAGTCCTTCCTTTGGCCGGGAAACGTTGCGCCTGATCCTGCAGAACGCTTTAGGGGAAGACCCGGTGCACGCCTCAATGGCGGAACACCTGTTGGTTGCGCTCGATGAATTCGCGCTTTCCGGTTTTGACTGTGAGGATCGGCTTGAGGAAGTCCTGGAGGTTTTGCGGGTACCGCGGCAGGCCTGGCCGACCGTTACGCAGTTGTTCCATTCCGATTTCTGGCGACCTCGCGTCGACCAACGCCTGCGCGAACTCGCCCAGCCCGGGCAGGCCGGGGGTCAATGGTGCGCCTTCGGCCTCAGCGGCGGTGACCTGCGCGAATCGGACCTGCTGACGGCCGGGGCGCGATCGGTGCGACGGTTTTCGTGGTGGTTCCCGCTGCCGGTAATGGGGCGCCGCTCCGACTTTCTTGCTTTGGAGCAACTGGAAGCTGCCACCGGAATCGGGCACCAGATTTGCCCTGCCGCCCCGGTGGATCAACCGTTCAGCTGGGTCCTTGAGGCGTGGCAAGGATTCGGCGGTTCCGGCGGCCGCGCCCCGGCCGTGGTGTGTGCGGAGCGGCCCGCGGCTGAAGCCAGTGCGGTGGTCCAACTCGTGGCGGATGCCCTGGTGGCGGGACATGCCAATGTCCTGGTGGTTGTGCCGGAGCAGGATGCCTTTGGCGCCGTGGTCGTTGATGCGCTGTCGGAGGCCGGCATTGCGGTAGCCGATGACCTTCGTCGAAACTCACACGGCAGCCGATCCCGCGAATTGCAAAAAACGCTGGCCGCTCTGCATGGCCGGGAGCGGTCGCTGACCCAGGTTTGGCGTTTGCTGGAGCTGATCGTTGAAGATCCCGTCGAACTCGTCAGGCTTCGGCGGCGGCTGACCCGGCAATTTGACAAACGGCAAACCCCTGTGCTTGAGGCGCTTTTGCCGGGGTTGGTGCCGCCTGCATGGGAGCCTTACTTCCTCCGGATGTTTGTACCCTGGCCGGAGCGGGCTGCCTTCGAAGATCTGGCCGCCTCCTGGTCCCGGGTCCTGGACGATGCAAACGCCCTCAGCGGCCTACCCGGCGTACGGGCCGTCAAACTGGACACCGGGGACTTGGAGCCGCTCTGGCAGGAGTTGGCGGCCTTTCTCCAGGGGCACCTGATTTCCGGTCCGCTTTTTGCCGAATTTCTTCTTGAGTTGCTGGATGAGCCCAGCCGCCTTCAGGCCGGCGTCGGCCGGACCGCGCGTGTCTGCGTCAGCTCTGCCTGCCGCGCACTGGCCACTTCCTGGGATGTTGTCATCATCAGCCGCTGCTCCGGACCAGGTTGGCCGCGGTTAACCACGGAAAACCCGCTGCTGGGCGACCTGGCTCAAGCGGAGATGCAGCGCCGCTACCAATTTACGTGGAGGGGCGCCCCGGAAAAACGCCGGCTCGAACTCGAATCGTACCTCCACCTGTTAACCCACACCCAGAAACACCTATCGTTTCTCTACAGCGCGGCAGATGAGCTCGGCGATCCCGTGGTGCCGAACGAAGTGATTACGTTCCTTGAATACGCGGTTCACGTCGACCCCATCTTTTTTCGAACGGACCCTGCCCCTCCCGCCCCCCCGCCGTCACCGCCAAAAACCCTGGAGCGCTTTGCGCACGTCTGGACCCAGCGCACCGACGCGCAGTCGCCGTACAACGAATATTCGTTCGTCTTCGCCGGGTTGAGCTACGGCCCATGGTCGCCTTCGGTTCTGGAGCGGGTACTGGGCCAGCCGGCTACGTTTGCTTATCAGCACGTCTTTGGTTGTGAACGTGAACACGACCGTGAATTTCGACGGCAGTTCGGCAGGGCCCTGGGCCAGCTGTGCCACGGCTGGATGGGACGTGTTCTTGGCGAGGCGGACCAGCCGTTGGCGGCCGGCCTGGCGTTTGGCGCCGGAGCTGAGCCTTTGTCGGCCGCAGAACTGCGTTGCCGGATGACGGCACGGTTGGAACAAGAGGTGAGCCGGTTTGACGGAAGTATTTCATCGCCGCAACGCTGCGTGTGGTGGGAGTCGGTGCTGCAGCAGGCCGAGTGGACCTGCCGTCAGTTTATTCACCATGTGGCCTCGTACCTGGAAAAGTCTCCTTGGCTCGCGGCCGAGTACCCGGTTGAAGTGTGCCTGCCGGCACCGGACCCGCTTGCCCTTAAAGGCCGGTTCGACCTTTTGCTCCTGACTGCACCCGATCTTCCGGAAGCCGACGTGCTCGTCATCGACTTCAAGACGTCGCGCCGGACGACCCTTCTCAAAGACGGCAGCAGCCTGCAGTTTCATGGTTACCGCTGGATGTGCGAAGCCCTCGGGGTGCGGTCCGCCCGTATTCTTGTGGCACGGCCCGGTGGGTGCACGGAGCTGGATTTTGCCCGCTGCACCGAATCCGGGGCTGCGTCTCGCGGCACCCTTGCCAGAATTCAAAACGAGCTCTGCTTTGGTTACGGGACCGGGGCGGGCGGCGATTGTGGCAATGAACACCTGCCCATTGCGACGGTCCCCCTTAACGGCGAGGTGCTGCGCCATAAACATCGCCTCACCTTTGCATGAACGCACGCTCAGATCACGCTGCACGAAAACGTTTCGTTACCGCGCACGACCGTAATTTCTCGGTTGTGGCAGCCGCGGGCGCTGGCAAGACGCGGGCCGTGGTGGAGCGGATCGTGGAAGTTGCGCGGCGGGACCTTGACGCAGTCAGCCGGGTCGTGGTCGTCACCTACACCAACAATGCCGCCCGGGAATTCAAACGCCGGGTAACCGCGGCCATCCTCGGCAACCAGAAAACGGCTGAGGCACCGCGCATCCTGGCCGCGCTGGACCGGGCGTTTTTCGGCACGATCCACAGTTTTTGCCTTAGCTTGCTGGGTGATCACCAGATTGAGCTTGGCCTGCCCTCCCGTTTGCAGACGATCACCAAACCGGAAGGCTACCGTCTGTGGGAAGCATTCCTGAACCATCCGGAGGTGGACGACCTCATCCGGCGCCATCCGCTCACGCCGAAGCTCCTTCGGTTCACCTCGCTGGCCGAGTTGGTGGCGATCGCAGGGCGAATGGATCACTTTGAACCGTACAACGAACCCGGTGATCCGCCGACGGGCCTGAACGTTGGGCCCCTCGCCGACGTCAAGGTCAAGAAAGGCAGCGACGCGCGCGATCGGCTGTTGGAAGAACTCCGACGCTACGACCGGGCTTTGCGGTCCCTGGAACCTTTCGTCGGCCTGCCCGGCGTCGCACCGACCACAGACGGGCTTAAGGCAGGATGCGCGGCTGTGTTGGAACCGTTGCTGACCTGGCTTGAGGACGCTGCCTACCACTGGGCCGGCAGTTTGGTGCAGCTTTACTGCCGCCAGCGTCACCGGGACGGCCTGCTGACGTTTGAAGACCAGATCGGATTGACCGTTGTCCTCCTGCAACGGCCGGCCGTGCTTGATCAGATTCGACGCCGGGGCTTTTCGGTGATCCTGGACGAGGCCCAAGACACCGATCGGCGGATGTTCGGGCTTTTACTAGAAATCTGCCGGCCGCCCGGGGCGCCTTGGGGTACCTGGCCCGGGTCCGGGCCGGCGCCGCGTCCCGGTGCCTTCGTGATGGTTGGAGACCCGCGGCAGACGATTTACGACCGCGCCGGCGTGAAAAGCTACCGTGCCATCAACGAATCGTTCCGGGCCGGCCAGGGCGGCGACCTTTTGGAGTTCAGCGTTACGCACCGGTGTTCCATTCGCGTGGTGGCAACGATCAATCAGTTGTTTCGCGGACTGCAGGAAGCAGGAACTTCCCTCGACGATTTAACGCCGTCTGCCGACGCGGCGGCAGGGGGGGTGATTGTTCTTCCGTTACAAAAGAGCAGCGTGGAAAAGCCGAAGGTGGAAGAACTCTGCCGGGAAGAGTGCACGCAGCTGGCGGCATGGCTGCAGCAACAGGGCCGGACCGGGTTAGGGGTCCAGTCCTGGTCCCAGGTGGCCCTTCTGGCGCCGCGCCATGATTGGCTCGACACCTGCAGCGCGGCGTTGAAGGAGCAGGGGATTGCCCATGAGCTCTTTCGGCCCCGCACAGCGTGGCGCGCTCAGCCAGGTTACACCTGGCCGTTGGCGCTGGTGTATTCCGCGCTCCACCCCTGGGACCGGTTCGAGCGGATCGGCGTGCTGCGGGAAATCTTCACGGCGTCCGACCCGGTTTTGGCCCGTTGGGCTGCGGATGGTTCGACTAACGACGATCCGGCGTTGCATGAGGGCCTGGAGTGCATGGCCCGGCTGGAACGGGTACTCTGGGCGGACCCAGGGCCAAGCCTGGCGGAATTTGTCCATGAAGTGTGTCGCGAGGCCAAGCTCCGTGAGCGCCTTGCGGTTTTGGGTGATCCCGCGTCAACCCTGGACCACTTTGTGGAACGTGCTTACCAGGCAACGAACGATGGCGTCTCGGCTTTCGCCTGGGTGCAATCGCTGCTCGACGTTCTGGACGAAGAGACCCCCGGGCGGAGCCGGCCGGCTGATGCACTTGAACTGGTGACGATCCATTCGGCCAAGGGGCTCGAATGGGACGTCGTGATTCCGCTCGGGTTGGGCCGTCCGGTTACGGTGAGTAATTCCACGTCGTACCCCCGGGTGGTCGACACCGAGACCTGGAGCGGTGTGGCCTGGAACCACCTGAGTTCGCGTTGCGCCTTGGGCCGGCGACAACAGGGCGACGAGGAACGCAGGCGCCTGCTCTACGTTTGCCTCACCCGGGCCCGGCGTTCCCTGGTCCTCCCGTATGCACCCGGATTTTACGTGAAAGGAGAGAACTCACTCGCTTCGGTCGCGGCGCAAACGCCGGATGCGGTTGAATCCTCCGATCGCCTCCCTCCCGATGCGTCCACTGGCCAATCGGAACTGCCCCTGAACGTGTTGCACTTCGATCGGTCCAAGGTGGCGGTCGCGGCGGAACTTTCGCACCGCTACCCTCAGCTGACGCGTCCGCATGCATTGGCCGATGATACGGAACGGTCCGAACGATTTCTGACCGATGCAGACGGGGTGTACGGTTTCGGGAGGTGGTGGCACGGCTGGGTCGAGAACTTTCCCTGGCTCGCCCCGCGCCGCGAACAGGAAAAATATTGCGAAGCAATCCCGCCGGACCTTAGCTTCGGGGCCCGGGCCGCGGCCGAGACAGCCCGCTTTCTTCAGAGCGACGCCTTTCGTCTGCTGATCGAACAAGGAATCCGCTTCCGCGCTGAGGCGCCATTCTCGTTCTGCGAGGGACCAGCCGAATGGATGGAAGGCGTGATCGATTTGTTGGTGCAGACCCGCTCCGGTGAAAGCTGGATCCTCGATTGGAAAACCAACCAACCGGTTCCGGGTGAGGACCCCCACGCGTTCCTGGGCCATCTCCGCGCGAAGTACCTGCCTCAACTGACGGCTTACCAGAATGCATTGGCGGTCGGCTTCGGCATCCCCGCAGCCCGGTTGCTGATTTATTCGACCCCCCTTGGGCTTCTGGCCTGAATTCGCCCGGTAGGGTCGGCGGTCCCTCGCCGACCGGGGTGGAACCGAGTGCCGAGGCCAGCCCGCCCAGTGCACCCAGCCGCCGATCCTGCTTTACAAAACAATCATCCATTTCAGCTTATGGAATGAGCAAATCCCCCATCAAAGTTGCCGTAACCGGAGCCGCCGGCCAGATTGGCTATTCCCTGCTTTTCCGTATCGCATCCGGTGCCATCTTCGGGCCGGATCAGCCGGTCGAACTGCACTTGATCGAGATCCCGCAGGCCCTTACCGCGCTGGAAGGCGTTGTCATGGAATTGAATGACTGCGCTTTTCCCTTGCTCACCAGCGTGGTGCCGACCGCAGATCTCAGCGAAGGTTTCCGGGCGGTGAACTGGGCCCTTCTCGTCGGCAGCGTGCCGCGTAAGCAAGGAATGGAGCGCGGGGATCTGCTGAGCATCAACGGGAAGATTTTCACGGGTCAGGGACAAGCCATCCAGGCGAACGCGGCAGCGGATGTTCGGATCCTGGTGGTTGGAAATCCTTGCAACACGAACTGCCTCATTGCCCTGCACAACGCGCCCGAGGTGCCGAAGGAACGCTGGTTTGCAATGACCCGCCTGGACGAAAATCGCGCGAAATCGCAGTTGGCCGCCAAAGCCGGGGTGCCGGTCACCGAAGTAACCAACCTGGCCATCTGGGGGAACCATTCCGCCACACAATACCCGGACTTCTACAACGCGAAGATCGGCGGCAACCCGCTGACCGAAGTTATCAACGACGAAGACTGGCTGAAGGGTCCGTTTATCACCACCGTACAGCAGCGTGGGGCGGCCATCATCAAAGCCCGCGGAGCTTCCTCCGCGGCTTCGGCCGCGAACGCTGCGGTTAACACCGTGCATTCATTGGTCGCCGGAACCGCGGCGGGCGATTGGACCAGCGTCGGCGTGTATTCGGACGGCAGCTACGGGGTCGGGAAAGGACTGATCAGTTCGTTTCCTGTCACATCAACAGGCGCAGATTGGAAAATTGTGCAAGGGCTGGAACTCAACCCTTTCAGCCGAGAACGAATTGACCGTAGTGTTGCTGAGTTAAAGGAGGAAAAAGCGCTGATCGCAGATCTAATTGCGCAATGACGAGGGGAGGGCGTTTAACGAGTGATGCGCCGGGACGCTCTAACCTGTTTTTACTTGCAAGCCGTTGTGTGCTCAGTAGTTTCCGGCCTTCAATTCACGCACCGTTAGCTCAATTGGCAGAGCAAGTGACTCTTAATCACTGGGTTGTTGGTTCGATTCCAACACGGTGCAAATTTCTGCCCGTGAACGCCCTGCCAAGTGCCGATAAATTCTGGAGCGACTGGAACATTCGAGCTGGTCGCAGAATAATCATGCTAAAAAGACAAAGCGGCGGAGTGTTCGCCAACCCAAAGCCAGCATTGGTATGAAATGGTTCAGCATCAACAGCCTGCGAACTGAAATCGCCAGGGCAGAACGGGCTTTGTCCAAAGACGACTTTAAGCGCCTTTGTAAAATCGCGGAGACTTGTCCCGAATACAGCGAGGACCAGAGCATCCGCGAGTTTCGGGACGCTTGCGATCCCGGATGGAGTGCTAAAGAAATTGCGGACGAGTACGTGCAAGCCGCCCTTGAGGACGTGCCCCTGCCAACTGGCTGACGGTGGGCTTTTGGGCCATCCATCGACCGGGGAGGCGCCAGAAACGGCCTCCTCACGGCTAAGAGACGCATCGTACTCTTCATAAGACGCAGCATGCATTCGCCCATGGCTTTGCGAACGTCGATGCAGCCTGGTACGTCCCTGATGTACCCCGTGGACCGAATGGCACTAAGGTAAGGGCCTTTGGGGCGTGCGCATGACCCGGGCGCCCGGTAGGGCGGCGCGAGTCCCTTCGCCGCCGGGGAAGCGGCAGCGGTCAGACGCGGCGGGCCTCGGGGAAACCGCGCGGGCGGCAAGGTGAACGTGCCTGGCTCACCGGACGGAACGCCGCTCGATCCGGTGCCTCTTTATGGTCTAAGCGCCCCTCTCTTAGTGCCATCGGCGTGACGGGGTGGAAGAATGGGCGGGTCCGCGCCCGTCTAACAGGCAAAGAACGTGCCGGCCCTGTCACTCTCTCGCGGGCGTTGCGCCGCAAGCTCCGCGTCGATCGCACGAATGCCCACCCTGAACCCAGGGGACGGATTAACGACGCGTCATCGGTCAGCTGGGGCCGATGTCCGGCGTGTCTGCACGTGTCCCGGTGAGCCGACCTTAAGCCCCTCCGACCGCAGGAACCCTTTCCCGTTTCCGCGGTTTGTCCCGAGCCAAAAAGCCAATTTGCCCCGACGATGCTGGCCCTTGCCCGCCTGAGGACCTCAACCCCGCCGAGGTGCGACTTTATGCAACTTAGCGCGCCCGGAGCTTTTACCGGGGCGAGCGCTTCCCAATTTATGGACAACACCCATCCCGTTACCCGCGCTGCATTCGTAGGTGATTATACGCCGCGACAGTGCGGAATCGCGACTTTCACCAGGGATTTGCGCGACGCCTTCGGGGCGGCTTTTCCAGAGTGCCGCTGTTTGGTGGGCGCAGTAAACGACCGTGTGGAAGGTTACGAGTACCCGTCATCGGTCCGCTTTGAGATCGATGAGCGGGACGTGGATTCCTACCGGCGGGCTGCTGATTTTCTGAACATCAACAACGTCCAGGTGGTCTCCGTCCAGCACGAGTTCGGCATCTATGGGGGCCCGGCGGGCAGCCACCTGCTCACTTTTCTTCAGGACGTCAACATGCCGGTGGTTACCACGTTGCACACCGTGATGGCAAAACCCACCAGGGAACAGCAGGACGTGATGAGGCAGCTTGGCGAACTTTCCGGTCGTTTTGTTGTGATGGTGGATCGCGGCCGTGACCTGTTGGAACGCACGTACGGAATCCCCTCCCGCAAAATCGATGTCATCCCTCACGGAGTGCCGGACCTGCCGTTTACCGACCCGAGTTTTTACAAAGACCAGTTTGGGGTGGAGGGCAGGACGGTCCTGTTAACTTTCGGCTTGCTGTCTCCGGACAAGGGCATCGAGTACGTCATCGAGGCGCTTCCGAACATTCTGGAACGCCACCCGGACGTGGTTTACATCGTGCTCGGGGCCACCCATCCGAATCTCATCGCTCAGGTGGGGGAAAGCTACCGGCTTAAATTGGAGCGTTTGGCGCAGGATCGGGGCGTGGCACGGAACGTCATCTTCTACAACCGTTTTGTCACGGCCGAAGAACTAAGGGACTTCATCGGGGCGGCTGACATCTACATTACCCCTTACCTGAACCCCGCACAGATTACTTCCGGCACGCTTGCCTACACCTTTGGGGCCGGTAAGGCGGTCATCTCAACCCCTTACTGGCATGCCCAGGAGCTGCTGGCAGACGATCAGGGGATGCTGGTTCCCTTCAAAAACGCACCGGCGATCGCGACGGCGGTTGACCGCCTTTTGTCTGACCCGGGCTTCATGAACTCCATGCGCAAGCGGGCGTGGAAATCGGGCCGGAGCATGATCTGGCCGGAGGTGGCAGAGCGCTACATGGAAAGCTTCGAACGGGCCCGGGCCGGGTTGAGCGCCTCTCCGAGGCGATCGTTTGTGACTCGAACGGTTGAGAACCGGCCTTACCAGTTGCCTGCGCTCAAACTTGATCACCTTTTCCGCCTGACGGACCACACCGGGATGTTACAGCACGCCAGTTATAACGTGCCGTTGTACCGGGAAGGCTATTGCACAGATGACAACGCCCGCGCTTTTATCCTGACGTTGCTGTTGGCCGAAGGGGCCAGCCGGGTGTGGGAGCAGGAAGTTAGTCGTTTGGCCGACCGGTACATGGCTTTTCTTTGGCATGCTTTCAATCCCGCGAGCGGCCGGTTCCGGAACTTCATGAGTTACGACCGGCGTTGGCTGGAGGACCAGGGTTCAGAGGACAGCCACGCCCGGGCGCTCTGGGCGGCCGGCACTGCGCTGGGCCGGGCCAAAAATGAGGGCCACCGAAGTTTGTGCGCACAACTGTTTCAACTCGGGCTGCCCGCGGTCGAAAGCTTTGCGTTTCCCCGGGCCTGGGCCTTCGCGCTACTGGCCATTCACGAATACCTGCGATCGTTTTCTGGAGACCGCACCGTTAGCCAGCTGCGTGATGTGTTAACCAACCGTCTGGCTGGGTTGTACCACCAGAATGCCGGCTCTGATTGGCAATGGTTTGAGCCAACTGTAACTTACGACAATGCGAGGTTATCGCAGGCGATGATCCTAAGCGGCTACTGGACGCACCGGGAAGACATCTCGGAGATCGGTTTCAAGTCATTGCGCTGGCTGGTCGAAAGCCAAACTTCCCCCGGAGGGTATTTTACCCCCGTCGGTTGCAACGGGTTTTGGAACCGGGGTGAGTTGCGCGCCCGGTTTGATCAACAGCCGCTGGAGGCAAATGCCATGATCGCAGCGTGTCTGGAGGCGTATGCACTCACCAGCGACGAATTCTGGCATCAGTCAGCCCGGCGTTGTTTTGAATGGTTTCTAGGACGCAACGACCTCGGGTTACCTTTGTATGATGCCCGGACCGGCGGCTGCCGGGACGGGTTGCACGCTGACCGTTTAAACCAAAACCAGGGAGCTGAATCGACCTTGGCTTTTTACCTTTCCTTAACCGAAATGACCCAGGCAGAAACGTTTCTTCATCACCCCATGCAGGAGCATGCGCACCTTGAAAATGTACGCTGATACTCTGCATTTACGCCCAGACCCTACCCGTGTGCTGCTGCGCGCCTTCATTCCCGAACAACCGCTCCGAGTGCGCCGGATCGTGAACCGAGCCCTTGCGCTTAGTGAGGTGGAAGTATCGAACGAACTTGGTGGTATCCGGGCGGAGTTTGGCGGCCGGCATCGCCGCTTGGATGACGTCTGGACAGAACATTATGAAAAGGTGCAACACCACATCAGCGAGCCCCAAGCTTTATCGACGGAAAGGAAGGTGCTCATCGGGGCGTTGTTTACCGGTGAATACAGCCTCGAATCAGCCGCACTGTTCAATCCTTCCATCGTCGCCGCTCCAGACCAAGGGGGGCTTCGACCAAACGAGCTTCGATTCATTCTGAGCCTTCGTGCAGTCGGCGAAGGCCACATTTCATCCGTCGAATTCCGGTCCGGAGTCGTTCGCGCAGACGGGTCGATTCTCCTGGATACATCCTCTCCGTTTGTCACTTCCCCCGAGTTGCTCCAGCGTACGGCTCAGCAGGCCCGTTCAACGGCAAAATTAAACTACGAAGTTCGGTTCGAACCCTCAGAACCGCTGTCTGAACGCGTTCTCTTCCCACGCTCCGAGACCGAGCTCAGCGGCATTGAAGACGCCCGCTTTGTCCGGTTTGTGGATGAAGATGGGACCGTTGCTTATTACGGAACTTACACCGCCTACGACGGCAGGGCGATTCGGCCGCAGCTCATCGAAACCAAAGATTTTTGCCGGTTTCGGATTCGGACTTTAAGCGGACCGGCCGTTTACAACAAAGGCATGGCGCTTTTTCCCCACCGGATAAACGGTCGGTACGCAATGCTCTCCCGCCAGGATGACGAGAACATCATGTTGATGCACTCTGATGACCTGCACTATTGGTCTGATCCTGAGGTGCTCATCCCGCCGGAGCAACCGTGGGAAATGGTGAAAGTGGGCAACTGTGGCTCGCCTTTGCAAACGGAAGCGGGTTGGCTAGTTCTTACGCACGGCGTGGGACCGGTACGGAAATACTGTCTTGGGGCCGTGTTGCTTGATCTGGAAAACCCCCGTCGGGTGCTCGGCAGGTTGAAGAAGCCACTTGTGGAGCCCCAACGCAACGATTGGCAGGGCTATGTGCCGAACGTGGTTTATAGTTGTGGTGGTTTGATCCACCAGGACCGACTGATACTTCCCTACGGCATCAATGATTCTGAAACCAGAATTGTTACTTTTGAGCTCAGCAAGCTCCTCGCCGCGTTGCTCAAGAAGAACGATCCATGAAACCAGAGATCGGCTATGGACTGGTAGGCGTCAGTGGCTTTGCGGAGTTCTGTTTGGAGCAGTACCAGACCCTGGAGGGGTTGAAGCCGGTGGCCGTTTGGAATCGGACCCCCGACAAAGCAGCGCGGCTGGCTGCTCAATATGGGCTCCGCCATCACCCAAACCTGGAAGCCCTGGTCTCAGATCCCGAGGTCCATTTGGTGCATGTGGCGACCATACCGTCACTTCACGCCGTCCAGGCCATGGCTGCCCTGGCACAGGGGAAACATGTGCTTTGTGAAAAGCCGTTGGCTGTCTCCATCAGTGAGGCCGAAGCCATGATGGCGCTTGCTTTGGACAAACACGTTCTGTGCGGGATCAATTTCGTCATGCGTTACGGTCCCCTCTGGGCGCCGGTGAACGTGCTCGCTCGGGAACGCATCCTGGGCGCTCCGCTTCGCGCTGAAGTCGTCAATTGCGCCGGAGACAGCGGCTTGCCGGCGAATCACTGGTTCTGGGATGAAAACCGTAGCGGCGGCATTTTCGTCGAGCACGGAGTGCATTTTTTTGACCTTATCGCGTCGTGGTTTGGTGCGGGCGGCACGGTGATGAGTGCCGAATGCCTGTACCGGCCGGGTACCGCCTTTGTTGAACAGGTGAGTTGCAATGTCCGTTACGGCGAACAAACCAGCGCCGGATTTTACCACGGCTTTCATCAATTTGACTGTCTGGACCGCCAACAGGTGCGCCTGATTTTTGAACGCGGCGAACTCCTGCTATCCGGCTGGGTAGCCGGAACGCTGCAGCTCCGCGCAGCACTCAATACGGTTCAACGGCGCCGGGTGGAAGCGCTTTTCCCGACTGCGCAAATCTCACAGTTCAGCGATGCTTCCGGCCTGCACCGGCGGCGTGGCCGGGAAGAAGGGATCGACGTTGCCCTTGAACTTACGTGGGCCGATCCGCGTGACAGCCAAACCCGTTACGGCGCTGCGATCCGTGACTTGATGGCTGACCTGATCGAAGCAATTCGTAATCCCGGGCATGTCCCGCGAGTCGGAGCAACAGAGGGGCTTGCGGCGCTTCGCCAAGCCGTCTCCGCCCGTGAACTTTGGCGCGAAGCCAGCCCGACCGCGAGCCCCTCGTAAGGCATTCTGCGATCGACCGGGCTCACTCTGAAAAGCCCCCCTGCAACCTGGATTCGAGGCAGCAGGGAGGCGTTGTGGTCGCACCCCGAGGCGCTTCCGGAGGTCGCGAAGGGACCTGTGACCCCACCAGCCCAACTTGGACTCATCTTGGAATCTGCCTGCCTAAAGAAGCCAGGTCGAGGCCGGGCTCGTACGCAGGGTGGGGTCTTTGCCTTGCAGACCATCAGGCAAGTGATCCATTCGTGACGGCAAACACGCGGGCTCAACCCCATCAGGAAGTTCTTTTTGAACCGTTTGGAGCGCAGCCCGACAGGCCAGTGCTTCGGCCTCGCGCCGGGCCGCGTCCGCCGGATCGGCCGTGATGGCCGAGGCGTCCACCAAGCCAGTCGCCTCAACGGCAACCACCACCGAACGCCCCCCAACCGAAAAAGCCTCCGCACCCTGGTTTGCCGCGGCCTCGAAGCGAACTTCGAAAACGAAAGACTCCGCTTTCGACAAGTCGGGCGTGATTATCGTGTTCTCTGTGTTGTTCATGGGTATCGATGGTTCCTTTTCGTTTGCTGCACTGCAGGGTAGTAGCTTCAAGCCGCGATCAATTCGGGGGCATCCTTCCGCAGGGCGGGCTTGGAAGCGCCGTTGGGGCGGTGAGCTCTCCTAAACGTTTTCCGCAAATGCGTAAGATCGAATGGCTCAAATGCTGGTTCCGGGACTACGGCCGGGTTGTTGTCGTCGCGCAACATGCGCAGGACCACGGCCAAGGCATAAAAATTAGGGTTCATAAGTTAATCGATGACGTGTCGGGAGGACAGGTTCGCAGTCATCTGGTCCAGCCTCACGGCCAACCATCTCCCTCTGACGCAGGGCATGAAACGGCCTGCGATCAAAAGGAACAAGACTCGACGGCCCGTATGCGTTCCACAACGTCTGTATTTCTCAAGTTAGTACCTTGAGAGGGCAATCCAGGGGCCTTCATAACTCCCTTGATCTCTCATCCTCTCAGCAACCCGGTGGCGTTGAACCTAAGCGATTCACGTTCCGAGATGCCCAGAGAACTGCCTTGAGATCAGACCCCATGTTCCCACGGGTTGAGTGATCGGTAAAGCACAACGGCCTCATGGCCGGCCCGGAACCATCGTTAAGGGAAGGCCTGACCCGGCCCGACCGAAGAAGCCAAGGCACCTGAGAAAGCCAAAGCCGTTGTCAGGGCAGCGGCACAGGCCGAGTCCGGTTGAGGCCCATTCCCCAGCCGCCAACTCTCCGAAGCCCATGCCTGCGAGCGGAGGGCCCGGCGTCTACCCTGCCGCGATTGGTTTCCGTCCTTCCCGGACCGTGCCATCATCCTCCCCAAAACAGACGACAAGGAAAGACGAAGCGGTGAAACTGGCCCTGGTTGACCCTGCTCGCAGCCGGGCAAGGGCTCGTTTTGAGTAGCGGGGGTGATTCTCCGCCTGGCTCCGAACGGCGTAGCTGCGGGCTTTTGTGCAAGGATAAGTCGTGTCTTAAACGAACGGAAAGCGCCACGAACGAAATTCCTATGAAAAGTCTTTTGCCCTTCCTGTGTGCCGCGCTGGTGGGCATCTACCTTCCTTCCCCTGGCCAGTTGCCGGTTTCAGCCGGTAATCCCGCTCGCACCGACTCGGGCTCAAATCAGCGGGGCGATCCCGGTGAGCGGTCCCCCGGCAGCAGGGACGACGTGGCGCTTACCCGGCAGATCCGCCAGGCAGTCGTCCGCGACGACTCACTGTCAAGGAATGCTAAAACTATCCAGATCATTGCGCGCCACGGCAAGGTAAGGCTGCGCGGCGCAGTCGAGACGCAACCAGAAAAGGACAACGTTACCGGCAAGGCCGTCAGGATTGCGGGCCAA
This sequence comes from Chthoniobacterales bacterium, assembly GCA_036401335.1. GTDB lineage: Bacteria > Verrucomicrobiota > Verrucomicrobiia > Chthoniobacterales > JAFAMB01 > DASWVC01. The sequence continues at coordinate 20,325 of DASWVC010000059.1, forward strand.
GGCAATGTCGAGGCCCAGCTCGAAGTCAGGACCGGCCAGGAAATCTCAACCAAATCCCGCTGAACTGGTTTGTGACCGGGCCGGGCGATTTGACTAAATTAATCCTAGTGGTATAGTAGAGAAGGTAGTGAAGCAGTTATTTAAGTTCTCTGGGCATTCTGGAGCGCTGGTCCGGGTAAGGGCCAGCAAGACCAGGATGCTGAGAGAATAAGATAACGAAGGTCTTGAAAGAGACCCCGTCGCTTGTTCTCAAGGCAGGGATTAAAACTTGAGAAAGAAGACCAGATGGAACTGATTCACGCTACCGCGGGTGTATTGCTTACGCCTTGTTTTGGCCGCATCAGGCGCGGTTTCCGAGGCAAGTTACGCTGATCTCGATCACCCTGTAGAGCAAAGCCCGGCCGCAGCCGTGTTCTCACCTCGGGGTTGGTTTCCGTTGAGGTCCCTGCCGGATTATAACACAAAACATTTATAGTATTTAATTATGATAATCGTGTTCAACTTGGGCCTTCGGCTCCTGCTCAATGCATTGTCGTCGGCCCCCCGTTCGGTGGAAGCTTCAGAAACCGAATTGACGCCGCTCGACCTCGCACAGCTGCGTCATCGGCCACGCGATTCGCAGCGTCCGGGTACCCCCAGAGGGTTTCCGCGGCGACCCGCGAGCTTTCCGCCGCCCGTCCCGTTCAATTACCCCAACGTCTAAAGCTGAAACAACGCCATGCATTTTCAGACGCTTTTGGGAAGGTCCGTCCGGAACTTCCTGTTGGCGCCTCAAATCCTCATTGGCTGAGGAACGGAAACACTTTTGGAGCAACGAAATGGAGTTCAGGAAAATGGATTGTCGTGAGTGGTCGAACAGGGAGGGTCGAGCCGGCGGCTGCCTGTCCGTGGGAAATCATGGTAACGTGGCGGGCATACGGAGGCGATTTGGGCTGTTGGGGAGGGTGTGGCGCGGTTCACGAAAGGGCTTGTTGCTGCTGTTGGCCCTGGGTGGGACGCTGGGTGCAGTGCGGGCGGCTCCGGTGCGAGACGGCCATACGCAACGGGCGGGAACGGCCACAGCGGTTTGGCCGTCCGCGGCGCCGTTTATCGGAGTGGGTGGCCTGAGCTTGATCGGGATGTTGGCCTTGCGCCGCCGCGCCCGGGGCTATCAGGGTTAGAAGCAAGTCGATCCCGAAGGGCAGTCCGAGGTGCAGCCGGGCATGCCCGGCCTGCGCTGCAGACGAATGGGAAAGCCGCTGGATGGCATCAAGGTCCCTTGGTTTTCTTGTTCCTGGCTTGGTCCTCGCGGTATTTTTTCACCCGGGCGTCGACGGCGTCCCTCGCTTGTTTCGCGGCAGCAGCCGCGACGCTCCCCGCTTTTTCTCCCGAGGCGGTGATTCCCTGCAGGGTCATCTGCAGAACGGACTTCGTGAGTGCCTTAAGCTCGGCAGCAGAAAAAACATGGCCACAGTGCGGGCAGGTTACTTTGATCATGGGATCAGATAAGAGCGTATTGAGCGCCGAGTCCAGCCGCGGCCGGCGGGCGAGGGTGGTTGGGCCACTAAGGTCCGGAGACGTCGCATGAAGCGAGAGGCGCGCCTGGTGCCGTGGAGGCATGACTTCGCTTCGGGCCGCAGGCGGACCCGGGGAAGGCATACGTTCTGGCGGAAAGCGACCCCCTGACCCTACAACGGTTGCATTTCCAAAGCGGCGAGGGCCCGCAAATCCTCGGTCTGCACATCGGAAACGGCCCAAAAGGAAAAGCCGCGCTGATCCCAATGCAACGTATTGTAGCCGTTTTCGGTAAAGTTCTGCAGGGCGGTAGCACGATTGCTTTCTGAAGGCCAAATGAACAGGTTGATCAGGTGCTGCTTGCGCCGGTAAACCAGGGCAGCCACTTCCCGGCCATCGACGTAATCGAGGCGCCCTCCGATCAGGCTGAAACCGTGTTCGGCGAAGTCCTGCACGGGTGGGGAAAATTCCAGCTTGCCGGCAAACCACGGTTTGACGGTGTGCTGGTCCGTTGACGGCACATCTAACAGGTGGGTGGCGAGCAAGGAGCGGACATGGCTGGAGATTACCTGGGCAACGAGCGTGCCGTCTTGGGAGGGACCACGGACGCCGCCCTTACGAAGGAAAGCCAGCCCGAAGACCAGGACGAGGGCTGCTGCGAGGGCCAAGGGAACCAAAAACCACGGTGCTACCGTCCTCGTCTGGACCCATGGTTTACGGTCCGGGGATGCGGCCGGAAGTGCGGACAGCACCTTGGCGCGGAGCGAAGCGGGAACGTCGAACCGGAGTTGCGGCTGGTCCAGTAAAGTGCGCAGGCCTTTTCGGGCTTCCAAAAGCTGACGGCATTTGGGGCAGTCGCGCAGGTGCCGTCTGATCGGGATGACCGCTGCCGTGTCTAGCTCGTTATCGACGTAGGCATCGATGAAATCCTGGCATTCCTCGCACTTCATAGCTGGGGGTTTCCCTCACCATCCCGCAGTATAAGGCAAAGCTGGTCCCGAGCACGGGAAAGCCGTGACATCACGGTGCCGATCGGAATCCCGACCACTTCGGCGATTTCCTTATAAGCTAAACCTTCCAGTTCCCGCAAGACCACCACTTCACGGTACTCAACGGGCAGAGTGGAGATGGCCTCCCGAACCATCTCGACGGTCGCTTTGGTCTCCAAATTGGCTCGGGGGCCCGGTGCCGTATCTTCAATCTGCCCGATTTCCAGCTCAAAAAGGGGTTCCTGCCGGTTCCGAGCTCCCAAGGCGGTATAGCACGTGTTCCGGACGATCTGAAGCAACCAGCCGCGGGCGTTCGCCCCGGTGTGAAAGCCCGCGAAAAAACGAAAGGCTTTCAGGTACGACTCCTGAACGACGTCTTCGGCATCTTCTTCGTTTTTCATCAGCCAACGGGCAAGGTTGTAAGCATCGTCCATGAGGGGCACCATGAGGCCCTCAAAACGCGCCCGGGTTTGCTCGTCGTTCATGTCGGAGGGTCACTTTACATAAGGGCTTACCGGCGCTCGAGCCCATTTATTCCCTCCCGCGGACCAGTAGGTGCGAGTCCCTTCCTTCCCTAGGCGTTACCCCCGCCCGCGTTCTTCCGCAATGGCGTCGGCCGTAAGTTCACGTTCGGTCAACGGGGTTTTAACCCGACGGGAATAAACCTGCGTCGACCTGGGTATGTCATGGTAACCGAAGCATTCGGTTAACAAAAACCAATAACGAAAACCAACTTTGATGAAACACACCTGCGCGAATGGCCGGGGCAACCATGCCTGGGCGCTCCCCGGTGCGGCCGGCGTCCAGCAAGCACCTAACTGCGGCGAGAAAAATGATTTCATGAAAAACCCTCCTTCCGATTACATTGCCCAAAATGGCCACGACGACGCGCTCGATCGTCGTGGGTTCTTGAAGTGCATGGCCTGGGCGGGCACGGGTGTCATCTGGTCGATCAACGGCGGGATCTTAACGTCTACCGTTTTAGGCGAAGTCCTGAAAGACCCGGGTGCGGTCGCGGCGGCCGAGTTGAATTTTGTGCAGATCAGCGACAGCCACATCGGCTTCAATAAGCCGGCCAACACCGACGTGGCTGGAACCTTCCGGGAAACGATCGCGCGCATCAACGCACTGCCTAAAGCACCTGAATTCCTGCTGCACACCGGAGACCTCTCCCACCTTTCGGACCCGGCGCAGTTCGACACCCTGGCCCAAATGCTCAAGGGTTGCAAAACCAAGGACGTGTTCTATGTGCCGGGCGAACACGACATCTACGATGGGGGTGCCCTTTTCCGAGAAAGGTTCGGAAAGGGCACCTCCGGGTCGGGTTGGTACAGCTTCGACCAAAAAGGGGTGCATTTTATTGGCTTGGTCAATGTTGCCAACATTCAGGAAGGGGGCCTGGGTACCCTGGGCCAGGCCCAGCTTGACTGGCTGGAAAAGGACGTCAAAGGCTTATCGGCCAGCACACCCATCGTGCTGTTTGCCCACATCCCGCTTTGGGCGGTCTACCCCCAATGGGGCTGGGGGACGGACGACGCCGAGCGCGCCCTCTCGTTGGTGAGGCGTTTTGGCTCCGTCACCGTCCTCAATGGTCACATCCATCAGGTCATGCAAAAGGTGGAGGGCAACATCACTTTCCACACGGCCCGCGGGACGGCGTTTCCGTTGCCCACACCGGGTTCGGTGCCCAAACCGGTGCCGGTGGTGGTGGAAGCGGCTCACCTTAAACAGATGCTTGGCCTGACCAGGGTCAGCTACACCGAAACCGATCATAGCTTGGCCGTGGTTGACTCTACGCTCGCGTAAGGGAGCACGCCTCGATGATTCCCTGGGACAAACTTCACGGTGCCATGACCCATTTTCCGATCGCGTTATTGCTGTTTTCCACCGCGTGCGATTTCGGATCCGTCGCGTTCAAGAGGCGGCCGTTTGCGCGCGAACTGCGGACGGTCAGCTTCTACGGCCTCTTCGCGGCGGCGCTGGCGTCGGTGGGGGTCGTCGTGTCGGGTGTGGCCTTGACGAAGGGTCAGTTATGGGGACGGGGTGACCTGCTGTGGCACCATCGTTTTGCCTGGCCGGCTTTCGGGCTGGTGGTCGCCTTGGCGGTCTGGAGGCTGGTGGTGCGAGACGCGATGTCGCGCACGGGTTGGTGCCTTTACCTGCTGCTGATGGCCGTCGGCTCAGGGTTGGTGGCTGCGGCGGGCTATTTCGGGGGTGAACTGCTGCTGGGAGGTGGTTGAACCGTGCTGACGTCCCTTGAAATCAAAGGTGCGGCGGCCGCCGTCGCCAGCTCGGCGCTCCTCCTCGCAGCGACTTTTGCCGCGGGGGCCATCTACGGAGACCGCCAGCGGTTAGTCAGGGCGACCGGGGAGCCGGGCGCTTCCGCCGCCATCGCCACCCAAGGGCGCGGCTTCTTTTTTCAGAGCTGCGCTCACTGCCATGGCCAGGATGCCGACGGGGGCGAGGACGCCCCCAGCCTGCACAAACTCCAGATTAGCGGCGCGCACATGACCCTCGTGATCCAGAGCGGCATCAAGGACGAGATGCCCTCGTTTTCCAAAAGGTACGACGGGCAGGAGACAGCGGCCATTGTGGCTTACCTCAAAACGCTGCAGTGATCGAACGATTCACCTTTGAACGAGGCCTTGTGAAACAGTCAACGATTTTTCTGGCCTTTGAGCGTCGCCATCGCTCGCCGGACTTTGGATGAAAAAGGTTACCCCATTTTCACGAGGTCCGGGCAGATGAATGCGGGGTTGAAGTAGAGCAGGCTCCTTTTTTCCAACCAGTGGGGTTGTTGATCGTAGATGCCGAACAACTCGTACCCAAATTGCTCAAGAAACCTGCTCAGATCGGAAAACGAAACGAAGTAATCGTTCTTCAGCATCGTGCCGCATTCCGCGTACAGAACCTTGATCCTCTGAGATTGTAAAAGCTCGATTGCACCCTCCAGGACTT
>DASWVC010000060.1:0-7256 GCA_036401335.1 Chthoniobacterales bacterium
GAACGTTGCCGCCTGGTGATCACCCAGGAAAGTTTTTTGCTGGTCGAAGGGGTCCTACAAGTGCGCTCCGACGTGATCCACCTCCGGGCCGAATCGATTGAACGCTTGCCCACTTTTGCCTTAACCACATCCGGTTCACACGATTTTCATTGAGGCGGATTCGGAAAATCCACTTCATTCCTTCGAGCGGCCCCTTGCGGACCACGCAGGCAATGCCACAAGCGGAAAAGTGAAAGAATGCCACCAATGGCAGGCTTAGCCGGTAGGGCGGCGAGTCCCTTCGCCGCCGGGGGGGCGCTTGAGGAGGTCACAAAGGAACTCGTGACCCTACCGGAGTTCCGTCACGCCCGGCCGGCGGCGGCGAAGGGACTCGCTCGCCACCCTACCAGGCTGCCGCCCGGTGACCGGCACAAAAAGAAAGCGTCTAAGCAGCCCCGGTGAGCTGTTTCGGGCGGCGGATCACCCACGCCCGGCAGCCATCCTCAGCGGTGTAAGCCGGTTCACCCAGATTTTCCGGCGCCTTGACCTGTGCCGGTGTGTTTGAGAGCAGGCCCATGGGCCGTTCGCGAAGGCCCGTCTGGCGGTTCGGTGCCGCAAGCATGGCCACTTCGAGCGCTCGTTCCTGGGGTGCAGCCTTCTCAGCCCGGAGCTTGAGCATGACCTCAGACGGCATTTCTACCATCAACACCAGCCGTGGACTGTTGGCCCGAACGCCTTGGGCAAATTCAACCCGCATAAAGCTTCGCATCACCCACGTTAGCCCTGTCCCCGGATGGGTGCACCGTTAACTTTTCGGAATTGTCGGACCAACTTACCCACAAAAGCCGGTGGAACCCGGGGGCAACGGTGCCGGCAGTCATCTGGGAAGGACCGCTATTCCTATTAAAGTAGTAGACATTCACCGCCGTCGCGTTTACTCCTCCGAACGTCCATGAAGCCGGTGTTACCCCACCCGCACTTCCGTTCCCTCACCTGTGCCAAGCAACCCCCGGCTGCTGCGCACTCCCCTGGCTCACCCGCGCTCCCTCGTTACGCCTGTGCCTGATCCATCGTCGACACCCCGCGCCTACATCGTCGGAACGGGCGATACGAAAGGCGAAGAACTTCGCTACGTTCGCGACCTCGTTGCCGCCACCGGCCTGCTGACGTCGCTGGTCGACATCGGCACACGAGGCACCCCGAACGGTTTCGATGTCTCCGCAGCCGAGGTCGCCTCCTTCCATCCCGAAGGGACAACCCGCGTTTTCGTCCAGGATCGCGGAGAGGCCGTTGCGGCCATGGCCCTCGCCTTTACCCGTTTTTTGCAGCAGCGAACCGATGTCGCCGGTGCCATTGGGCTGGCGGGTTCCGGGGGTTCCGCCATCATCGCGCCGGCCTTTCGGACGTTGCCGGTGGGCGTGCCCAAAATGTTGGTTTCGACCATGGCGGGTTCGGACGTTTCGGCGTACGTCGACGCCTCGGACCTGCAGATGCTTAATCCTGTGACGGATCTCGCCGGGTTGAACCGGGTGACCCGCGTCATCCTGGGCAACGCCGCCCATGCGCTCGCCGGGATGGTCAGCCGCCGGATCGTGCCCCCGGCGGACGAGCGTCCGGCGGTCGGCCTGACCATGTACGGCGTCACCACGCCATGCCTTCAGGCCATCGTTGCACGGCTTAAACCGACCTTCGATGGCCTGGTTTTTCATGCCACCAGCACGGGCGTCCGTTCACTGGAACGGCTGCTCGAGTCAGGTTACCTCGCCGGATTCATTGACGTGACCACTTCGGACATCCCTGACCTTCTCTTCGGAGGATTTTTTCCTGCATCGACCGATCGGCTCGGCGCGACGGCCCGAACCGGGTTTCCCTACGTCGGATCCTGTGGAGCACTCGACATGGTCAATTTCCGTGCTCCGGAAACGGTCCCGGACCGGTACCGGAAACGGAAGCTGCATCCGCACAATCCCTACATCACCCTCATGCGGACAACTCCCGAGGAGAACCGGTTGGTTGGCCATTGGATCGGCGAGCGGCTCAACCGGTGCGCCGGTCCCGTTCGCTTCCTGATTCCGGAAAAAGGCGTATCGGGCCTTGATGCCCCCGGTGGCCCGTTTTTTGATCCGGAGGCGGACGAAGCCCTGTTTGCCGCCATCGAAGAAAGTGTGGTCCAGAACGCCAGCCGCCGGGTGCTGCGGCTGCCGCTGCACCTCAACGATCCGCGGTTCGCAGAGGCCATCTCCACCCATTTCTTCGAAGCGGTCAAGAATTCCAAATGTTAACGTTCCAACCTCAGCCCACCTCACCCCCTCCTACCCGATTATGAATTGCCGCCTTCAGCAACGACGACGGACCCTCCTCACCCACCTCTGCCTCCTTGCCTGCCTCGGGTTCTGCGCGTTCGGCCCCGGCCGCCTGCAGGCCGCGGGCGACACCGCCGAACTCCGGTTTACCTATTGGGGATCGCCATTTGAAAAGCAGGCCATCGAAAAAGCGGTGGCGTCATTCAACGCCAGCCATCCCTCGATTCACGTCACCGGCCAGCACACCGCTTACGCCGCTTACGCGGAGAAAATCGCTGCGCTGGTCGCCGCGGGCTCTCCGCCAGACGTGGCCTACCTCGATTACGCGCAGGCCTTCCCGTACGCTGCCAACGGTAAAATCTTTGATCTCGCCTCTTTTTACGCCAGGCAACCGCCAGACGAGAGCCTGTTGGAGTCGACCTATTACCGGTTTGATGGAGGCAAGAAAGTCATCGGCACCGGTCTGGCGACCGGCGTCGTGTTGATGTATTACAACAAAGACCTTTTTGATCGGGCCGGGGTTGCCTACCCGCCGGCCGCGGCCGACCAGGCCTGGACCTGGGACAAATTCGTCGACGCCGCGAAAAAATTGACCCGGGATCGCAACGGCAACAACGCAACGAACAGCAAGTTCGATCCTGACAAGGTCGATTCTTACGGGCTCTCGTTTCCGCAATCCTGGTGGGGGTACATGTCTTTCATCTACAGCAATGACGGACAAATCGCTTCGGAGGACGGCACCCGGCTGCTGTTGAATCAGCCCGCGGACGTTCAGGTTTTGCAGGCCCTCCAGGATCTGATTTACGTGCACCACGTCTGCCCGAAACCGACCCAGAGCCAGAACCTGCCGGCGTCAGACATCCTGATGCAGACCGGCAAAGTGGCCATGGGAATCGACGGGATGTGGAAAGTGCTGGACTACAGCAAGCTGCATCAGCGCTGGGGGATGGCCGCGCTGCCCATTTTCAAGAAACCGGTCACCATTGTAATCAGCACGCCGAAGGTCATCTTTGCCGGCACGAAATACCCGGAACAAGCCTTTGAATTCTACCGTTACATCAGCGACCCCAAACAGGTGGAGCTCTTCAAGGAAGGCCTTTGGGCACCCCTTGAAAAACGTTATTACACAGACCCCGCCCTGCTGGCGAGCTGGCTGCAGGGAAAAGCGGGCGTTTATCCGGCTGAAGCACGGGACGTCGTGGTTGATTACACACTCAACCACGCTGCTCCGCAACCGCCCGTCTACTGGTTGAAAAACATCCAGCAAATCATGGACGAAGCAGTGACCCCCGCGGTTGACCTGATCTGGAGCGGGAAAACGAGCGCTCAGGACGCCCTTAATCAAGCCGTTCGAAAGGCCACCCCGCTGATGCAGGGCAGGTGGTAGAAGGATTCGACGGCTGGCCCTATCCTGGATATGTTCGGCGAACAAGTGATGAGGGTTTCCCAGCCCGCAACGGCGGCGTCCATCCCGCGAAACCGTCATCGCCGCCGTGAGGCCTGGTGGGGTATGGCTTGCGTTGCGCCGGCCGTCATCGGGTTTCTTCTCTGGCAGCTGGGGCCGATCGCGGGAAGCCTGTTTCTGGCGTTCACCGACTGGTCCATCGCGGGCACGCCCCACTGGGTCGGGCTGCAAAACTTCCACCGGATGTTCACGGCCGATGACCTCTTCTACAAATCGCTGTCCGTGACCGGCATTTACACCCTGGCCAGCGTGCCGCTAAGCATGGGCGCCGCCTTTTTCCTGGCGCTTCTCCTGAATCGTAAAATGCCCGGGCTAACCCTTTTCCGGACCATTTTCTTCCTGCCTTCGGTGATCCCGGTGATCGCAGGAAGCGTCGTGTGGCTCTGGCTGTTTAACCCGGATTTTGGTTTGTTGAACGCCTTGCTTGGCTCCCTCGGCGTTCCCAAGCTGCAATGGATTTACGATGAGTCGACCGTGCTGCCTTCCTTGATCCTCATGAACCTATGGGGCATCGGCCCGATGATGGTCATCTTTCTGGCCGGTTTGCAGGGCATTCCGCGAGAGTTGTACGAAGCCGCGGCGATCGACGGCGGCCGTACGATCCACAAACTCTGGCACATCACCATCCCCCTGATGACGCCGACCATTCTGTTCAACCTCATTCTGAGCATCATCGATACCCTGCAAGTCTTCACCCAACCGTACGTGATGACCCAGGGGGGACCGAACAACGCGAGTTTGCTCTACGTCCTGTACCTTTACCGCAAGGCGTTCCAGGAATTGCAGATGGGGTATGCCTCAGCCCTGGCCTGGGTTCTTTTCGTGATCGTGGCCCTCGTCAGTTTTCTGGTTCTCCGCTCATCCAGGCGCTGGGTACACTATGGAGGCGGCGAAGTATGAAAACGCCCACGGTCAACGCCGCAGCCCCGTTCACACGCCGGTTCGCCGGGTGGCCTCATGCGGTCGGAATTTACCTGCTTTGCGCCGGAGGCGCCTGCTTTATGCTGCTGCCTTTCGCCTGGCTGGCACGAAGCTCTTTGATGGGAATAAACCAGATCTTCCGGTTTCCGCCGGAATGGATTCCTGATCCTGTGCAATGGCAGAACTTCCCGGACGCCCTGACGACCGTCCCTTTTCTGCTTTACCTGAAGAACACGCTGTTTATTTTGCTGCCCTCGGTGGCGGGAACCGTTGCAACGTCGGCGCTCGCGGCATTCGGTTTTTCCCGGCTGCGGTGGCGCGGCCGGGACCTGACCTTCAACGTCCTCCTCGCCACACTGATGTTGCCCTACGCGATCACGTTGATTCCGACGTTCCTGCTCTGGGCCAGGCTCGGCCTTACCAACACCGCCTGGCCACTCGTGCTGCCCCGCTGGTTTGGCGGTGGAGCGTTCTACATTTTTCTTTTGCGCCAGTTTTTTCGCACGATCCCGAGGGAACAGGACGAAGCCGCCACCCTCGACGGGGCGAACCCCTTAGAGATCTTGTGGCACGTCATCGTCCCGCAAAGCAAACCCGCCCTGGTGGCCGTCGCGATTTTTTCCGCCCTTAACGCATGGAACGATTTCCTTGGCCCGTTGATCTACCTAAATGATTCCAGCAAATTCACCCTGGCCTTGGGTTTGGCCGAATTCACTGGCCTTTACAGTTCCCAGTGGCACCTGCTCATGGCCGCCACGATCCTTGTCGTCCTGCCGGTGGTAGCCCTGTTTTTCATGACGCAGCGGTACCTGATTCAAGGCCTCACCCTGACCGGAAAACAAAGGTAGATGAAGACGATGGGGTTGGCCGTAGCGGGTGCAGGAGCCTTGGGCCGGCGGTGGGTGGAGGTCCTGGGTGGGTTGGCCGAGGTGGAGGTCAAAGCGGTGGTGGACCCCCTGGTGGGCGGACCACAAGCCCCTGCCTGGCTGGAAGACCACCCGGCCGTCGAGAAGTTTTCCTCCCTGGACCTTCTCCCTTCCGGCCACGTGGAGGCCGTGCTGGTCACGGCTTCTTCACCCGCGCATTACAAAGCCGTAAAAAAGGGCCTGGAACGTGGCTTGCACGTGTTGGTCGAGAAACCGTTTGCCACCTCTTTGGAGGACGCTCGTACCCTGGTCGGTTTGGCGCAGCAACGCGGCCGCACGTTAATGGTCAGTCAGAATTACCGTTTTTTTTCAGGCGTCAAAGCAGTGCGTGAACTCGTGCGCACCGGTGAACTCGGCGCGGTCTGCGCCGTCATCGGCCAGTTCTGGTGCAACTGGCCCGGGAAACCTTATCAACACGCCATGATTCACCCCATGGCGCTGGAAATGGCCATCCACCATTTTGACCTGGTGAGGGCCATTTTTGACGCGGAGGCAGACACCGGCCACGTCATTGAATGGAACCCGCCGGGCAGTCCCTACCGTTTCGGCGGCGGTGCCCTGGAAGCATTATTTTCCATGGGGTCGCCGGCCGGACCTTTTCCTTTTATCTACTCGGGCAGCCTTGTCAGCAAAGCACCGCAGACTCCCTGGGGCGGCCATTGGCGTTTTGAATTCGCCCGCGCAACCTTGTTCGCGGAGAAGGTTGAGGGGCAATACCTGCTGTTCCGGAAAAAGGAAGGCGGGGTCGAGGCAACTGCGCCTTTTGGTGACGACTCAATGGCGTTCGACCAGAGTTTTCGCCATTTCTTTCAGGCGGTTCGGCAAGGTACCGAGCCATGGTGTTCCGGCCGGGACAACCTGGGTTCGTTGGAAATGGCGCTGGCGTTCAACCGCCTGCCGGGCAGCCCAAATCAGGCACCGGATCTACCCCCTTCATGACTTTCGATTTTCCACCATGATGCTGCTTGAACCCCGCACGTTTTCCCATGCCAAAGACTGACCCACAGGAAGGACGTTTTCCTTCGTGGAGCGACGTTTCCAAATACGGAATCAACACGCTCCAGGTTGGGGACACCGTCAAACTTCACTTCCACGATGCAAACGAGTACTGGGTCATCGTGAAGGGCCGAGGCACCGCCACCAGCGAGGGCGCGAGCTATGAAGTGGGCCCCGGGGACATGCTCCTGACCAAAGCCGGCGATGAACATTCACTCCTGGTCACGGAAGAGATGATCGCCGTTTACCTGTATGGGCCGATGCCGGCCGGCGGACGGTTTGGCTACCTTTACCGCGGGGTTGATCCCACGTTGTCCCAGTGGCTGCAGTCGAACCCGCCCAGTTGACTGCCGGGGCAGTACGCCAACCAAGAAAGCTTGGGTTCTCGTTCTGGAAATTCACGGAAAACATTTTGTTATGAAGGCTGAAAGCGAAACAAGAAACGCGGACACGCTCCCCGGCGGGCCTGTGCCACCGAAAGAAGACGTTCACCGGATCAAGGATGATGCGGAGGCCCTGGAAGCAGCCCGCCGCGTGGCGGCGCAGATCGCCGAAGGCTCCGCGGAGCGGGATCGGGAGCGCCGCCTGCCGTTCGCCGAAGTCGAACTCCTTTCCCAAAGCGGTTTGTGGGGCATCACGGTGCCTAAAGCTTACGGAGGACCCGGC
>DASWVC010000061.1:0-4981 GCA_036401335.1 Chthoniobacterales bacterium
AGCAAAACCCTGGCCTGGCGGCAGCAGTTTTACCCAAAATTCCGATGGCTTGACGGCGAAGGGTGAGCGCAGTTTGTACCCTGAGGCATCCCTTACCGGACTCGACGCGGGAGGGGGGAGTTGCGGACGAACCGCCTCCGAGGAGCTGGCCAGGGCCTGGCCCATTCTCGGCGGTTGGCTGCGCATCCGCTGCGCCCCGTGGGATGGGATCCCGCGCTTCGCGCGGGCCAGTGGGGTCAACCACTTTCGGATCGAATATTGTTCACACCCTCGCTGACCTGCAAATCGTCCCGCAGGGCGGGCAAAACGTTCCACGTTGTCCGCGCAAACCACCAGAAAGCCACAACGGCAAGAACGATACCAAGAATAAGCTTGTCGTTGCCGTGATTATTGACGGGTAACTTCTAAACCGACGCTCGATGCTTCCCTGTTCATACCCCCTATGACTTGATGAGTCGATACGGTGGTTGCGAACGCAGCCAAGAGACTGACGCGCACAGGCGCTTGCCTACGCCGTTTTCCATGGCCCGCAGCTTCACTTTATCAGTCGCCGCGGGGCGCAACACTCCTACGAGCCGCCTACCTTCCACCGTTCGACGGTTTTGGATCGACCGCCGTATCGGTGCCCCTGGAACGTCGCCTACCCGCCCCGGCGACCGGCAGTCGCCAGCCGTGTTTGATCGCCATGACGCGGAGTCCGAAGCAGAGAGCCGCCCCCACCAGCGCTGCCATGCCGGAAGGCAATTGCAGCAGGTTCGCAATCACGACGATCGCCGCCCCAACCAAGGCCGCCACCGCATAAAGGTCCGCCCGCAACACGGTGGGGATCTCGGCCAACAGAACATCGCGCGCCATGCCGCCACCGATTCCCGTCAACATGCCGAGCAAGGTTGCCATGACCGGGTTCAGCCCAGACGCCAGAGCCTTGTGTGCCCCAGAGACCGCAAAGAGGGCCAATCCCGCAGCGTCGAACAGCAGCACTGGGCTCCATCGCTGAGTGATCGCGGACGGAAAATAGAACGTGATGAGTCCGGCAACGAGCGATACGCCCAGGTAGCGCCAATCGCGGATGGCCCCGGGTGGAATGGCCCCAATCAAAACGTCGCGGGTGATTCCCCCGGTGTTCGCCGCCGCAAAGGACAGCACCAGAACGCCAAACACATCCAGCCGATGCTTCACGCCCGCCATCGCGCCGCTGAGGGCGAAGACAAAGGTGCCGGCGAGGTCAAGTAGGTACGGAAGCGATTTCATGAAAACTTTTCCTCAGACCACGTTATTGGCAAGCGTACCTTTCCACAACGCGAACGGTTAATGGCGCGATGAACTGATCCTCTTAATCCACTCGCCGCCGAACGCATGTTCCACGCGAACCAGCTCACGAACCTTGCCGGGTAAATCGGCGACCTTCGAGAGCCCGAGATGGCATCAACATGGAAATGCGCCCTGCAGCTCGCCGTGCCCGCCGGTGGCGCTGATCATGGGTGCGGCAACGATGAGGTGTGGACCGTGCATGGGGCCGTTGGCGATCGCATCGCGCAAGGTAATGGTCGGCCAGTCCGGATCCAGCGTTCCCCTATCAGGCAAGGTCGTAACGCCGTAGCGGATCATTGTTGCGCAAGGTGCAGTCCCCCCCGGCGCTTTGGTTGCGGAGCATGGAAGGGCCTGCGGCCGCTGATTGAGTTGGTAAAGACAGAGATGAACATGGGTATCCCTACATCCGGGCATGACGGTCCGATCGCCGGATCCAATAACCGTTGCCGAGGCTGGGCGACCGACCGCTTGCGCAACATCGACCATGACGCCGTTCTCGATCAGGATTTCGGCCGGCCCGGCGAGCGTACCGTTTTAACCCATCAAAAAGTCTCTCGCACCTGCAAGCGCCGTCTTCGACCTGAATGACCTCTCGCCACCCGGCCGACAAGCGTTGCCTCCACCCTGTGCCTGCGGGTTAGGCCCCTGCCTTAAGTAGCCCCATCCCTCGCAACGTCTTCTACCGGTAGCCACGCCCCCGTCGCGACGACCAGCGTCTCAACGCCCGTTCGCAACGTGGGGTGGATGACCGGCGCAAACTTCGGGCTGTGGTTGACGGGAAGCTCGTTGAGTCGATTGGCCTTTTTGGCCTTCGCATAGGTATCCGGGTCCGTGCCGCCGACGAACCAAAAGACGGACGGTGCGTGCCATTCGGATCCGAACGATCCGAAATCTTCACTCGCCGGCGCCGGCCCCGCTTCACGAACCCGCTCTGTGCCGAAATGCCCCCGGAAAGCGTCGACCACCCGCTTGCTTGCATCGCGATCATTCACGTTCAGCGGGTAATGGTCCAAGGTCGTGATCTCGGGTTTGCGAGGGGCACCTGAAGCTTCAGCCTCGGCGTTGACGATCCGCTCAATCGCGGCCAGCACGCGCGTGCGCACGCCGACGTCGAAGGTCCGCACGTTGAGTTTAATGACGGCTTCGTCGGGAATGACATTCTCTTTGGTGCCGGCCTGCAGCGCACCCACGGTGACCACGGCAGCCTCGGCCGCGGCCACCTCACGCGAGACAATGGTTTGAAGCCGCATCACCGTTGCTGCCGCCATGACGACGGGATCAATACTGGCCTGCGGCATCGATCCATGCGCGCCGCGGCCGAACAGACGAATCTGCAAGCTATCCGCCGCGGAAGTGATCGCACCCGCTCGCCCGGCCACGGTGCCCGCTGGCCCCACCATGACGTGCTGGCCAAGCACCACGTCCGGCTTGGGAAAGCGTTTAAAAAGGCCGTCGTCGATCATGGCCTGCGCACCTTCCGCGGTCTCTTCTCCGGGCTGGAAGACCGCCATCAACGTGCCGTGCCAGGTCGAGCGTGCCCCGGCCAACAAGGTTGTGGCACCCGCAAGCCAAGTCACATGCAGGTCGTGGCCACACAGGTGCGAGACTGGCACGGCCTTGCCTTCTCGATCGGTCGCCGTCGCCTTGCTGGCATACGGCAGGCCTGTGGCCTCTTCGACGGGCAGCGCATCCATGTCGGCTCGCAGCATGACCGTCGGCCCCTCGCCGTTGCGGAGCACTCCCACGACGCCGGTTTTGCCGACACCCGTGGTTACTTCATAGCCGGAGGCACGAAGGCGGTCCGCCACCAGGCCTGCCGTACGCGTCTCCTGCATCGAGAGTTCTGGATGGGAGTGCACATCCTTGTAGAGCGCCTCCAGGTCCGGAAGCAGGCCATCAAGGTTGCGCAACACCGGGTCGGAAGAACTCGCTTGAGTCTGGCTCATGATTCAGATTCTTTCCTTCACTAGAGCCGGTAGCTTGCTCCGCAACCGAAGACGAGGTCAACGATCATTCGCAATTGGGTTCTCCCGCACTTTGCGCGCTGCAGGCAGGCAGACAGGAAGGGAAACGCAAAAGTGCGCGAAAAAAGATAAAATGACCCAGGGTGTCTTTTTTCGTTAACTCGTTCTCACCTTTTGATTTCCGTCCCAACTTACCGCTTCTGCCTGCGGGCGGCCAGAAGCAAAAGCGTGGCCTCCCCGCCCGAAACCACGCACCGTCGACCAAGCCGCCGTTACGCGCGTGACCGTCTTTACATCTCGCGCGCCCAAACGGGCCGCTGGTGCAGGTGGTACAACATTTCCCCGGCTTTGGGCACCAGCAACACCCCTTGGTCTTCGCGGTTGGCAAAGGCTTTGGGGTCAATCGTGGCCGGATCGCGGTAGCCGAGGTTGATCTCCGTGCAGACCTCTTTCGGAATGCCCGTCGCGAGCGTCACTTGCACCCGGCAGCGAGCAGTCGTTAACCATCCAGGAGTTCCTCAAGAAGCAAAAGCGCACGAAGAAGGGTTAAAAGGCGTTCCAGCCCTCCATCTTTCCGAACAAAACGAAGTTTCTGTTTCGAACAACAAAAACCATGGCGACTCCCTCGCCACGACCGAGAGCGAAGCGTCAAGGGAAGCGAGCATTAAATGGGGGGGACCCGCGCTTCGCGGGGAGGTTGCCCGTTTATGGCGCAGCGACCTTGCGCAAGCGAAGGGAGGGGCCATCCCTTCCGGCGTTCCTTACCTGAAATGCGTCCGGTGCAAAGCACGGGAACGCGATCCTGGCCAACTGCCGACTTGGGAGGCGGAACCGTTTACCCACGCGGCACCGGACCACCTCACCGCCTGCCCTCTAACCAAAAAGATTAGGGATCGGCCGACCTTAACTCCAAGCCCTTTAGGGCGGCCGTGGAAAACCGGAAACACGCCTGCAGGGACCGGCAAACGTACCGGGGGGGGACTCCAGGAACGCGCAGAAGCAGGAGGAAGTGGGCTTTGAGGCCGCACCCTTCAAGTGCCAAAGCCCCCGAACTTCAGGCAAAGAGCTGCTTCAAGGGCAGTTCGAAGCCGGGCAACAGGTGGGTACGAAGGACGTCCTCCCCTTTGAGCACTTGCACCGGTCGATCGGGGTTTTGCTGCAAAAGGTAGACACGCATTTCTCGGCGCGTGGGATCCAAGATCCAGAGTTCTACGGCTCCGTGCTCGGCATAACCCCGGCGCTTTTCATTAAGGTCGTAGCGCTGGGTCGAACGCGATAGGACTTCCACGACCAAGTCCGGGACGCCCACTGCACCCATGTCGGTCAGCCGGTTCAGGTGCACGCGGGCAAAGAACATCACGTCGGGCTGGTAGCGTTCTGGACCTTGAGGCCCCTTCAGCCTTACCTCAAAAGGCGCTTGGTACGCCTCCCCTACACCGGGATGGGCCCTCAAATAGAGGCAGAGTTCGATGAAAATCTCCCCCGCAAGGCGTTGGTGAAAGCGGTTCGGAGTAGGCGACACGACCAGTTTCCCTTTAATGAATTGACGGGGCAGCACGCTCTCAGGGAGAGCGTCGAACTCTTCCACGGTCATCGGTCGTTCGATGGTTTGCATCAGTAGGCTCCACTCCGTTTAACAAGGGTACACCAACGTATGACCAAAAACGGCCTGATCTCAATCCCACATTGCCAAGCAACGGGTCGGT
>DASWVC010000062.1:0-3455 GCA_036401335.1 Chthoniobacterales bacterium
CTCGGGTTGCGTTATTACGGTCCGATTGACGGGCACGACATACCGCTGCTTATCCAGACGTTCGAGTTTCTTAAGCGTCAGAATGAACCCGTTCTTCTGCACATCATCACGCAAAAAGGGAAGGGTTACGCCCCGGCGATCGCCAAGCCGGATAAATTCCACGGCCTTGGCAAATTCAAGCTTGAGACCGGTGAAACCGTTGCCGCCGGCACACCCACCTACTCCGAGCTACTCGGTCAAACTTTGGCGAAATTCGCGGACACCAACAACAAAATCATGGCCATTACGGCGGCCATGCCGTCCGGGACCGGGCTGTTTCATTTTGCCGCCAAGCACCCGGACAAATATTTCGACGTCGGCATCGCGGAAGAGCACGCCGCCCTTTTTGCCTGTGGACTGGCCGCTGAGGGATACCTGCCGTTTCTCACGATCTACTCCACCTTTATGCAGCGTGCCTATGACATGATCATTCACGACATCGCGCTGCAGAACCTTAACGTGGCGCTTTGCATGGATCGCGCCGGACTCTCGGGCGACGACGGTCCCACCCACCACGGCCTGTTCGACATCGGCTACCTTCGGCATGTTCCGAACATGGTGCACATGCAGCCCAAAGACGAAGATGAGTTCGTGGACATGCTTTGGACCATGGCCAACCACCGGCAAGGTCCGATGGCCATTCGCTATCCCCGAGGTGCCGGCACCGGGATCAAACCGAAGCCGCAGCCTAAATTGCTGGAAATCGGGAAGGCGGAAGTGGTCCAACACGGCCGGGAGGTGGCCTTGTTCGGTTTGGGCAACATGTTCGCTTTAGCCGAGGAAACGGCCAGGCTGTTGGAAGCAGCCGGGTACTCTGTGGCACTCATCAACCCGCGTTGGATTAAACCGCTGGACACAGGCACCCTGGAATTCTTTGCCCGCGGAGTGGACGTTATCTGCACGTTTGAAGACCACGTCCTGCACAACGGGTTCGGGTGCGCGGTCATGGAGCACCTTGCGGAGGCTCACATTGTCACTCCGGTGGTCCGCATTGGCTGGCCCGACCAGTTTATTGAACATGGCACGCCGGCCATCCTCCGCAAAAAGCATGGGCTTACGAGTGAGGCAGCGGTAGAAAAGATCAAGGTTCACTTGAAGAATCCCACCCAGGTGACGCCTGCCAAATCGGCAGCCTGAAGAAGGTGTTGGAGTAACGGGGTATGGGAGTGTCGGGGTGGAACCGAGACTGCAATCTCGTTGCTGGATTAACCCTGAACCCAAACCGTGGTTAATTAAGAGAATGCCTGGAATGTTTGCCCGTCGTCGCCTTCTTCCGCCCTGACGCGCTGTTACCTTCATACCCTCTGCCACACCGTCACCCCGATACTCCGACACCCCGTTACCTCTTTGATGACTCCAGCCATCGTCGCGGAAGCACTGAGCAAGACTTACCGGACGTACCGCAAGGCTGAAGGCTTGGCCGGGTCAGTGCGCGGTTTGTTCACGCGCCAGTACGAGGAAGTTCATGCCGCGCAAAACGTCTCGTTTACGATCAACGAAGGCGAGTTTGTCGGCTTTTTGGGCCCGAATGGTGCGGGCAAAACCACCGTCCTGAAAATGCTTTCAGGACTGCTGGTGCCGACGGCCGGTAACGCTCGTGTGCGCGGCTACGGTCCCTGGCAGCGCAAGAACCAGTTCAAACGTCAATTCGCCCTGGTGCTGGGACAGAAGAACGCGCTGTGGTGGGACCTCCCGGCACGGGAATCACTTGAGCTTAACCGCGCCATTTATCAGATCCCGGAGAAACAATACCGGGCCACCGTGGATGAACTGGTGGACCTGCTGGACGTCCGGGACAAACTGAATGTGATGGTGCGGGAACTCAGTCTGGGCGAGCGCATGAAAATGGAGCTGATCTCGGCGTTGCTCCACCAGCCAAGGGTTTTGTTTCTGGACGAGCCAACAATCGGCCTGGACGTGATTAGCCAGCAGAAAGTGCGTGGCTTCCTCCGTTATTTCAACGAGAAGAACCGCATTTCAATCATCCTCACCAGCCACTACATGCAGGACATCGAAGAACTCTGCCCACGGGTGGTGATCATTGACCATGGCCAAGTGTTTTTCGACGGTGCGTTTGCCGATATCCTCAACCGTTACGGCGGCATGAAGTACCTGCGTTTTGCTTTCGACACCCCGCCGGGGAGCCTTCCGAAAGGGTTCGCCGCCGTGGAAGCCAGCCCGAATGAGTACAAACTGAAAGTACCCCGGGACCGCGTCGCCGAGGTTTGTCGGGACATCCTGTCCGCGAACACGGTTCGGGACTTCAGCGTCGAAGAAGAACCCATTGAAGACATTATCCGGCAGTTGTTCCAGGATCATGCGGCTACGCGCGGCGTCTCCGGAGTGCCTGGTACTGTTCCTCAATGACGGCTTGTGACATCGAAAGGTAGGTCTCCACAGCCGCAAAAATCGACAGTTCCCCGGTTCGGAGCAATGGCCCGAAGAAATGGTAAAAAGCGGTCATGTGAGGTCGGGCGCTTTCCAGTTCACGACGGATGATGTGGGCTAACGGCCCTACGTTTTCGTAAAAATTGGTTTTGGCGAATACGGTGAACACGTCGGCAACCGGGTAAGGGACGCGGCGCAGTTCACCGCGCCACTGTTTATGCTGAAACGTGAGCAAGCCGTAAGCTGCCCGCTGATCACCATCAAACGGAAAGCCGACTGATCCGACGTTGAACACGAGCGTGGACCCCACCTGGCGCTGCAAAGGCAGGTGCGAATGACCACAGCAAAATACAGCCGGGGAAACGGCACCCAGCATGTTCCGGGTGGCAGCCTCCGAGGTGCTTGGGAAAACCGTTTCCGCATTTGACCGTGGCGAGCCATGCGCGATCAGGACATCCCGGCCGTCTGGGCCCGTAAGGGTGAGGGCGATGGGCAGGTCACGGATGAGCGCCAGCCAGTCACGCGTGACTCCGGCCGTCCATCGGGCCGGCAGCCAGCTGTAGTAATCGGCGACGTCGGCCACCTCGAACCCTTCGCTCTGGCGAAGAACGTAATCCTCGTGGTTGCCTCGCAGCAACGGCCAGCCGCGCGCGAAAAGAAGGTCTGTCACTTCCCGGGATTGCGGACCCCGATTTTGAAAGTCGCCGGCAACAATGACGGAGTCGGGTGCGACCTTGGCAAGGTCGTCGAGCACGGCCTGCAACGCCTGCAGGTTGCCGTGAATGTCAGCAAGGACTGCAATCTGCATAGGCCGGTAATTTAAGGCGACTCGGGTGCGAGACCTGTTGCGCGCAAATGGTCAAGTGCTTTGGACAGGCTCATGCGCTCAAGGTAATGGCGCAACCTGGGCTCTGCATCGGCCGGCAACTGACGTTTTAAAAGCTCGATCCTCCCTGAAGCAGTCTGCAGCCTTTGCAGGTGCACCGCCGGCTGCTCGGCACGTAACGCCTGATCCGCAATCACCGTCA
>DASWVC010000063.1:0-1664 GCA_036401335.1 Chthoniobacterales bacterium
CATCGGACGGCCGTTGATTGGGACCATCATCAAGCCAAGCGTCGGCCTCACTCCTGACCAGACCGCGGCATTGGTGCGAAGCCTTGGCGAGGCCGGCATCGATTTCATCAAGGATGACGAATTGATGGCCAACCCGCCCCACTCACCACTGCGGGAGCGCGTTCGGGCGGTCATGGCGGAAATCGAGGCCTTGGCCGGCAAAACGGGCCGGAAAATCATGTACGCGTTCAACGTCAGCGATGACCTGGATGCCATGTGCAAACACCACGACCTGGTGCGGGATGAAGGTGGCACTTGCATCATGGTAAGCCTCAACAGCATTGGCCTGGCTGCGTTGGCGACGCTGCGAAAGCATGCCGAGCTCCCCATCCATGGGCACCGGAACGGCTGGGGGCTGATTTCCCGGCATCCGCTGCTCGGAATCTCCTTTGTTGTGTACCAGAAGTTGTGGCGCTTGGCCGGGGCAGACCACCTGCACGTCAACGGTTTACGCAACAAGTTCTGGGAAGGGGACGATTCGGTGGTGGACTCCATCCGGGCGTGTCTGGCGCCCTTGTTCGGCGGTTATGCCGCGATGCCGGTTGTGTCGTCGGGTCAATGGGCGGGACAAGCGCCCGACACGTTTGCACGGGCCAAAACCACCGACCTCATCTTCCTGGCCGGTGGCGGGATCATGGCGCATCCCAGCGGCCCGGCAGCGGGCCTGAGGTCGATCCAACAGGCGTGGGAAGCGGCCGTTCAGGGCATTGACCTTGGGACCTATGCGGCCGCTCATCCGGAGTTGCAGGCCGCCCTCGAACGGTTTGGAAACCGATGAAGCGCCTCATGCTCACGTGGTACGGGGACGATTTCACGGGTTCAACCGACGTAATGGAAACGCTTGCTTTGGCCGGGTTGCGTTCCGTTCTTTTTCTTGCGCCACCTGACCCTAACCTTATTGCAACGCGTTTTTCGGACGTTCACGCCATCGGCGTCGCGGGCGTCGGCCGTGCGCTGCCTGTGGATCAGCTGGCGGACGAGTTGAATCCGGTTTTTGCTGCCCTGGCAAGCGTCGGTGCTCCCCTTTTTCACTGCAAGGTGTGCTCCACCTTCGATTCGTCGGCGCAGGTGGGGAGCATCGGACGCACGATCGAACTGGCGCTCCGCCATTTTTCTGCCGGCTGGGTGCCGCTCGTGGTCGGTGCGCCGCGGTTGCAGCGCTTCGTGGCGTTCGCCAACCTTTTTGCCGGCTTCGGGCCGGAGGTATTTCGCCTCGACCGCCACCCCACGATGCGGGCGCATCCCGTGACGCCGATGCGGGAAGCGGACCTGCGGTTGCACCTCGCCCGACAGACGGCGCTGCCCATTCGCCACGTTGACCTGACGAGCTTTGGCCAACATTTCCGGGAGCGGGTCAACGAGGCGTGTCAGGCAGCCGCGAAAACTGTCCCTCCGATCGTTCTTTTTGACAGTTGCACCGATGCGCACCTTGACCAGATCGGTGACCTGCTCGGGGAGGAAACCAGGCCGCCACTTGTCGTGGGCTCCTCCGGAGTAGAACATGCGCTGGTGTCGTCCTGGCAACGTCGCGGCGTCCTCCCGCCGCACGAACCCGCGCTCAGCCTCACGGAAGCGGACCGGATTCTGGTGGTGTCTGGAAGTGCTGCCCCGCAAACGGCTGCCCA
>DASWVC010000064.1:0-3301 GCA_036401335.1 Chthoniobacterales bacterium
TGGGCATAGGTCAGGTCGTACCTTGACGTCGGTTTACCGAACCATCACTGCATTTTGTTCTGTTGCCATGATTGCTCGATTGCCTTGACCGCCTTTTCCGGCGTTGAGTTGCCGGCGGCAACATCCGCACTCATGTCATTAAACACCCGTCCGGTATCGGGGCCCAATGCCTGGTCCATGGCGATGGCAATCCATTGCGATTTGTCAATTTCTTGCGCGATTTGCTTCAAGAACGGATCCTGGATCACATCGGCGGTTCCTTTCACGGCAGGGATCACCAGGCCTTCCTGCGCCAGTTTGGTCTGAATGTCTTTGCCCAACCAGACCCTCATGAAATCCACGGTTTCTTTGGGGGCATCTTTGCTGATCAACCAGCCGTTCAAACTGGCAAACAGGTCGGTGGCTTTGCCCTTGCCGCCTTTCACTTCAGGGAAAAAGATCCAACCGATTTTCTCGTTTGGCAGCCCCTTCTTATCCGCTGAGTCCGCCCGGCCTTCCGTCAGATCCCACGTTCCCATCAGGTGGAACGCGGCTTTCCCGTCGTGAAACGTGCCTGCCGATTCCGCGTAGGTATTAGCCAGGTACCCTTTTTGGAACGGTTGAAGGGCTGCCAGTTCCCGGTAAAGCTGAAATGCTTTGGTCACCTCGGGCCCGGCAAACCCGCCGTTTTGATCGTCGTAGACCGCCTTCATGCCGTCCTTGCCCAGAATCCGCATCATGAGAAGCGCAGGATAAAAATGCAGGGGCCATTTGTCTTTACCCCCGGCGGCGATCGGGGTGACCCCTGCAGCCTGACACTTCTTCACCGCATCAATAAACTCATCCCAGTACTGAATCTTGGTCGGGTCAACCCCGGCTTTCTGACACAGTTCTTTGTTGTACCAAAAAACCATCGGCCCAAGGTCGTTCGGCAAACCGTACGTCTTGCCATCCACCGTGAAGTTCTGGACGCCGGCGCTGTAGAACGTGTCCTTGAAGCCGCCTTCCGCAATGGCCTTGGTGATGTCCTGGCAAACCCCGGAACTGACCTGCTCGGTCATCACTCCACCGCCCCAACTGTGAAAGGCACTGGGCCGATCCTTTGATTGCAGGAGGGTGGGCAATTTTGCTTTGAACGCTTCGTTTTCCAGGTAATCAAACTGCACTTTGACGCCAGGGTGCGCCGCTTCATACTGCTGGGCGGCCTCCTGCCAGATGGCCCGGATTTTTGGCACCGACTGAATGTGAAGGATTTTAACAACGGTTTCAGCCCAAGCGGATGAAGAAAGCGCTCCTAAACAGGCGCAGAAGACCAAAGGCTTGAAGTTCATAGAGCGTGAAAAGGGGGAATGCGGGGGAGTTAAACAAAAACAGGGAGAACCCTTTGAAACTCGTCCCAATTCACCGGTAGAAGCGAGAAAAATCTACCTATAAAATCTGGCGCACCCTTTCCAGGGCTTCGGGGTAAGTCCTTTTCAAGCGAACCGTGGGCGCGACTAGCGGCGTTCAATCCGCACTTAACGTCCTGACGGTCGCTGCCTTTGGGTTCAAGGCTTTGGGAATCCGCCGTGCCCGCATCGTTTGACGGCGGCAATGCTCGCTGCCCCATTCGCACATGGTCTGCAGCAATGGTTTAAGCGTCTGACCGTAGCCGGTAAGCGCGTGTTCCACCCTCGGCTGGACCACGGCGTAAACTTTCCGCTTCCAAAAAAGTGCCTACTTGCTGAAAAATTGCCAATGCCTATTCTGCGGCAGTCAACAGCTAACCCTGCTTAAAAAAAGTTAAACGAATGACAACCAAGGGCATGAAAATCGGGGTCCTCGGATCTGGAGACGTGGCTAAGACACTGGCCGGCGGTTTTCTTAAACACGGTCACGAAGTGACCATGGGAACACGCGACCCCGCAAAGCTGGGGGACTGGAGGGCGCAAAACACCTCGGGACGCGTCGGGAGTTTCGCGGAAGCAGCGCAGTTTGCGGAAATAATTGTCCTTGCGGTGAAAGGCACGGTCGCCGCGGACGCGTTGCGTCTGGCAACGCCCGCCAACCTGGCGGGTAAACCGGTGCTCGACGCCACCAATCCAATCGCGGATTTCCCGCCGGAAAACGGCGTGCTCAAATACTTTACCACTCATAACCAATCGTTGATGGAGCAGTTGCAGGCCGGATTTCCCGAAGCGCACTTCGTCAAGGCGTTCAATTCCGTCGGCGCTCCGTTCATGGTGAATCCACATTTCGCCGGAGGTAGACCGACGATGTTCATCTGCGGCAACGACGCCTCAGCGAAGGAAACCACGCGGGAAATTCTGGATCAATTCGGCTGGGAAACGGCTGACATGGGCACAGTGGAGGCTGCGCGCGCCGTCGAACCGCTTTGCATGCTCTGGTGCATCCCGGTCATGCTTGGTGACGTTTCACCGCACGCGTTCAAGCTTCTGAAGTAAACGCGACCGATTAGATCAATGGCACCCACTGCATCGATGACGCCGGGAGTGCTTAACCATTGTCGCCATTGATCCACCGGCTGCAATCGGTCCAATTTCCTTCCCATGCCGCGGTTCATTGCTTTCCTTCGCGCCATCAACGTCGGGGGGCGAACGGTAACCATGGCCGCATTGCGCGTCCATTTCGAAGCGTTGCCCCTGGTCAACGTCGAAACGTTTATCGCTAGCGGAAACGTGATTTTCGAAGCGGAGTCCCGCGATCCCGCTGCCCTGGAACGACGAATCGAAAGTCATCTCTTCAACGCCCTCGGCTATGAAGTGTCTACGTTCCTGAGGACGGATGTCGAAATCGCTGCCATTACACACTACCGCCCTTTCACCGAAAGGGATATGGCATCGGCCGTCGCGTTCAACGTCGCCTTTGTTGCCGAGCCCTTGGATGCAGCGGCTTCACAGCGTGTCGCCGCTTTCAAGACTGACATCGACGATTTCCACGTGCATGGCCGCGAGGTTTACTGGCTTTGCCGGAAGAAGCAAAGCGACTCCACCTTTTCAAACAAGGTCTTTGAAAAGGCGATCGAAATGCGGGCGACTTTCCGCGGGATGAACACAATCAAGAATCTCGCGGCAAGATTTCCGCTTACGGCATTTGCCGCAACTTTGCCTAGAGAAAAGGGTTAATCACGCGCAGGCCCTCGTATTGACGCCCATGGGCCAGATCTTCTGACCAGACCTCCGTGCAGCCGGCAGCCTGGGCAGCGGCTTGTTGATGTGTAAGGCGCTCGGCGCGTGTGGGCCGTACAGCCTGCACATAGAACTCCTGGAGCACCTGCACGGATAAAACCAGATCAGCCCTTTCGAGCAGAGACACCGCTTTA
>DASWVC010000065.1:0-5261 GCA_036401335.1 Chthoniobacterales bacterium
AGGTGGAACAGAGCGATTTGCCTGACCTGCTCCGGCGCCGCGCCCTGCACATCACGGGTGAAGATGAGCGGGTACAGGAAGGAAGTAAAGTCCTCCAACAAGGCGATCTGGCTCGGTTCGGTCAACTCATGTTTGCTTCCCATGCCAGCTCTCGGGATAATTTTGAAAACAGTACGGCGCACTTGGATGACCTTGTCGCCATCGCCGCCGAGATCCCCGGCGTTTACGGTTCACGCTTAAGCGGGGGCGGGTTTGGCGGTTCCACGGTGTCACTGGTGGACAAGAAAGCTGCCCCGGCCATCCTCGAACAGATTTCCGCCGAATACCTGCAGCGCACCGGAGCACGGTGCCAGGGATTGCTGACCGAACCGTCGCAAGGTGCCCGGATCATCGGTTGAAACGGTGCGAACCCACGCCTGAGGAACCGTTGGCACGGTTCAGAATCCTGCTCTAGACTCACCGGCTGGCATTATGGATAAGAGCATAGCCCTGGCGGTGATGGCGGTATTAGAATCCTACCGTGACGACGGCGGGATCAACAATATTGACGGTTCCAACCTTCCTTCTAAACGTGCCGTGGCAGAGATCTGTGAAGACCTTCTTGAAGTGCTGTTTCCGGGGTTTCACGATGAGGGACCTATCCCGAACGATCACCTGCGTGAACTGACCACGGCGCGTTTGGAGAATGTGTCGGACCGGCTCCGGGAAGAGATCTTTAAAAGCTTGCGCACGAAAAAGCCGTCGTGCCCGACGCACCTGGCAAACACGGCCATGCGGAAGTTCCTGGACGACCTGCCGCGCGTTCGTCAGTTGCTGCGGACCGACGTCGAAGCGGCGTATGAAGGCGATCCGGCCAGCACCAGCTACGAGGAGATCATCGTCAGCTACCCGTCGGTCGAAGCCATCGCGATCCAGCGCATGGCGCATAACCTTTACCGTCAGGAAATCCCCCTGCTGCCCCGGATCATGACAGAATGGGCGCACAGCCGCACCGGCATCGACATTCACCCGGGGGCAGAAATCGGCGCCTATTTCTTTATCGACCATGGCACCGGGGTCGTGGTGGGAGAGACCTGCCGCATTGGCAGCCGGGTGAAGCTGTACCATGGGGTTACCCTGGGTGCGCGCTCCTTTCAGAAAGACGAGCAGGGAAAAATAAAAAAGGGCGGCAAGCGGCACCCGGACGTCGAAGACGGCGTTACCATTTACCCTAATGCAACGATTCTGGGCGGTGAAACCGTAATGGGAGCCCGCTCAACGATCGGGGGGAATGTGTTTATCATGGAGAGTGTACCGCCTGACTCCCTGGTTACCAATGAGCGCTCGCAGGTGAAGGTGGTATCCAAAAAGCACCGGTTAGAATTGGAAGGCGGAGCCAGCCTGCCCTCAGCTCAGTCGGCTGAATTTAACTATGAAATCTAGACTGTCAGGAATCACTCTAGACCGCGGTGCGACCCTGGGTCGGTGTTAAAAAACCTCGTCTTCGGCGTGCAACCCGGAATCTTCCCGGATCGAGCGCAGGCGCCGCCGCACCCCCAGGCGGGAACGGGGACCGCTGACGAGGTCCGTTACCAACCCAATGCCGGCCGAAATCGTTGCCCCCAAGGCCAGCGACATCAAACCTACTGCTGCCATGGTACGTCGGCGCTCATCGATCTTGCTGGCCAGAAGGATGCCCAGGCCACAACCAATCGACGCCTGCGATACGGTCAGGAGGGCGACTGAGGTTACGGAGAGGGCCATGGGTTTCTGGGCTTCAATCGTCATAAGTGAGGTCGGCCAACGAACGGGTTTGGCCTGTGATCATCCATTCTCTCAGCCGGCCTTGTCCGCGTCAATGCTGGTCGCTCCAGGTTAAGCGGCAGACCACGGCAAAGCAATCGTGACTTGTCACTGTGGTGACGCGGTAGTATCCAGGTTTGTTCGCTTTTCCGATTAACCTAGAACATGTCGAATCCTCTTTACGCCCTTGTGCTAGCCGGAGGCAGCGGGATGCGCTTCTGGCCCCTGAGCCGGCGTGCCACTCCGAAACAGTTGCTGCGCCTGTTCAGCGATCAAACGCTTCTCGAAGAAACCATCCAACGCCTGGAAGGGCTGATTCCGCCGGATCGCATCATCGTATTAACCAACGAAGAACAGGAAACGGCGGTGCGGGCGGCCCTGCCCAACCATCCGGCGGAGAACATCTTCAGCGAACCGGCCAAACGGGACACCGCAGCCGCAATCGCCCTCGGCGTCGGCCTGATCGCGGCGCGGAACGATGGCGCGACCATGGTGGTCTTGCCGGCCGATGCGCGGATCGCCGACCGGACGGGCTTTCAATCCGACCTGCGCGCGGCCGCCCTCGCGGCCGAGCAAACCGGTGACCTTGTGACCATCGGGATTTCCCCGACCTGGGCTTGTCCGGGGTTCGGATACATCGAGCGGGGTGAAAACGTCGAAAGCAAAACTCCTGACCTTTACCACGTTGCGCGGTTCCGGGAAAAGCCTAACCCGGACTTGGCAGAGGCGTTTTTCCGGAGCGGAACGTTCTTTTGGAATGCCGGAATCTTTGTGTGGACGGTGAAATCGATCCTCACCGAATTTAACCGGCACGCCTCTGACCTGGCGGAATTTGTTTCTGCCATCCGGCATACGCCCGAGTTCCGGACCGTTGTCAACGAACGCTTTTTTCTGTTGCGCAAACTGTCGATTGACTACGCCATCATGGAGAAAACCAATCGGGTTCTGGTAAAAGCTGCGACCTTTGATTGGGATGATGTGGGGAGTTGGACGGCACTGGCGAAGTACCTGGACCGAGCTCCGGAAGGCAATGTGGCGAATTGCCGGGTCACCGTGGATGATTCCTCGAACAACATTGTCTTTGCCCAGGGCAACCTGCACGTCGCCCTTTTGGGGGTGCACGACCTGGTGGTCGTGCAAACCAAGGATGCCCTGCTGGTGTGCCACCGGCATGACGTGGAGAACCTTAAACGCCTGGTGGCAACGTTGCCGGAGGAATTGCAATGATCAAACGCTGGTTGGGCATAGACCTTGGTGAGGCCCGGATCGGCCTGGCGCTGTCCGATCAGCTTGGGGCCATGGCCCACCCCTACAAAACAATGCCGGCCTCGCCGCGGCTGGCGGATCAGATTGCGGAACTGGCCCGCCAGGAAGACCTCGGTGGCATCGTTCTGGGTCTTCCGAAAAATATGGATGGCACGCTCGGACCGGCTGCAGCCAAGGCGAAAGCTTTTGCCGATCAACTGCGGGTCAGGCTTCCCGACCTCCGGCTCGTGCTGTGGGACGAACGATTAACGACCGTGGAAGCCCAACGGATGCTCCACGCCGCGGGACGCAACGTGAAGCAGAGCCGACGCGTGATCGACCAGGTGGCCGCCCAGATCTTGTTGCAAAACTACCTGGATGCGCAGTCGCTGGCTGGTGGAATCTAAGCTCGCCATTGCGGCCGGGGCCGCGTGTGAGCGCCCGCTGCCCCCGCTGGATGCGAACTTGCCCACCGAACGCCTGAGGTTGTTGCTGGCCTATGACGGTCGGGCCTTCAGCGGCTGGCAGAGCCAACCGACCGGTGAAGGCGTGCAGGATCACCTGCGGCAGGCCCTCGGGGCCATCACCCGCTTCGACCTGCCCGTTATCGGGTCCGGCCGGACCGACGCCGGGGTCCATGCTCTGGGGCAGGTGGCCCATGTGGACGTGCCGGCCGGACGTTACTCCATGGAAACCTGGCAGCGGGCCCTCAATGCCAACCTGCCAGGACCCGTCCGCGTGCTGCGATGCCGGAAGGCGCCGTTCAGCTTTCACGCCCAACATTCCGCCAAATGTAAGACCTACGTTTACCGGGTCTGCCTCGGCCCGGTCCTGCACCCGTTCGAGCTCGGACGGGCCTGGCATTACCACCAGCCAATAACGGGCCTGCAAACCCTTGCAGCGGCGTGTGAACTGCTCACGGGCACCCACGATTTTGCCGCGTTTGCCGCCAACCGCGGGCAGCCGGAACGGACGACGGTACGAACCCTTTACACGGTGCAGGCCCGCCACCAACGGGCCCTCTTGACGTTGAGGTTTGAAGGAAACGGTTTCTTATACCGGATGGTAAGGCTGTTGACCGGGAGCCTGATGCAAGTGGCCACCGCCAGACAGACGCTCGCTTGGCTGCGAGGGCTTCTTGACGCCACCCCAGGGCAAAAGGCCAACCATTGCGCCCCACCGGATGGATTGTACCTCTGCCGCGTGCGGTACGCCGTGAAGAAGGTGTCGGAGTATCGGGGCGACGGGGTAGGAAGAGGGCGTTAGAGCGGGGGTAAATGCCACAAACCAAAGAATGCCACGCATCAGAAAATGGACGGAGGCCCGGTTTCCGGATGTGCATCCTTGGGCCCTGTGATTTGTTGGTTTTTGAGCTCTCCGATTCGTGGCATTCGTCAATTTTTTGATTCGTGGCACCCTGTGACTCGTGCCATTCTTTGATTCTTTGACCCGTGGCATTGATATAAGATCCGGCCATGGCTCCACCATTTGTGCTGCGGCCGGTGCAAGAATCGGACCTGCCCAGCCTGAGGCGGCTGGCAGCCTCCATTGAGGGCGGGATGACGTCTCTGCCGTCGGAACCGGCGGCCTTGGAGCACCGGATTTACCAATCCTTGAGGGCGTTCGATCACCGGATCAAGACCGCCGGCGGAGACCATTACCTGTTCGTGTTGGAGAACCAAGCAGGCAAAGAAGTGGTCGGCACGGCTGGAATCACGGCGAGGGTTGGCGGCTTCGATCCTTTTTACACCTACGAAGTGCGCGAAGAACGCGCTTCCAACGAGGCGCTGGGCATCGACAAGACGTTTAAGGTATTGCACCTCAAGCTTGACCATAAGGGACCGTCCGAACTCTGCAGCCTCTCGTTGAAACCGGAGTACCGTAAAGCCGGGCTTGGCCAGCTGTTATCCTTGAGCCGGTTTCTTTTTATGTCATCGTTTCCGCAGCGCTTTGACGCACGGGTGATTGCGGAACTCCGCGGATTCACGAACGGGGCAGGGCTTTCGCCTTTCTGGGAAGCGGTAGGGAAGCACTTTTTCCACCAGACGTTTGCCGAAGCTGATTTCCTGAGCGGCATGGGACACAAGGAATTCATCCGCGACCTCATGCCCAAGTACCCGATCTACGTGGCAATGCTGCCCGCGGGTGCGCAGGCCGCCATCGGGCAGGTGCACCGGGATGCAGCCCCGGCGTTGCGCATCCTGCTCGCCCAGGGGTTTCAACCTTCGCCGGAG
>DASWVC010000066.1:0-2962 GCA_036401335.1 Chthoniobacterales bacterium
CGAACAACCGTTTCTTAAATTCGCCGTACCCGACCCCACCCTGCCGGAACTCGGCCTCCATGCGGGCCACGTCATCGGCCGGTGCAAACAACCGGTAGAGTTGGACGATGGACGACTTGGTTGGATCTTTGGGCGCTTCCACCGGGGTGGAATCGGTAACGATCCCCATCACTTTCCTGCGCAAGATTTTCTCTTCGGCAAAAACCTCCAATGTATTGTGGTAGCTCTTGCTCATTTTCTGGCCGTCCAAGCCCACGATCGTGGCCACCTCTTCTGGGATGTACGGTTCCGGCAGGGTGAAAGTCTCTCCGTAGGTCTCGTTGAATTTGATGGCGATGTCCCGGCTGACCTCCAGGTGCTGTTTCTGATCCTTGCCTACCGGCACCGCGTTTGCCCGGTAGAGCAGGATGTCGGCGGCCATCAGGACCGGGTACGCAAATAACCCGTGCGAAGCCGGCAGGCCCCGGGCGGTCTTATCTTTGTAAGAGTGGCACCGCTCCAGCAACCCCATCGGGGTTACGGTGCTGAGAATCCACGCGAGCTCCGTCACGACCGTGACGTCCGACTGGCGAAACATGCACGCCCGCGCCGGATCCAGTCCGCAGGCCAACAGATCCAGGGCCAGGTCCTGGGTGTACCGGTTGAGCAGGACGCGATCCTGGATGGACGTGAGGGCGTGCAGGTCGGCGATAAAGTAAAAAGCTTCCCCTTTCTGCTGCATTTCGACGGCGGGCCGCACCGCCCCGAAGTAGTTGCCGATGTGCAGCGCACCGCTCGGTTGAAGCCCGGTCAGATAACGAACCATGGCGATTCCTTAGCACTGGTCATTCATCGAGTCCAAGCAAGGCGGGTTGACGTGCCGCCCGCATCATCCAAGGTCGAAGCATGATTCAACCGTTGCGTCCAACCCGGGAAATCTGGGGGTTCGACTGGTTTGACCTCGACGTGCCGATCCAGTTTGGCTCGATGTTTATTCTGCCGACGTGCCTGTACGTGGTCCATCGATTCTCCGGCACGTTGGTTGGCCATGAGTTCGTCCGCGAGTTGGAACAGCGCCGGGTCGAACTGTTCCTGCATCGCCTTTTTCAGGAGCGGGGCGTGCCCGACGAATTGCAAATGCCTCAGCTCGAAGAGTGGGACGAAGGCACCTGGCAAAGCCTTTCGCGGGAGTTCCGTTGCCAAATCAACCTGATCGATCGCAAGGGAGCCGCCACCGGGGTGGAACCGAAGATTGAATCTCAGCTGAGCAGTTTGGTCACCGGACCGGCGGAAAACCTTCTGGCCCTGCAAGGCCCAAATGGGGTAGCCCAGGGCTTGGTCCAGGCCGTGCGGCAAACACGGGGCAAAGACAAGAAACGGGCTTTGCTGCGCAAAGCGATGGAGCTTGCCCCGGACCTGCCGGAAGCCTTGCTGGAGCTCGGCGACCTGGAGCTGCAGGATGGAGAGTTTGCGGCCGCCTCCGATCACTTCGGGCAGGCGGCCGATGCCGCCTTTCCCTCGCATGTCCCCGACGAGCCCGGTGCTTACCTCAAAGCTTGCCATGGTCAGATGTTGGCGGCTTGGCAGGGGGGCGATCTGCAGAACGCCATCAACGTCGGCGAAGGCGCCTTGCAGGACAGCCCCACCGATTATTCCGGCTTTCGCTTCCTGGTCCCCCTGCTCCAGCTTGCTGCCGGCCAACTGGAACAAGCGGACGAATATTTCACCTGGTACCAGCAAACTTATCCGCAGGACCTTGAGGATCCCGGGCTCATGTTTGGTTGGGCCTACACCCTTTTTGAATCGGATGACGAAAAAGGAGCCGCCAAAAAATACCGGCGCGCCATGCTTCAAAATTTTTACATCGCCCCTTTGTTGCTCGACCTCCCCGAACCATCCCCCGACCTTTGGCAACACAACGATCGCGGTGACCTTCAGTTCGCCCTCGATTTTGTAGACTCTTTTGGAGGCATTTGGGAACAGAGCCCGTCGGCCACCCGCTTTCTGCGAGAATCCTACGTTGGCGCCTTACCTCGCCTGGAAACGCTCTTTGCCCTGCGTGCAAAAATGGCCGAGTTCCAGGATCACCGCTACGAGCCCGACCACCGCAGGATCTGGGATGGCATGATGGCGGAAGAGCAACAGCTGGTGAAAGGGTGGGACTGGTAGGCGAAGAGGGTGTGGGGGTGTCGGCGTAACGGGGTATGGAGGTGGAAGAAGAAGGTGTCGGGGTAACGGCGTGTCGGCGTGTCGGAGTGGGAAGACGTCGAAAGGGCGTCAACGGGGATTGCCGTTCATTGCCGTTCGCTGGTGTTCATTGCTTTAGGGTGACGCGCGATCCCAACGGTTCTTCCACCCCGACACCCCGTCACGCCGTTACCCCGGCACCTTCTTCCGGGTAGGGCTTCACCAACCAACCTCGAACTTCTGTTTCCGGTTGAATTTGTCGGTGTAGAAAAGCTCCCGGTTTTGCCGGCCGTACTCGTGCACGAGCTTGGTGACTTTGACGTCGTAGCAGCAGTATTCCGCGATCTCCATCATCCGGCGTTCGCGCCACCATTTGATGGCATCGATCCCGTCCGCGGTTTTGCCGACGCCCAGGGTTGTTTGCGCGACGTTGTCGAGCTTCGGTTTGAGCCCGATCCGCTTCTCGATGTCCACCAGCAAGTCGAGGGTGGGCACGTAATGCGGCAGGTCGAGCACGGTGTAGCCCATCAACACTTCGTAATCAAAATTGACGACGTTGTAGCCCACAACCAGGTCCGCCCGCAGCAATTGCTGGATGAGTTCGTCCACCCGCTTCTCCCGAAAGATGCGGTACTCGCCCTGGTCGCTGCTGAAGGTGACCCCCACGGACATGCCCATGTCACGCTTCCGATCCCAGCCGCCGACGTCGTTGGCCGTTCGCTGGGTTTCAAGGTCAAAGTAAACGATGTTCATGGATACGAAAATGGTGCCCACCGAGGCTGGTTCCGGGCGTCTG
>DASWVC010000067.1:0-2522 GCA_036401335.1 Chthoniobacterales bacterium
GTAGCCGGTCGCGCGCGCGACCGAGCGCAAGGGCTGCCCGAACAGCGGAGGCACCTGCAATCCCAACAAAAGAAAAATGAGACCGTTAAAAGTGAATTCGATCATTGATGAAACCGTTCGGGCCTGCATCCGCATGAAAAGATCTCCCCTCCGTTGGAAGTCGGTGAAGTTAATGGTCATGCCAGCCGCAACCGCGGCCAAAATGCCAGAACCGCCGAAATGCTCCGCCAGTAAATAAACGGCGAAAGGCGTGAGCAGCAGCAGGAGCAGCGTGTGAGGTCCGGGGCGTGGGGTGCGCCGGCTTGCCAGGTGCTGGTGCGCCCAGCTCAGGACCCATGCCACGATGAACCCGACTGCGAGGCCGCCGGCGGCAATGACGATGAAACTGCGCACCGCTTCCACCAGGGAAAACGTACCCGTCAAGGTCGCGGCGATGGCAAATTTAAAGCAAACCAGGCCCGACGCGTCGTTGAGGAGGGCTTCGCCTTCGAGGATATGCATGAGCCGGGGAGGGACTTGCAACCTTCCGGAAATGGCCGAAACGGCCACGGCGTCGGTAGGTGAGAGCACGGCTCCCAAGGCGAACGCAGCCGAGAGCGGGACAGCGGGAATCGCCCAGTGCACAAAATAGCCGATGCCAAGAACAGTGATGACCACCAGGCCAAGCGCCAAGGTCAGGATGGGCCCGCGCAGTGCAAAGAACTCACGTTTCGGGACGCGCCAGCCGTCTGCGAACAGCAGGGGCGGCACAAACACCAGCATGAAAAGCTCAGGGTCAAGCGAGACCCGCAACGCAATTAACGGAGATGCGGCCAGAGCCCCCAGTCCGACCTGCACGAGCGGCAACGGCAGCCACGGCAAAATCCGGGCGAGCAGGCCCGACGTGCCGACTAGAAAAAGCAAAAGAATAACGGTGTAAGCAACAGCCACCTCCGCAAAATCTAACGATTCTTGGAGAGCTGCGCCGAGCCTTTATTTGCACGTAGCGTTAACCTCGGCGGATCCGGCTGCGGTTCCGCGGCCCTGGTTCGTCATAACCGCCGCGTGCCCGTACCGCCCTGCAGCATGTGGGAACGGGTCGAACGAATGGCGCGGGGCATCCCCAACCGGCGAGATCGGGCGTTCCGAGCTTGCCACAACGTTCTTACCTCTGATACACGCCTAAGCTCCGAAGTGACGCGCCGCGGATCCCGCCGGGCGACGCCAGGGAACCTGGCAGCCCAAGCCCCCTGCGTGCGCAGCTCTGAGGGAGGAGAGATCGACGTGCCTCCGCAACGCAGTATCTTCCTTTCTCCTTCATTTTGGAGACCTTGAACCGATGAAGGGTAGGGCATGGGCACGAGTTGTTTCCGCTCCAGAAAGGGCTGTGCCCCTCCGTCTCCGGATCGATGCCGTTTGTCAGCAGCCCAGTGCGGGGCGCTTGGAGACAAGCACCCCTACCGCGGGTGGCGACACGCGTTTGAAGAGGGCGCTTGGGGACAAGCACCCCTACCGGGGCGTGGTCGCACCCCGGGACGTCCAAGGATAAGCTCCCCGACCCCCCGTGGACGGTGGGCTCCGGGCTCGGCAGGTTCGCCGGTCCCTGGCCGACCGAGACGGCAGCGCAGCCGCCGTCGAAACGCGCAGGCGTTTCAGAATAGAGTTGCGGCAACTGCTATGCCGGGCGGGAGACCAAACAGGCCTTTTTCGAGCGGCGGATCTGGTCTCTCCGCGGCAGGTCGCCGACCGAAGAAACGGCCTCGTGGTGGTTGAGGTCAAGGCAGGCCGAAATGGCTGGGATTGCCGCGGATGGCCCGGAAGAAAAGATATCCCGCTTCCATGTCCCTGACCAAGAAGCTTGTTCTGGCCTTTTTGCTGGTGCCCATGGTTCCGCTGGGCGTGATCATCGGGGTGCTGCACCGGACCTTCGTGCAGCACGCCGAACGGCAGGTCGGCACCCGGCTCGAAGACACTGTGATTCAGGTCGGCAAGGGAGTGGACGCGTTCATGGCCGACTCCATCTGCGGCCTGCAGGACCTGGCGGAGGATCCGGAGGTGAGCTCCGGCGATCGTGACACGGCCGACAAACGATTGTCCAGGTACATCGGCTCTTTCCCCGCGTTCACTGAGTTGATGCTCGTGGACGCCCGCGGCACCGTGATTGCCTGCTCGTCGTCGCCGGAGGTAGGCACGTCGTTGTTCACCTCCTTCGACGACACGCGTGCTGAGTTTGAGCAGGCGTCTAGCCACTCTCCCGGTCCCGCTTACATCTCCGACTTGAGCGACATCCCGGCCCTTCTTCGACCGGGCGCCGCCGAAGGCCAGCTAGAGGACATCACGCTCAACGTCCAGGTACTTACAAAAGTGGAGAATGCGGCCGGGCAGACCGTGGGCGTTCTCGTAGGGGATCTCGTGACCGACGCGCTGCACGACCTGCTGCAAGACCTCAAACGGAACGCCTCCGACCATGGATCTGCTTGTTTACTGGACAAAAATGCTCTGGTGCTGATGACCACCGATCCCGAAGCGCCTTTACTCTTCCC